>DATGWV010000446.1:0-2252 GCA_035299305.1 Phycisphaerales bacterium | reverse complement strand
CACCCCGCCGCCTCACTCGAAACCACCGCCAAAGTCCACCTTGAGAAAGACGGCCCCGGCTTCGCCATTCCCCGCATCGAACTCGAACTTAAAGGCAACGTCCCCGGCATGGACGCCGCCACCTTCAAGCAGCACGCCGAGACTGCCAAGGCAAGCTGCCCCGTCTCCAAAGCCCTCGCCGGCCCCCAAATCACACTCACCATTCGATGACCTTTGAGGGAGCGGCATCCGAATGCGGACGTCGCCTTCATCGCAGTTCGAGGCCCAAACCCTCGCGGTGTTGCGTTCGCGTGCTTCTCGAACTTCAGAGCTGTCGCACGCTGGCGTGGGACGAAACGCCTTGACAACATGGTGCTCACGCTGCTGCCATGAAGTGATCCTGACTTCAACGCGATGCTCACATCGCCTACCTTCCCGGCATGCCCTCGCTCCACGATCGCCTCGCCGCCATCAACCAGTCGCACGTCCTCGCCTTCCTGCCGCAGCTCACGCCCGCCCAGCGTGACGCGCTGCACACCCAGCTCGACAGCATGGACCTCGAAGGCCTGCCCGCCCTCATCAACGCCTACGTGCTCAAGAAGCCCGTTCTCGAACTCCCCAAAGACCTCCGGCCCGCCCGCTACTTCGCGCTCGACGGCACCATTCGCGGCGGCGATGGCTCATGGAATCGCGAAGCCGCGAAAGCCGCGGGCGAGTCACTCATTCGCCGCGGCAAAGTCGCTGCGTTCGTCGTCGCAGGCGGCCAAGGCTCGCGGCTTGGTTTCGAAGGCCCCAAGGGCTGCTACCCCGCTGGCAGCGTGACCAACAAGCCGCTCTTCGCGATCTTCGCCGAGAGCATCAAAGCCACCAACGCCAAGTATGGCGTGACCGTTCCGTGGTACGTCATGACGAGCCCGCTCAACCATGAGCAGACGGTGAGCTTCTTCCGCCAGCACAACTCCTTCGGCCTTGATCCCACCAGCATCATGTTCTTCCAGCAAGGCGTGATGCCCAGCCTCGACATGGCCACCGGCAAGATGCTCATGGCCAGCAAGCACGAAGTCGCGACCAACCCCGACGGCCACGGCGGCAGTGTGCGTGCGTTGCACGTCAGCGGCGCACTCGCCGACATGCAGCGCCGCGGCATCGAGCAGCTCAGTTACTTCCAAGTTGACAACCCGCTCGTGCGCGTGATCGATCCGGTCTTCATCGGCCTGCACGTGGGCGCAGGCGGCGCGAGCGAAAGCTCGGGCGAGATGAGCAGCAAGATGGTCGCGAAGGCCGGTCCCGATGAAAAGGTCGGCGTCTTCTGCCTCGCCGACGGCAAGACCGAAGTCATCGAATACAGCGACATGCCCAGGGAGCTATCGAACAAGGTGGATGCGCAGGGCAACCTCGCATTCAACGCTGGCAGCATCGCCATTCACATCATCAGCGTCGAGTTCCTCACGCGCCTTGCAACCAATCCCAAGTTCACGCTTCCCTGCCACCGCGCGGAAAAGAAGATTCCGTGCATCGACGCCGCAGGCAACCCCGTGAGCCCCGCCGCCAACAACGGCATCAAGCTCGAGAAGTTCATCTTCGATGCTCTCGCGATGTGCAAGAGCAGCATCGTGATGGAAACCGACCGCAACGAAGAGTTCGCCCCCATCAAGAACGCGACGGGCGTCGACAGCGTTGAAACCAGCAAGGCCCTGCAATCCGCCCGCGCCGCCCGCTGGCTCGAATCAGCGGGAATCGCCGTGCCCAAGAAGCCCGACGGCTCCCCTGACTGCACGCTCGAACTCTCCGCCATGACCGCACTCGAACCGGCCGACCTTCGCGGCAAGAAGTTCACGATCCCCCGCAGCGCCACCCTCGCGCTCTGATACCCAACCAGCCCGCTTCACATCGCGCCCACATTTGCGAAGCGCCACTCGCAGAGCCCCGCAAGGCTCGTACTCATGCCGCCACGCGCCGGCGCTTCATCGGTTCATCGCTTCGTCACGTCGACGCGTCGTCGCGTCGTTGCGTCGTTGCGTCGTTGCGTCGTTGCTTCATCGCTTCATCGCTTCATCGCTTCACCACTTCGTCACTTCCCCCTCCAAAACACGCAGCCCCCGGCTAACTGCCGAGGGCTGCGGGAGACTCTTTGCACAATTTCTAGCGAATGACAGACCCGTCTGCACACAAACAGCGTTTCCGTGCAGCAGTCGCCGGAAGCTCCGCCTCCGGCACGCCGCTTTCGCGGCACAAGTCACACCGCGTTAGCGGCGGCGACGGCCAGCGAGGCC
>DATGWV010000445.1:0-3154 GCA_035299305.1 Phycisphaerales bacterium | reverse complement strand
GCGATTGCCAATCTTGTGCTGGGCGTGGGAGTCATTTTCGTGGCCGCCGTGCTCAGCGTGGCAGGATTGGGCATGCTCGCCGCGAGTGTGTTGTGGTGGCTGGAGCCGCATGTGGGCAAGCCGCTTGCGACGTTCATCTGCGGCGTGCTGGTGCTAGCTCTGGCGGGCGGCGGAGTGTTCATGTTCAAGTCGATCGTGAACAGGCGGGATGTATGACACAGATCGCCACTCCATTACCTGCTGCAGTTGCCGCTCCACTTTCCACCCCGGTTCCCACTCCGGTTCGGAAGGACGCGGCGCGATCAGTCGAGGATGCGAAGGTCAAGTTGCTTGCCTGGGCTCAGCGCGTTGATGACGAAGTTGAAGCCCAGGCGGCACAAGACCGCAAATCGCAGCCGATTCACGGCATGATTTCCGCGTTAGGCACGATTGTGGCGGCACGTGTGCTGACGAAGGTGGAGAAGTCGTCGCATTCGCCGATGACGCGTGTGGCTGTGCAAGTTTTGCGGTATGCGATTGCCGCGCGGCTGTTCACGCCGGTGGTGAAGGCGGCGATCAGTGCGGTGAAGCGCAGGTAGTGCAATTAGTGCGTTTGTCTTTGAGATGATTTCGTTGCATAGGCGTGCAGCGTGGATGCGCTTTGGCGTTGGCGGCGGTGTCGTGCAATTCGCACGCGTGGTCGCCGCGTCGTTCGTGTTCCTCGATGGCGCAGCGCGGCTGATGCGAGACGAGAACACGCGGCGGACGTTTACGTGATCGGTGCGCGATATGTAAGCTATAGCGATGGCAGTACTCGTCTCATCTCCATTTACGATCTCACGTCAGGTGGTCGCGCTGGTTGGCTGGCTTGTGCTTTGCTTTGCTGCGGCGGCGACTGGTGCGTTTGTGACGATGGGGCAGTGGTATGCTGAGCTCAACAAGCCATCGTGGAATCCGCCGAGTTGGGTCTTTGGACCGGTGTGGACGCTGTTGTATATCGCGATGGCGGTCGCGGCGTGGCTGGTGTGGCGCGATGGCGGATGGAAAGCTCGCGCGCCGGCGTTGATCGTTTTTGTGGTGCAGTGGCTTCTCAATGCTCTGTGGACTCCGCTGTTCTTTGGGCTTCGTCGCATTGACCTTGCGCTGGTGGACATTGTGCTGATGTGGGTTGCGATCGTCGGGACGATTGTGATGTTCTCTCGAGTCAGTCGGGCCGCCGCGTTGTTGCTCGTGCCGTATCTGGCGTGGGTGAGCTTTGCGACGGCGTTGAATGTCGCGATTTGGCGATTGAACCCAGTGTGATGGGGGGTGGGGGTGAAATCGCCGAGCGGCGTGGCGCGAGTTTTTTCTGGTTGCGTCGCATGATCTGGATGGTTGACGTCTGGTTACGGTCGCGCGGGGGATTTGCCGTTGCGGAGCTGCGTGCAATGCAGCGGAGCCGCGCGGCGCAGAAAGCGGCGCATAAAACGGCGCACTGTTATGCGTAGGTACGGCAATTCAGGGTCGGTGTCGTCGCGGCGAAGGGATCAATGCGCGACGTGTGTCAACGCGTGCAAAGAGCTGAAAATGCAGAGCAAAAACGAAAACACGCCCGCGTGTGCGAGCGTGCATTCAAGTGACCCCGATGGGATTCGAACCCATGTCACATCCGTGAAAGGGATGTGTCCTGGACCAGGCTAGACGACGGGGCCGGTTGTGGAGGGGATGATAGGACGGTAAGTTGGCGGAGGAAAGTGGTGCGGGTGGGGGAGCGTGGAAAGTCGTGATGATGGTTTGGGTATGGAGCGCAAGGTGTTTGGGGCACTTGCGTTGCGATGCGAGTCGTGCGGTGGGGGCTGGGGGAGACATGGGTTGGTGGGGCGATGAAAAACCCGACCGGCGGACCGGTCGGGTGAGCCCCTCGGGCGAAGTGATGTATGTGAGCAGATCAGCCGCCGCAGGAGCCGCCGGCGAGTACGGTGAAGAAGTCGATGACGTCATGGTCTTCGGGGAAGACGCCGTTGTTGTTGAAGTCGATGTCGGAGCAGGTTGCGCAGTTGCCGCCGGCGAGTACGGTGAAGAAGTCGATGACGTCTTGGTCTTCGGGGAAAACGGTGTTGTTGTTGAAGTCGATGGAGTGGCAGGCTGGTGTGACGCACGATGCGCGGGCGAAGTACGGAGCGACGACACCGCTGGCAAGCGAGAACTTGCCTCCTGCGAGCAGATCGCCTGAAGGCAAGACGGTGACGAGACTGACGATGCCGTCGACACCTGCACCCACGGGTGACCAGGCCGAGCCGTCCCAACGGGCGATGTAGTTCACGGTTGTCGTGCCAGTCCTCGTAAACATCCCGCCGGCCACGATGTCACCGTTAGGCAGCAGAGCCACGCTGTTCACGCTGCTGTTCAGCCCCGCCCCGAGTGGCCACCAACTGGTGCCGTCCCAGCGCGCGATATTGCGCACGGGCGTCCCGCCTGCGGAAGTGATGAAACCCGCCGACACCAAGTCACCATTTGAAAGTACGGTGAATGCAAACACGTTGCCTTCAAGACCAGTGCCCAAAGGCGACCATGTGGATCCATCCCAGCGCGCGACTCGACTTGCGCTCTGTCCGCCCGCGATCGAGAACGAGCCGCCCGCTATGAGTTTTCCATCAGGCGTGATCGCCAACGCGGAGACGGAACCATTAACACCAGTTCCCAACGCGGACCAGGCGACGCCATTCCAGCGGGCGATGGAAGACGTGCTCACACCTCCGGCGTTGCTGAAAATCCCACCCGCGACCAGATGGCCGTTGGGCAAGAGGACGAGTGCATTGACGCCGCTATCCAAGCCAGTTCCCAGGGACGACCAGACTGAGCCGTTCCAGCGTGCAATGCGATTTGCCGCGCGGCCTCCCGCTGACAAGAAGTTGCCGGCTGCTATGAGATTTCCATCGGGCAGCACGAGGAGTGCATGCACAATGCCGTTGAGGCCGGTTCCCAACGGCGACCACATTGCACCGTTCCAGCGCGCGATGCGATTGGCATTAACACCGCCAATGTTCGTGAATGAGCCTGCGACCACGAGATCGCCGTTGGGCATGGCCACTGCGGCCCGGACCTCGTCCGCCGTTCCGGAGCCCATGGACGACCAGGACGCGCCGTTATAACGGGCGATGTTGTTTGCGGTGACGCCGCCGGCGGAGATGAAGGT
>DATGWV010000444.1:0-1837 GCA_035299305.1 Phycisphaerales bacterium | reverse complement strand
GGGCGTCACCCGCGTCATCAGCGTCGACGGCGCCAAGCCCAACCTCGACTGGGCCAAGCAAGCGGGCGTTGAATACGTTCACATTCCCACCGGCTACAACGGCCTCTCCGAAACCCAGCAACTCGCGATCGCCCGCGCCCTGCGCGACGGCACCAAAGACGGCGGCAAGGTCTACGTGCACTGCCACCACGGCAAGCACCGCTCCGCCGCCGCCACCGCATGCGCGCTGATCTCACTGGGCGAAATGACGCCCATGCAGGGCGAGGACTATCTCAAGACCGCCGGCACGGCAGCCGGCTACACAGGCCTGTGGCGCAGCGTCGCCCAAGCCACGCCCGCCACGCCGGCGAAAATCAACGCCCTGCCCGCCGATGCAGGCATGCCCGGCAGCGAGAAGTTGCTCGGCATGGTCATGAGCGACATCGAAAACGCGATGGACAGTCTCAAGTACAGCCAGAAAGCCGACTGGGGCACCCCCGCCGATCACCCCGATCTCATCCCCCTTGCGGAAGCCGCGCGCCTCAAGGACATGCTCGAAGCCAGCGGCCAGCACAAGATGGCTCTCGCCAAAGGCCCCGAGTACGCCGCGTTGCTCGCCGCCAACCTGCGCGACGCCGATCAGATGGAACAACTGCTCGAGCGCAAGTCCGACAAGCCCACGCTCGACGAGCAACTCAAGAAGCTCGACACAAGCTGCAAAGCCTGCCACGTCATCTACCGCGACCGCGATGCGTATTGAAATCGAAGTCTCTCCTTCGGTAAGCCGGCCCTTCGCACGCCCTCACGGCACCCGCACCAAGTGCTCGCGAAAGAACGCGATCGTCGCCTCACGCGCCGCCGCGTGATCCATGATCCCATTGTGATCGCCCCCATCGATCATCACGCGCGTCACATCCACCTTACCCCGCTTTGCGGCGTCCTCCAGCAAACCCGCATGCTTCGCCGAAATGATCTCATCCGCCGAGCCATGCACAATCAGATACGGCGCGCTCAGCCGCTCCGCCGCGTCAATATTGCTCATGCCCGACGGAATCAGGAGTTGCCCCAGCCCAGGCAGCACATCACCCGCGATCTTCGGAAAACTCGCAAACGCGCTCACCGTGCACACCGCTTTCGCAATGGGCCGTCGTGACGCAAGTGCCAGCGCCGGCGCCCCGCCCAGACTCACGCCATACACCCCGATCCGCTCGCGATCAACATCTCCCCGCGCCAGCAGTGCATCCATCGCCGCGTCCGTGTCGCGCAGCAGGTCCTCGCGCGTCAGCAGCCGCGTCGGCGCCGAGCGTCCGTACCCGCGGTAATCGAAGATGAACACATGAAACCCGGCATCCGCCAGATGCTCCGAAAACGCGATGTGATCCGCGATGTTGCCGGCATTCCCATGTGCATGCAAAATCGCCGGCCGCACCTCTCCCGGCGCCGCACCACGCGCCCGTACAAACCACCCGTGCAGCTTTGTGCCATCACTCGCGGCGAACTCAACATCCTCCGCCATCGCAGGTGTCAAGAACGCGGCCCGTGATGGAAAGTAGAACGTGAGCGACTCCACCACGTGCGTCCATCGCAGCATGCCCGCTCCCACAAGCAACACCAATACGCGCACCGCCCACCGCCTCCAGCGTGAGCCTCGCGGATGCTTCGTCACTGTGTTGTCAGTTTCGCCCCGGCTGTCCACACCCGACATTACGCCGCCGCACGCGCGCTGGTTGCACGCTGCAGCATGTTCGACACCGTCGCATCAAAGCTCGTCGCCAAGTCATGCTTGCTCACGCACATCGTCGCACCCGACGCCAACGCCGCGGCTCGCGTCGCTTCGTCAAAGTTGCTCGACATGAGC
>DATGWV010000443.1:0-5122 GCA_035299305.1 Phycisphaerales bacterium | reverse complement strand
CCAGACAGGATCTTCGCGGCGGGTCATGTGGCCTCGGCTGAACTTCTTGTCGGTCTCGCGGCCGTAGCACTCGTCTTTGATCTGCAGTTGCTTGCCTAGGCGGTCATCGAGTTTCCAGGACTCGCGCCCACCGACGATCTTGATGCGTTTGTCGCCGTCGATGTTGACTGCGCTGAAGAAGCAGAGGCGGCGGCTCTTGCACATGGCGACGGAGAAGTTGGTGTAGGTGAGCACGTCGCCTGTTGTTGGTTTGGCGAGGTCGGCTTTGACGTTGGTGAGTGCAGGAAGCGGCACGGGGAACTTGGCGCCGATGAAGTCTGCGGTGTAGCCGTTGGTGTTCTTGGGCGCAGCTTCTTTGCTCGCGACGGCGGGGGCGGGCTTGGTGGGCTGCGCGGGAGTATCGGCGACGCGCACTCGCACTTTGAGCTTGCGCATCCAGTCTTTGAGCGTTTCGATGCGCACGGCGTAGTTGGCTTTGAGCAGTTCGCCCGCGTAGTGGAGGCCCACGGCGCGGCCTTGGTCGTCGAGGACGACGCTGCCGGAGTTACCTCCCAAGGTGGAAGCGTCGTGCTTGAAGGACCAGTCGCCGTCTTGATCGAGCACGCGGCCTGGCGCGACGCGCTTGACGTTGTAGATGTTTTTGAAGATGGCTTTGCCCATGACGTCGGTTGCGCCGCGATCATCAGCGGCGGGGTAGCCGATGATGTTGACGTTGTCGCCTTTCTTGGCGTTCTTGTCGGCGAGGGGAATGGGATCGGGCAGGCCAGCGTGTTTCTTGACGGTGATGATGGCAAGGTCGGGCTGGTCGTTCTGGTTGCCGATGAACATCACTTTGTCGAAGAGGACTTCGAACTCGTTGTCGCCACGGTGCTCTTCGCGGAAGTCGATTTGCGCGCGGAGCTCGCCATAGGTGGGATCTCGCAGGTAGGCGTACTTGCCTTTGCTGCCGCGTGAGAACTCTTCGGCGACGTGTGCGTTGGTGATGATGGTGTTTTCGGCGATGACCCAGCCGGTGCCGAAGTAGTACATCTCTTCGGTGTCTTCAAACTCAACGCGGCCGACGGCGGGGATGCGCGATTCGAGGGCGGATTTGGCCTGCAAAATGCGTTCGCGGATGACGGTGGATTCGGGGAGTTCGATTTTGCCATCGCGTACGAGCA
Organism: Phycisphaerales bacterium; assembly: GCA_035299305.1. Classification (GTDB taxonomy): domain Bacteria; phylum Planctomycetota; class Phycisphaerae; order Phycisphaerales; family UBA1924; genus BJHL01. The sequence continues at coordinate 3,962 of DATGWV010000443.1, read as the reverse complement.
GCACGGGGCGGCCATAGGTTTTGATGACGGCTTCGGTCAGCGGACGCTTGGCATCGCGGCGGCGCATGAGCGGCTCGATGACGGCTTTGACCATTTCGCGGTGCACGCCCGTGGCGGCGGCGCGCGGGAGCGGCACGCCGGCTTTGTTCATGCGCTTGAGTTCAGCGGCGAGTTCGGGGTCGATACTGAGGATTTCCTGCAAGCGAGCCACGTGCGCCTCCTTCTGCTATTTGCGAAAAGCGCACGATACCACAACGGCGAGCGGCGTGCGCGTCGGTGGTCGGGTTCACTGGTTGTTCACAGCGCGAGGTTCAGACCCAGACTTGCATGATGAGGTGGGGCTCTTTGCCAACTTTGCCTTGGAATTCGCCGATGCTGGTCGTGACGAGCTTCACTTCGTACGCGGGGTGGGCATCGAGCCATTCGTTGACTTGTGTGTCGAGGAAGCCGAAGGCGTCATCGCTGAGTTTGCAGTGGAAGGTCTTGACGTGGCATGCGCCTTGGCCGGTTGACGACGGCGTGCGCTTCCAGATGTCTTCGCCGCCTTTGCGAATGCCGAGCTTTTGCTCGAAGGACTGAATCTTGGGTGGCGGTGGTTCGACGGGAAGGCCACCCATGGGCTTGATGGATGGGGAGATGCCGCCGCCCGAGTTGGTGGGCAGTGAGGCGTCGGGTGAGAGGACGAGAGAGCGAAGCAGATGCGTCGAGAGCATGGCGCGAACCTCCTGAAACAGAGTGCGACCGCGAAACGCTCGGGGCAGTATACCAGAAAGGGCAAGGAGCGCATGGTCAATTCGTTGGATTGGCGGAGCTTCGCATATGCTGGGGCATGAGTGGCTCGTTTGGATCGCCGTTTCGGAAGGGGAAGGATCGCGAGGGCGGGCTGGGTGCGCGGCCTCATGTGCGGCCTGGGAGCAAGCCGCCCTTGCGCGTGCTGGCGACGACGTTGTGGGAGTATCCGAGCCAGCACTATGACGCGTTTGTGAATGAGCAGGGGGAGGTTGTCAAGAGCAAGTTTGGCGGGCGCGGCGGGGGCAGCGGTGGCGCGATGCAAGGGCACAACGAGTACGTGGGCGCGAGTCCGAGCTGGGTGATTTGGCAGTGCCTGATGCGGTACACGCGCGAGGGTGACAGCGTGCTGGACCCGATGTGTGGCAGCGGGACGACGCTGGATGTGTGTACGGATGTGGGACGCAAGGGCATCGGGTTTGATCTTGCGCCGACTCGGCCTGATATTCAGCAGGGTGATGCGCGGGTGATCAAGCTGCCTGATGCGAGCGTGGATTTTGTGTTTATCGATCCGCCTTACAGCACGCACGTGGATTACAGCGATGATCCGCGGTGTATCGGCAAGCTGGATGCGAGTGCGGAGCCCCAGAAGAAGGTCGAACACTATTACGACGCGATGGACAAGGTGATCGCGGAGATTCATCGCGTGCTGAAGCCCAAGCGGTATATGGGGCTGTATGTGTCAGACAGTTTCCGCAAGCAGAAGGGGACGGTGGGCGGGGTGTTCATGCCCATCGGGTTTGAGTTGTTTGCGATGATGCAGAAGCGCATGCGGGCGATTGACATCATTAGCGTGGTGCGGCACAACCAGAAGCTGGACAAGGGGAACTGGCGCAAGGCGGCGGAGGAGGGGAACTTCTTTCTGCGCGGGTTCAATTACCTGTTTTTGATGCGCAAGGACTGAAACGCGCGAGCCGGCGTTTTCTCGGGCGGGGCAGCGGTGCAGACGGCGTGGCGAGGGGCCAAAGTGCCGAAAAGGGTTATTTCGGGTTGCATTATCCAGAAATATCAGTACACTGGACCTACCGATCGGGTTCACCGTTTCGGGCGGCTCGGGTGACACAATCGTGTTGTTTGCAAGACAGTTTTGCGAAACTGGGTCTTGTGGGTGTTAGGTTTGTGTTTAGATTTGTGTTTTTGTGGGGTTTCGGCAGGGGGATGTTGCGGGTCGGCGGCACGTGTCGCGGACGAGCAGCAGCCTGTCGTGCGCCGCGAGGCGCTGGTGTTCATGTTGGTTTCTTTGGGAAGGAAATGACAGATGCGGATGAAAGCAAGCACTCTGTGTGCGGCGGCCTTGCTGGCTGCTTGCGCGGGCACGGCGATGGCGCAGACGACGGGCGTTGACGTGATCGTCGGCGACCTGTACGACGTGGCCCATTACACCAGCGGCGGCACGATCAACGGCAAGCGGTCATATGCGGTGGGCACGATCTCGTGCAACATCGGCACGGTGCCGCTCACTTGGCAGCGCACGGCTGCGGCGCAGTATCCGGTCATCAGCCAGAACATCTATCGCCTGAGCAACGGGCGGTTTGAGCAGATTTCGCAGGCGTGGCTGAAGCACGGCTTCTGCGCTCTCAACGGCACGGTGTGCGGCTCATGTCCGACGCAGAGCAACCCGGCGTGCGCGTTCCTGATGCCGCAGTGCTCGGATCCGTACAGCGCGGGTTTGAACGGCGACCAGACCGACCTGGGGCCCAAGTGGCACATCAATCCGACGACTGGCGCGATCGCGTTCGCTGCGAACAGCGGAGCGTGGGGCGCGACCAATGAGCCGGGCGACGCGAGCGCGGTGCTCACCAAGCGATTGATTGTTCCGGACACTGATCTGACGACGGCGGGCGCGCTGTACTTTGTCAGCAGCAGCTACATCCAGCCGGAAGACGCGGGCGCGAACAACGACAACAACAACCAGAGCTATCGCCGAGTGACGTTCAATGCGACGTCGCGGGCGATGGAACTGCGTAACACGACGCAGCGGCAGAAGCCGGGCATTCAGGCGTGGCGCGATTACGGCGGCGGCGTGGATGGCAGCGGCAATCCGATCGCTGACAACACCGTGGTCATCTCGAACGCGGACGTGGCCAACGACGGCCGGTTCATCATCGGTTCGAAGGTGATCAACCTGGGCGGCGGGCAGTACCGCTATGAGTACGCGGTGCAGAACCTCAACAGCAACCGCGCTGGCAGCAGCTTCACGGTGCCGGTGCCTGCGACGGCGACGGTGACCAACATGGGCTTCCGCGATGTGGCGTATCACAGCGGCGAGAAGCAGAAGGGCGATGACTGGGCGAGCTCGTTCAGCAGCGGCGCGGTGCGCTGGACCATGCCCAACCTGTACGCCGATGACCAGCAGGAAAATGCTCTGCGCTGGGACACGATTTACAACTTCTGGTTTGAGACCAACCTTGCGCCGGCGAGCGGTGCGGCGGACATCGGGCTCTTCCTGCCTGGCACTGGCGCGTCGGTCAGCGGCGCGGTGTATGTGCCGAGCACGAGCGGCAGCGGGGCACCGTTCAATGACAACTGCGTCGCGGCTCAGCCGATCGGTCCGGGCTCGACGCCCATCGTGACGACGGGCGCGACGACGGATGGTCCGGACGAGCCGGCCAACTGCGTGGTGAGCGGCTATACGCAGATTGGTGCGGACGTGTGGTACACGTACACGACGGGCAGCTGCGCGGGCGACACGACGATTGCGATCTGCGATGCGACGTTTGACACCAAGATGGCGCTGTACAGCGGCTGCGGCGGCACGCTCATCACGTGCAACGACGACACCGCTGGCTGCGCAGCCAACGGGCTGGGCTCGACGCTGAACTTCTCGGCGGCGGCGAACACGACGTATCTGGTGCGTCTGGGTGGCTTCAACGCCGCGACGGGCACGGGCACGCTGGTTGTGACGCCTCCCAACTGTGGTCCGGTGAACGAAACGTGCGCGACGGCGACGTGGCTGAGCGATGGCGTGCAGGTGACGGGTGACAACACGGGCGCGACGGTTGACGTGGCGAACCCGGCTGGCGTTGGTTGCAACGGCAACAACGCGCCGGACCTGTGGTATCAGTATCGTCCGGCCACCAGCGGCACGGCGGTCTTCCAGACGTGCGGCAGCGCGCTGGACACGACCATCGCCCTTTATGCCTCGTGCAGCGCGACGACGCCTCTGGCGTGCA
>DATGWV010000442.1:0-7494 GCA_035299305.1 Phycisphaerales bacterium | reverse complement strand
GGGCGTGCTGGATTTCGTGGAGTCGCCGGCGTCGCTGGATGACATCGGCGGGCTGGCGAACATGAAGTCGTGGCTGCGCAAGCGCGAGGCGTTGTTCAGTTCGACGAGTGAGAAGCCGCCTCGCGGGGTTTTGCTGCTGGGTGTGCAAGGGGCGGGGAAGAGCTTGGCGGCGAAGGCGATTGCGACGGCGTGGAAGCGTCCGCTGATGCGGCTGGATGCGGGCGAGTTGTACAACAAGTATGTGGGCGAGACGGAGCGCAATCTGCGCGATGCGCTGAAGCAGGCGGAGGCGATGGCGCCGGTCGTGCTGTGGATTGACGAGATTGAAAAGGGGTTTGCGAGCGCGAGCAGCACGAGCAATGACGGGGGCACGTCGCGGCGGATGTTCGGCAGCCTGCTGACGTGGATGCAGGAGCACCAGAGTCATGTGTTCCTGGTCGCGACGGCGAATGACATTGAGGCGTTGCCGCCTGAACTGCTGCGCAAGGGACGGTTTGATGAGATCTTCTTTGTGGACTTGCCGACGGAGGGTGTGCGCGAGGTGATTTTCAGTATTCACCTGCGCAAGCGCGGGTATGAGCCGGGACTGTTTGATTTGGCGAAGCTGGCAGATGTGAGCAAGGGGTATAGCGGATCGGAAATTGAGCAGGCGATCGTGAGTGCGCACATTGATGCGACGTATGAGAAGACGCACTTGACGGGGGCGATGATTGAGCACGTGCTGCGCACGAGTCCGCCCTTGAGCGTGACGATGGCGGAGAAGATTCAGTGGCTGCGCGATTGGAGCAAGGGGCGGTGCGTGCCTGCGGATTGAAGGGCATCACTCCGGCATGTCGCGCGAGACGTCGAAGCGTTTGAAGGCCCACGCGGTGAGAAGCACGCCACCGATGGCGACGCAGCCGGCGACGACGAGGCCGGCGATGCCGGCGGCGAGCATGCTGTCGCTGATGAGATATGTCAGCCAGGCGAAGAGGGCGACGGGGAGCGATGTGACGGCGAAGGTGAGAATGCGCGCGGCGGTGGTGAGCACGCGCTTGCCGGTCATGGCGACGTTGAAGCCTTTGCCGTGCATTGGACGCTCGGGGAGAAGCAGGAAGAGCGTGTTGTCGATGGCGAGGATGAGAAGGATGAGAATGGGAATAGCGGCGAGGCAGAGAACGACGACGCCAAGATCGATCTTGGAGAGGATGGCTCCGCCGCCCACGGCGAGGCATGCTGCCGAAAGGGACCATGCCATGATGGTGCAGACGAGCAGCGGCGTGAAGAGCTGAGCGCCGACGAGGCGCGTGGCGGAGAACGGGAGCGTCTTGAGCGTTTCGATGTGATCGAGATCGTTGCGGAAGTCCATGCGCAGCAGGGCGGGGGTGACGAAGACGATGGCGGGGAGCAGCACGAGGCCGGCCATGCCGGCGATGAGTTGTGCGGGCTCGTCGCCGTTGGCGGCGGGACGTGCGTTGCGCAGGAGGTATCCCATGACGAGCGGGACCATTGCGCCCACGAATGGCGCGGAGAGGACCATGGGCATACTGGCGGTGAGGTGGCGACGAGCGACGGCGCGGGGCGGGCCCATCCAATGAAGCTGGGGCGCGAGGCTGGCGAGGCGGCGACTGAGTGAGCTGCGCTGCGTGCGGCCTTTGACAAGCTGCTCGGCGGCTTTCGCGTTGCGCTCGCTGACGCGCACGGCGACTTCCTGCCAGGCGCGGTGCATGCGGACGATGGCGGCCCAGGTGAGCAGCACCATGAGCGTGCAGACGGTGGTCCAGAGGGCCATCTGTGGGAGCGTTTGCGCGGCGAAGAGATGCGAGAAGGCCTTGAAGGGGGCGACGAGCACGGAGACGGCGGGCTCGGCGATGACAGCGGCGACGCGCTCGCGCACGCTCAGGGCGTCGCTCATGGCCTCGAGTCGCTTGGTGGCGTCCTCGCCTGCAGCGGCGCGGGCTTCTTCAGCCGCGACTTGCGCAGCGCGGGCGGCGATAGTGAGGCGGTAGATGACCCATGCGACGCCCGCGAGGATGACGGTGCGCGTGGCGATGAGGACGGCGAGGCGCTTGGGGCCGGCGAGTTCGGCGAGGAGGCCCAGCGAGATGCTGGCGAGGGTGGCAAAGAGCGTGGCGAGCACGCCGGCGATGAATGCGCTGACGAAGTGGCCCGTGTGGCGGGCGAAGATGAGAGCGTAGAAGATGCCTGAAAACAGGCCTGACGCGAAGATCGTGAGGAGCTTGTAGTTGATGAGTGTGCGCGGGGAGTAAGGACCGGGCACGACGAGATCGAGCTCGGCGGGGCGGAAGCTCATGAGCTTGGAGCCGCCGCCGAAGACGATGCCGATGCACGTGATGACGCCCATGGCGAGAGCGCCGAAGTTGACGACATCTTCGGGCGTGGTTTGCAGGCCGTGGGTGGAGCGGCGACCGGAGAGGACGGGCCAGAGGACGGCGTTGAGCATCCAGAGGCCGAACATGACGGTGCCGATGATGGCGGCGATGAGACGACCGATGCTTTTGCCGGAGAACTGGGCGCGCAGCCAGCCTTTGAAGCGCATGCGCATCAGCAACCACATGGACTTGTGGACGATGAAGTTCATGGGCGTACGTCCGGCGTGGCGGTGGGGGGTGGCGGCGGCGCGGCGGCGGCGAGATCGGGCGCTGCGCCTTCGGTGGCGCGGAAGAAGACGTCTTCGAGTGATGTGTCGCCACCTTGGGCTGCGAATTTCTCGCGGGCTTCGAGAACGCTGCCGAAGAAGACGAGCTGGCCTTTGTGCATGATGAGCAGCGCGTCGCAGAGATCTTCGACGAGGGCGAGCAGGTGGCTGCTGAGCATGACAGCTGCGCCGCTGCGGGCTTGCTCGCGGATGCTGTCTTTCATGGTGCGAATGCCGCGCGGGTCCAGACCCGTCATGGGTTCGTCGAGCATGATGAAGGCTGGTTCGCGCACGTAGGCGGCGATCACGGCGATCTTTTGGCGCATGCCGCGTGAGAGTTCACTGGTGGGCGTGTCGCGCTTGGGAGCAAGTTCGAAGCGTTCGAGCCACTGGTTGGCGCGGAGTTGCCAGTCGCGGAGTTCGTACGCGCTGGCGATGAACTCGAGGTGCTCCCAGACGGTGAGGTTGTCGAAGAGCTTGGGATCGTCGGGGACGTAGGCGACGCGTTTCTTGGCTTCGACGGGTTGCTTCGCGAGATCGAAGCCGCCGGCGGCGATTGAGCCCTGGGTCGCGGGGAGGATGCCCGCGATGCAGCGCATGGTGGTGGTTTTGCCAGCGCCGTTGGGGCCCACCATGGCGAGGACCTGTCCGGGCATGACGCGGAAGGAGAGGCCTCGAACGGCGGTGAGGGTGGCGTAGCTCTTGACGAGGCTGTGCACATCGAGTGCGGGGACGCCTTGGGGCGACTGCATCACATCGCTCATGCTTCCATCGCTTTCAGAATCGCTTCGAGGTTGTCGGGCACGCGGATGGGACGGTTGACGCTGCAGCCCAGCGGGATGTGGACGTCGCGCGAGGCTTCTCGCTTGCTGGCGTCTTTCTTGCTCATGCCGGTGTGATAGGCGACGGTGACGTCGGGGTCTTTGAGCACGTGACCGGTCAGTACGCAGGCGACGCGTTCGTGTTTCTTGATGACGCCTTCGCGCAGCAGCACGCGGGCGCCGGCGACGCTTGCGGCGCTCGCGGGTTCGCAGCCAAAGCCGTAGCGACCCACGAGGGCTTTGTGTTCGACGATGCAGTGATCATCGACGCTGCGGACGACGCCGTTCATGGCGTGCAAGGCGCGGAGAGCTTTGGGCAGGTTGACCGGACGGTTGATTTCGATGGCGGTGGCGATGGTGTGGGCACGTTCGTTGGCGGCGTCCATGCGGGCGTATTCGCCGTCAACTTTGACCATGTCCCAGGTGCCTCGCAGGCTGGCGAGGCCGGTGGTTGAGGTGGTGGTCGCGGGAGTCCAGCGCACGCCGAGGTCGTTGTAGATGCGATCGAGCGTGCGCGAGCCTTGGGCTTGGATGATGGCGAGGCGCGGGATCTTTTTGATCATGCCCAGCGCGTGCAGTTCCATGAAGGCTTTGCCGAAGGCGGAGCAGTTGCCCAGGTTGCCGCCTGGGACGACGATCCAATCGGGCACGTCCCAGTTGAGGCCTTCGAGCACGCGGTACATGATGCTCTTCTGGCCTTCGAGCCGGAAGGGGTTGACGGAGTTCATCAGATAGACGCCGACGTCTTTGCGTTCTTCGGCGATGTAGCGAATGCGGGCGAGGCAAGCGTCGAAGTCGCCGGCGATCTGCAGCGTGGTCGCGCCGTATTCGAGAGCTTGGCTGAGTTTGCCGTACGCGATTTTGCCATCGCCTATGAAGACGTAGCACCGCATGCCGGTGAGGGTGCCGTACACGGCGAGGGCGGCGCTGGTGTTGCCGGTGCTGGCGCACGCGACGCGCTTGGCACCGACCATGCGCGCGTGAGTGAACGCGGCGGTCATGCCGTTGTCTTTGAAGCTGCCGGATGGGTTGAAGCCTTCGTACTGGAGATAGAGGTTGCCGGCGTCGAGACCGATGACGTTGGCGAGCTGGTCGGCGCGTTGCAGGTTGGTGCGGCCTTCGCCGATGGTGACGATGTGGCGTTCGTCGCCGTAGAAGGGCATCAGGTCGCGGAAGCGCCAGACGCCGGAGAAGTCGAGCATGGCGGGCGTGCTGGGATAGACGCCTGCGGCGGAGCGCGGGCCGGTGGTGGTGCTGCGGAGTTCAAACTCGTGCCAGTCGCGGTAGGGGAATGCCGACCAGTCGTAGTCGACGTCGAGGAGATTGCCGCATGCGCTGCAGGCGACGAGCGTCGTGCGGACGTCGTAGGTCGCGCCGCAGGCCGCGTTGATGCACCGCTGAAAGGCTCGCTGTCCGCTCGCCGACGATTGCCCTTTCCCATCCGTCATGCGCGAGTGTAACCAACCGGCACGCACGTGCGAAAGTGTGGGAAGGATGCACGAAAGCGGGGCGAGGGCGCGCGGGACGCGGCTCTCCCTGCGGCTATCCTCTCCGCTCATTCCCGTAGAGCTTCACGGCATCACTTTCACGCAAGGAAACTACCGCATGTTCGACGATATCACGATCGCTCGCAAAGGCGCTGTTCAGGTTCTCGTGCTCGCGCACTTCAAGGGTGAGGCGCTCGACAAGAAATCAGCGGCGCTCGATGCTTCGGGCAGCGCGTTGATTGCCAGCAAGCGCACGGAAGCGACGGGCGATGCGGGCGTGGTGGTGGAGGCGTTCCCGGGCAAGGGGCCTTATGAGCGCGTGTTTGTGGTGGGGCTGGGTGACAAGAGCAAGATCGAAGCGGGCACCTTCCGCGCGGTCGCGGCGGGCATTGGCCGCAAGATGGCGGCGGTGAAGGCTTCATCACTGCGAGTAGACATGACCGCGCCGCTCGCGCTCACGAAGGTTGACGCCTTCGCGGCGGGCAGTGCGTTTGGTGAAGGCGTGGGCCTGCTTGGCTGGGTGTGCGATGTCTTCCGCGGCTCGGCCACGAGTGATCCCAAGCGGACCAAGCTCGCGATGCAGTTCGCGGATGCCGAGTTTGAAACCGGCGTTGATCGCGGGCTGGGGCTGGCCGAGAGCACCAACTTCGCGAGGACGCTGAGCCAGTCGCCGCCGAATGTCGCGACGCCTGACTTCATGGCGGAGCAAGCCACCAAACTCGCGCGCAAGACGGGTATGAAGATCAAAGTCTTCCGCGATGATGAACTCGTGCGCGAGAAGTTTGAAGGCCTCATCAACGTGGGCAAGGCCAGTGAGAACAAGCCGTGCATGATTCGGCTGGAATACGCGCCCAAGGGGCCGGCGAAGGGCAAGCCCATCGTTCTCATCGGCAAGACCATGACCTATGACACGGGCGGTTTGTCGCTCAAGATCAACAACGGCATGGTGGGTATGAAGCGCGACAAGGACGGCGGCTGCGCGGTGCTGGGCGCGATGCACGCCATCGCGACGGTCATCAAGCCCAACAAGCGCGTGGTCGCGTATCTCACCGCGGCGGAGAACAGCCTGAGCGATGAAGCCTACCGCCCCGACGATGTGCTGACATATCGCAACGGCGTGACCGTCGAAGTGACCAACACCGATGCCGAAGGCCGGCTTGTCTTGGCCGATGCTCTGTGTTACACGTGCGAGAAGGACAATCCCGCGTGCATCATCGATCTCGCGACGCTCACGGGCGGTGTGGTGGTCGCGCTGGGCAGCACGTTCGCAGGCATGTTCTGCGAAGATGACAAGCTGCGGGCACAGGTGGAAGCCGCCGCGACCGTGAGCGGCGAACGCGTGTGGCGATTGCCCATGCACGCCGAGTATCGCGACATGATGAAGAGCCCAGTGGCCGACATCATCAACAGCAACCCCAACCGCAAGGCCCACCCCATCCAAGGCGCGGCCTTCCTCAGCTACTTCGTCAAGGAAAACATCCCCTGGTGCCACCTCGACATCGCGGGCGTGCACGCGGTGGAGAAGAACGCGGGTATGTTTATTGACGGGCCCACAGGCTGGGGTGTGCGGCTGCTGGCTGAGATGCTGGATGCGTAAGTCAAGCCGGGTGGCTCAAATGGCTCAAGAGCCAAATCTCCCGAGCGCGGAATGAGGGCCTTGGCGTGGCGGGTTTTATCCTCCTGTTGAATTGACGCCACTTGCCGAGTTGTGGATTGAGCTTGGGTTTGGATAGGTTCGCGGACGCTGTCGTCCGCGTTTTCTTTTGCCCCGATGGCGACGGCCTTGCATTCTCCTGCGGTTTCGGGCACAATATCAGCTTCTCTCACCACGTGTTCCGCTGGAGAATGCTTCATGCGCGTTGCCGCTTTGTTGTTTTTCACTGCCATGCTCTCGCTGCCGGTCGCCGCGAGCGCGCAGGCCCAGTCTTTCACGTATCAAGGCAGGCTCGACACGGCGGGGATCCCAGCCGCCGCCGCTCACGATTTTGAGTTCCGTGTCTTCTCAACGTCTGCAGGCAACACGCAGGTGGGCACGACCACCACGGTGCTCAACGTCACACCGATCAACGGCGTCTTCACCGCGACGGTCGCGCCGGGGGCCAACGCCTTCACCGGCGCGGACCGCTGGCTGGAAGTCGCCGTGCGCTCCGCAGGTTCGCCCGCTTTCACGACGCTCACGCCGCGCCAGCACATCGCCGCGACGCCCTACGCCGCGCGCTCGCTGAGCGAACGCCTGACGGACATTGGCGGCGGCGTGCTTACCAACGACGGTTCGGTTGTCAATCGCCTCATTCTCAATCGCACCACGCCTGTGACGGGCGCTGATTACTTCACGCTCCGCACGCCCACGGGCCAGGAGCAGTTCGGTGGCATGTACGTCGACACGGCGCCGGGCGATGGCTTTCCGTTCTACGGCTTCGCCACCGGCGGCACGGTGCGTGCCTTCGCGTATGTCGAGGGAACGACCGGCCTGTTCAAGCTGAACGTGGGCAGCGATCGCGTATCCATCACCAACACGGGTCTGGTGGGCATCGGCATGACTCCCACC
>DATGWV010000441.1:0-4383 GCA_035299305.1 Phycisphaerales bacterium | reverse complement strand
CCCATCGGTCTGACTGGTCCGGCCGGTGCTCCGGGCGCAACCGGTCCGGAAGGTCCTGCCGGTCCGCAGGGTCCCATCGGTCTGACTGGTCCGGCCGGTGCTCCGGGCGCTACCGGTCCGGAAGGTCCTGCTGGTCCTCAGGGTCTGCAAGGTCCCGTCGGTCAGACGGGCCCCGCTGGCGCTCCTGGTGCACAGGGCGCTCAAGGCCCCGCCGGTCCGCAAGGCGCCAAGGGCGTGCAGTGGGAAGGCACATGGACCAACGCGGCCAGCTACGACATCGATGATGCCGTCTTCTTCAACGGCTCGGCATATATCGCCATCGCCGCCAACACCAACGCGACGCCGGACGTGAGCCCGGCTTCGTGGAGCCTGTTGGCCCAGCAAGGCGCGCAGGGCGCTCAGGGTCTGCAAGGCATCCAAGGCCCCGTCGGCAACACGGGTCCGCAGGGCATTCAGGGGCCGATCGGTCTGACGGGCGCGCAAGGCCCACAGGGACCGGCTGGGCCTCAAGGTCCTCAAGGCGAAGTTGGTCCTCAGGGACCGATTGGTTTGACGGGCGCGACCGGAGCACAAGGCCCGCAGGGTCCGGCTGGTCCAGCCGGCGCTGATGGCGCGACGGGTCTGCAAGGCCCCGCTGGTCCTCAAGGCCTGCAGGGTGAAGTTGGTCCTCAGGGCCCGATTGGTTTGACTGGTGCGACGGGCGCTCAAGGGCCTGCCGGTCCTCAGGGTCCGATCGGCTTGACTGGTCCGGCGGGTCCGACCGGCGCCACAGGTCCGCAAGGCCCGGCTGGTACGCCAGTTCTCAACTGGCTTGGTGCCTGGAGCAATGTGACTGCTTATGCACCGAACGATGCCGTGACCTTCGGTGGTTCTTCCTATCGAAGCAACACCATCAATACGGGCGCGTCCCCTGACACGAATCCTTCTGACTGGACGGTCATCGCTCAGGCCGGTGTCGCTGGGAGCACGTTGAACCCAGGTGGAAACTTGACGAATTCGTGGGCAGGCAACATGTTCACGTTCCGCAACTCGGACGGGTCGACGAACAATGCCACTGCGTTGCAGGCGCTGACGGGCAATCCCACTGTCGTTTACGAGACGATCCCCTCGGGTTCGGGTATTCCGCAGGCATACCGGATTGGCTTGCTCGGAGCCGCGTCGGGTGCGAACGCGGGTGTCTATGCCAATTCAACTGGAACCGGTGGCATCTCCATCTGGGGTGCCAACACGTCGACAGGCACATCGAACTGGAACGCGGGTGTCCTAGGGACATCGCGTGGTGGTGTCGGTCGTGGTGTCGCGGGTGTTGCATCGGGGACAGGCGGCGCGGCAGGAGCCTTTGGACAGGCCACGGGAGCAACCGGTGCAAATGCTGGTGTCTGGGGCCAAATCCCCGCAACCGGAAGCAGCGGCGCGTATGGCGTCCGTGGTGAAAACCTCAACACTTCCGGTGGTGTCGGAGGCTGGTTCGACACACGTGCGTCCTCGGGTCGTGCGATCTTCTCCAACGGCTCCATCTACATCAACAACAGTGGCGGCGATGGCTCGGCAACTGGCAGCAGCGATGTGATTCTCGCCAAGACGAATTCGGGCGGCTTCTGTGGCTTCAACTCCGCGGGTCAGTCGTTCAACGCATCGGACCGCAACGTCAAGGAAAACTTCAAGTCAGTTGATTCGCGCGATGTCCTCGACAAGCTCGTCAATCTCCCCGTGACGCAGTGGAACTTCAAGAATCAGGATGCCTCGATCCTGTACGTCGGTCCGATGGCTCAAGATTTCCATGCCGCGTTCGGCTTGGGTGGCGCGGACGATCGTGTCATCCACGCGACAAACGCGCAGGGCGTGACAATGGCCGCCATCCAAGGCCTCAACAGCAAGCTCGAAGACGAGTTGAAGGCTCGCGACGAGAAGATCGCTGCTCAGCAGAAGCAGATCGATGAACTGGCTGCTCGCCTTGACAGCATGAGCAAGCAGCAGGTGCAGATCACCGCGTCGCCCGACGTGATCGATGGCGCTCCGATGTGGCAGAAGGCCGGCGTCGGCCTGCTGATCGGCGTGCCTGCGCTGTTGGTCTTCGCTGCGAAGCGTCGCAAGGCCTGATGATGCGAAGTCACAAGTAATCGCGCCCCGTCGCATGTGCGACGGGGCGTTTTCGTTTGTGTTTGAAGCGGTTTACACGCACACGTCAATCAGGCCTGCGCGGACCAAGGTGGTTCGTTGCAGAATCAGCGTGTGGCTGGCTGCCGCGCGACGCGCGGCCGATTCGAATGTGCTCGTGGTTGGTGCGATCGAAGTTGTTTCCGCCATCAGCGCGGGCCATTTCGTGCGCAGTTGGTTGGTCGATGCGAGGCCGTGTACGACGATGCGCTCTGCTTCACGATGCTGGGCGTTCACGCGTTGCAAGAAACTGTAAAAAGGAACGTTCGCGGGGGTTTCGCAGCGTTCGAACGTGTCCGCTTCGCGAGGGAGTGTGGGGCTTGCGTTGCTTACTACCGCAGTATTGACGGCATCCCCGGGCTGCTTGCAGCACGATTGGGGAGGGAATCCTCCGCCACTGCAAGTTTTTGCGAGGGGTGCGAGCCGCATCTACGTGTTGTGGAAGTAAGCCAGGTGCCAGCGGAACTCTGTGGGAGAGGCCCCAAAAACAAGGCAAGGGAATGCATGTGCGGTCGCTTCGATGTGTGAATGCGATATACGCGCGTGAAGCGTGCGGGATGCTGCGTCGATGCAACAACTGCCGTGGTGAGCGGACAACGCCTGTGGGGAAAACGCCGCACGTCACGAACAACAGGGAGGCCCGTGGGGGGCCATAAGGGTGGGGGAAGGCGTTGTCCGCCGCTACGGCGAAGTGGTTTTCGGGGGGGAGTTTCGCAGGGGGTAAAGGGGGGGTCGCAGGGGGTTCGGAGCGACAGGGGGAAAAGCAAGGGGGAGAACGCGGTGTCGCAAGCCACCGCGTTCTTGCTTTTTTGGGACGCTGGTGACGCGGGATGCGAGTGGTTATCGCGAGTCGATTTCCACGGAGCGTTTCGGCAGGCCGGTTGCACGGGCCCATGCATCGATTGCGTCGATGCCAAAGAGATTGGCGTCAGATTGATACAGCAGGCGGTACTCACCTGACTCCAATTGCAATTGCCACTGGCTGATGTAGCTGTTGCGTCGCCTGATCAGCACGCATAAGACGCACGCGACGGGCTGATTGATTGGCTCGCCCGCGATGTGGACGCAGGTTGGGCCCTTGAGTTCGCACCACACGGGCGTTGACTTGGCAAGACGACGAGCCGCGAGCATCGGCGGCAGAAACGCGAACAGCCATATGGGCGTGATGATCGCAGCGAGCGCGACGAACACCCACAAGCCGAGCGGGTGGGCTTGCGCGAAGAAGCGGCCAAAGAGTGCCATCGCCGCGAACAGTCCAATCAGCATGATGAAGGCGAACACAACTGCGACGCGCGTCTTGTTGCGATCGATGCAGAGTCGGTGCGTGTCGCCTTCGGATACAGTTCGAAATCGCACGTGCGGTGCGATGCCCATGGCGTTGTGCCCGAATGACGCGGGCACGGGAAGCATCGTCGGCTTCGCCGCTGAGTCCGTCACGCCCCGCTCCGCAGATGAGCGATGACGACTTTGATCTCTTCGTAACTCACTTTGCCTTCGAGCTGTTCCCAAATGGGTCGCAGGCGCGAGCCTCCGACTTCGTCGAGTGCAGTTTCGACACGCTTGTAGGTTGCATCATCAACCCAAGGCGAGACGCTGGCGGGCTTGGTCTGCTCGATCCACAGGCAGAGGTAATCGCATGTCGCAGTTGCGCTGAGGGCGAGGCGTTCGGCGGCACGCGCGAGCGGGATGCTCTGCATGAAGACCGCCGCGGCGTCGTGGCGGAGTCGCTTGGGCTTGGGCTCGAAGTTGGCGGCGTTGTCGCGAGCGCGATCCTGCTTCATCGCGCTGCGAGGGCGTGAGCCTTCGGCGGCATCGAGGGCGAGATTGTGCTCACGGCAGTAGTTGACGATGTGCTCGATGAACGCGCCGCCAAACTCGCGGAGCTTGATCTGACCGATGCCGCGAACGCCCAGCAGTTTCTCTTCGCTGCCAGGGCGGACGCGAGAGAGTTCTTCCAGCGTGACATCGCTGAAGACCACGTACGGCGGCACGCCCTTCTTCTCGGCGATGGTGCGGCGCAGGTCGCGCAGGCTTTCGAAAAGCTTGGTTTCGTCGGCGTTGAGCGATGGCGCGAACTGAGCGACGCTTGGCCGGGTCGCGCCGCGTTCGCGCTTGGGTTCGTACAGCGTGACGTCGCGTTCGCCTTTGAGCACGGCGTTGCTGGCGGGTACGAGATGCAGAATCGCGCCGGTGCCGCCTGCGGTGGTGGTGATCATCTCCACGCCC
>DATGWV010000440.1:0-18398 GCA_035299305.1 Phycisphaerales bacterium | reverse complement strand
GGCACGGGCGCAGGGATGTCGGGCGGTGGAAGCTGCGGTGGCGGAGGCGGCGGGCACGGCGGCGCGGGCGGACGTTCCAACTGCGCCAACATCGTCGGCGGAGTTGCATATGGCGATGCGGATCAGCCCGTCACGTTCGGTTCAGGCGGCGGCGGCTATCCGGGCGTCACGTCTGGCGGCATCGGTGGCGGCGTGGTGCGACTGGATATCGCCGGCTCGCTCATCCTCGATGGAGCAATCACGGCGAGCGGCGTCGCCCCGATCAACAGCTCGGGCGGCGCGGGCGGCAGCGTGTGGGTGCGTGCAACCAGCATCAGCGGCGTGGGCACGATGCGCGCGACAGGTGCGACCGAGCGAACAACCAACGGCAGCTCAGGGGGAGGCGGTGGTGGCAGGATCGCGGTTGAAGCGTGCAACATCGCTTCGACAATCGCGCTCGTCGCCACGGGCGGGACGGCGAACCCGGGCGCACTGGAGGGTGCGCCGGGGAGCGTGGTTGTTCGAACGGCAAGTGGCTGCACGCCGACGTGTGATGACATCGATTTCAATAACAACGACGTTTTCCCCGAAGATCAGGACGTCATCGACTTCTTCAACGTCCTCGCCGGCGCAGATTGCCCCGCCTGCAATGACATCGATTTCAACAACAACACGGTGTTTCCGGAGGACCAGGACGTCATCGATTTCTTCAACGTGCTGGCGGGCGGGGAGTGTTCTTGAACGAGTCGCCCGTACTCTTACGCATGCAATCCAAAGCCGCCACCGTTGCTGAGTATCTTGCGAGTCTGCCCGCTGATCGTCGCGCTGCGATTGAGGCGGTGCGGAAGGTTGTTCTGAAGAATCTTGACAAGAGCTATCAGGAAACGATGCA
This sequence comes from Phycisphaerales bacterium, assembly GCA_035299305.1. Taxonomy (GTDB): domain Bacteria; phylum Planctomycetota; class Phycisphaerae; order Phycisphaerales; family UBA1924; genus BJHL01. The sequence goes on along the minus strand of DATGWV010000440.1, from coordinate 17,527 downwards.
GTATGGCATGATCGGCTACAGCGTGCCGCACAGCGTGTATCCGGCGGGATATCACTGCGATCCGAAGCAGCCGCTGCCATTCGCGGCGATCGCGAGTCAGAAGAATTACATGAGTCTGTATCTGATGAGCCCGTACTGCGGGTGCGTGGATGATCCGGAGCACAAGGAGTACGCCCATTGGTTCCGCGATGCGTGGGCGAAGACGGGCAAGAAGCTGGACATGGGCAAGAGCTGCATCCGGTTCACGAAGGTTGATGACCTCGCGCTCGATGTGATCGGCGAGGCGATCAAGAAAGTGCCAGCGAAGCGGTTCATTGAGGGGTACGAGGCGGCGCTGGGAGATCGCGTGAAGAAACCAGCTGCGAAGGCTGAGAAGACGAGCGCGAAGACAAAGGCGACAAAGCCTGTTGCCAAGAAAAAGGTTGCGGCGAAGGCTGGCACGCCTGTACGCAAGGCTGCGGGCAAGAAGTGAACCGACGCGCGGCGAGGTCGCACGCACCATGCAATCCGAGCTGCTTCGCGCGACGCCGATGCGCCCCCACTGCATCACTCTGTGCGACCTTCGTGTGATTTCCGCGAAGCGCTGTCACAACGCGCGCAATCGAGTCGCAACGACTGCCGCTCGGTTGCTGTCAACTCGCAAACACCTGCCCGGGCGAGACCGCGATCACGCGCCGCACCGAGATCAGGCTCGCCAGCACGATGGTGATGATCGTCGCCACAAAGCTGCCTGAATAGAGCCACCAGGGGAACTCGGCTTGCAGTTCGCTTTCGACTTTGCTGAGCACCATGGCGAACATGCCGGCGACGCCGCCACCGATGCCAAATCCGATCACGCCGACAACGACTGCCTGTAGCAGAATCATGCCGGTGAGGGTCGCGGTGGTTGCGCCCATGGCTTTCAGTACGGCGAAGTAGCGGAGATTTTCCACGGTGAACTGATAGAAGATGCTCGCGCTGAGCAAGAGGCCAACGACGAGCCCGAGGACGATCGTCACGGCGAAGTTGATGCCGATGCCGGTGGCGACGATGATGAACGACTTGGTCTTGAGGCGAAATTCGTCGCTCGTGAAGGCTTCGACATCGCCCAGCGCTTTGATGGCGTTCTTCACCGTTGCGATTTCGACGCCTTCCTTCACCTTCACGAGGATGTAGCTGATCCGCTCGCGACCGACGGGCGTGTAGCGCGTCGCGTTGTCAAAAGTTGTGTAGATAACGGCGTTGCCTTCAAAGCCTTGCTTGGCTTTGCACACGCCCACAATGACTGCGCGGCGGTCGTTGATCTTCAGCACATCGCCCATCTTCGCGCCACCCAGACGCTCGAGACTCTTGCGCTCGACGACGATCGCGTCAGGCATCCAGAGGTCTTCGATGCGGCCTTCGATCATCTCGGGCGGGCCGCCCGCGAGCGTACTGCGCGAGATGCCGATGATCTGCACGCGCTTGAACGTACCCGATGCAAGCTCACAAACGGCGATGCCGTTGAAGAACGGCTCGGCCCACGCGACGCCCGGCACGCTGCGCACGCGCGCGAGCTTCTGATCTCCCAGCGCGCGGAACTCTGCAATCCACGGCGTGTCGGGATCGGTCACCCACAAGTCGTTCTGCGTCACGTTTTGCAGCGGACCAGTGGAGAGGCGAAGCAAGCCCAGAAAGATTGCGCCTTGCTGATTCATCAGCAGCGCGGCGAACGCCAAACCCAGCACCAGCGTGATGTACTTGGTGCGATCGCCGAACAACATACGCAGCGCGATTCGAAACATCTGGTGGTGTCCCCGCGTGCTGTGCGGGAAAGTCTTTCTTTTGTGTGCCCCACGTATACTGCGGAGGCATGGGTGTCTGATTTGTCCGTCGTATCTACTTGTATTCGCGACGGCGTCGCTTCAGGTGCCTCTCGCTCTTGCTTTCGTCGTCTTCTTCTTCGTGTTCGTGACTTTGTGCTGTCCGACCTTTGCTCGCGTCGAATTCGCGCGTTGCGTTGTGTCTCGTGGACTTGTATCGATCAGAATCCGCCGCATCGGGCTTGACATGCCCAGCGATGCTAGCTCTTCGCGGCTCACCACGCTGCGGATGTTGGTCACGCTGGTGGCGACGTCGGTTTGGCGGGCATTGCCCACAAACACGCGGAACGTAACGTCGCGGTGGGTTGTCTGGAAGACAAACTCCTCGCGCTGCGCGAGCTTGACGTTCTTGGCGATGCCCAACGCCTCGCGCACTTTGCTCTCGCTCAGTGGCTGCAGGCTTTCGACTGTCAGTGCTTGCCAAAGGCCCGCCCACAGGCCGCTCGCCTTGTCGCTCGCGCGACGTTCCATCAGTATGCCGTCGCCCACGCTGAGTACGACCACCGTGTGCGCGATCGGCTTGCGCGCTGCCTGCTGCTTGGGCAGAGGTATCTCATGCTGCTTGCCTTGCTCGCGAGCGCGGCAGATGTCGCGCAGCGGGCACATGAGACACTTGGGCTGTTCGCTGGTACACACGAGTGCGCCCAGTTCCATCAGCGCTTCGTTGCATGGCCCCACGACGCCGCGTGCGTGGGCTTCGCGCGCGAGCTCTTCGGCTTGCTCCCACACCCACGCCGTTGCGCGCTTGTCGTCACTCGCGAGGGCCACGCCGCCCACGCGCAGCAGGACGCGCGAGACGTTGGTGTCCACGAGCGGAGCTTGTTGCTCGAATGCAATTGACGCGATTGCGCCAGCGGTGTACCGGCCCAAGCCCGGCAGCGCCATCAGCTCTTCCACAGTGCTTGGCACGACGCCGTCGTGTCGTTCCACGATTGTCCTCGCCGCGGCGTGCAGCAGTCGTGCGCGGCGGTAGTAACCCAGGCCAGTCCACGCGCTCAGCACGTCATCCTCGCTCGCGGCGGCCAAATCGCGCACAGTCGGAAAGCGAGCGACGAATGGGCCAAACTTCTCGAGCACCCGCGAGACCTGCGTCTGCTGCAGCATCAGTTCGCTGACGAGGCTGAAGTATGGATTGCGCTTGCCGGTCCGCGGTTCGACTTCGCGCCACGGCAAGTCGCGCTTGACGGCGCGAAACCACTTGACGAGCCCTTGCACAACCTGCGGCACTCGCGTGTGCAAAGTTTCGCAACGCACTTGGCTGTCGGAACCATCTCGCACGCCACGCCGCACACGAATCTCCACGCCCCGCACGCAGTTCAACGTGATGGTACCTCTGTCCGCGGAGTACATGCTCCAAAAAACAGACCGCCCCGCTCGCACAGCGCTCACGGGGCGATCGTGGGTAGGGGCCGCCGTTCTTTTCGCCCCGCTTCCGAGACCGGTTGCGAGAATTGAGAATCAAATATCATTTCTATCGGAAACCCTCTAGTTTCCAGACACTTTTCTCCGTTCGCGTTGTCGTCATTTTCTCCTGATTTCGCTTGCAGTCCCCCTGCTGACGTGCGAGAATCCCGCTCCGCTGTCATGCCAACCAAGGGGCCACATGCATCACCGATATCTTGCTGTCGCGTCGTCGTTCCTCACCGCTGCGCACTGCGCGCTTGCACAGTCGTGCGTCACCATTCAGCCCGCGCCGTTTGCGCACGCCAACGGGGTAGACGGGCAGGCAGTGGCTGAGGTCCAGCCGCGCATTTACGCAGCCGTGGTCCATGACTTTGACGGCGACGGTCCGCAGCCTGAGCGTCTGATTGTTTCGGGTACATTCGTCCAGATGGGCGGCGCGCCGGCGAACGGGATCGCTGCGTTTGATGGGGAGCGATGGCATCCGCTGGCACGCGGGCTCAACTTGACATCATCCCCGAGCAGCCTGAATGGCGGCCTCGATCTGCTTGTTCACAACAACGAACTTTATGTGGGCGGCCTTTTTTCAGGCGTTTACACGCCGGTTCCGAGCGCGGGCGGGTACTCGAACTCGCTCGCGAAGTGGAATGGCATGACATGGGAGCCGATCTACACGCGCTTCACACTATTCAACGGCGAGATTTGGGATCTGGAGACGCTCAACGGAGAGGTCTATGCGGCGGGCCAAGGGTGGGTTGGTGGGCAGACCGGGTTACCCAACGTCGGAGTCATCCGGCCCGATCGTCTACTTCAGCTGCCGCTTGGAGGATTCTACGAGCCCGTTGTGGGACTCACACGCATTGGCAGCGAACTTGTGTTCGGACTGACCCAGCGAGCCGTGGCGTGGAACGGTACTTCCGCCCGCACATTTCCGCGTCCTCAGACCGATGGACGACTCTTTCCCACCGCAGGCATCGAGTTATCCTCGGGCACCATTTTGGCCGGTGAGATTCTCGCGCCAGCGTCCGACGGGCGATACGCAGCGACGAGCTTTTTCGACGGCAACACACACACATTGCTGCCTGGACTGTCTCACATAAGTGGATTTGAAATTTCGTCCCCGCGCACCGTCTGGCGCTTTACGAGTTTCAACGGGGTTGTCCGCGCGTGGGGCGCACGTGACCCTCGCTACTTTCCACCGCCGATCGCTCGATTCGAGAACGGCCAATGGATCGTGGAGAGCCAGCCGATTCTGAATTCTCTGGACCAGCTTCACCGTGGCGACGTTCGTTTCCAGAATCGCCGGTACCTCTACGGCAACACCATCGCGGGATTCGGTGCCAACCTCGGGCCGAACGTATCGTCTGATCCGTACCGCGCCCTGATAGGCGCGACGGAAGAGAATGCGTTCTTTCCGCTTGACGGCGTCTATCCCATCACACCCGGCAGCTCGTCCGTACTCGCGACAACCACGCGCGCCATTACGCGTATGGGATCAGACATTGTGTTTGGCGGGCCGCTGCAGTTCGTGGCCAACAACCAGACGATTAACTTCATCGCGAAGTGGGACGGGGTGCGTTGGAGCCGCGTCGCGAACAATGACCTCGCTTTTCCCCCCGCTGCGGCGCTCACGGTGAACAACACGCTGTACGCGATCGCGCCCTTCACTTCGCAAGGCAGCATGCAGGTGCTGCGTGTGGAGAACAACGTCTGGACGCCTGTGCCCGGCGCGAGCATTCCCTATGACTACCGCAATCGCCTGGACGTGCACAACAACGAGCCGTGGGTCATTCTGCCGGGCGCGACGGGCGGCACCTCTCGGCTATATCGCGTGACGCAAACCGGTCTCGTCGCTGCGCCAACAACCGGCTTGCCCACACTTTCAACCTCCCGCCTGCACAGCGTTGGCAACGACCTCTACCTGAGCACGCTCACGGCGCTCTTCAAGTTGACGGGCACGTCGTGGGCATCGGTGCCACTCACGGGAGGCCCGGCGAATGTTGCAAACACCGTCGTTGTGAACGGCTCGCTGTATGTTGTGTCGCCTGCGTCGCTTTCCGGACCGGTGCAAGTGCATCGTCTCGATGGCAACACGTGGACGCTCGTCGCAACAGCCCCGAGTAACTTCGTGATCTCAGGCGTGAGCGAACTCGACGGGCTGGTGCACATTGTCGGCAGGCAGCCGGGCACCGGCCTTGCGACGTTCAATCCCTCCGATGGCTCGTGGACCACGCTCAACTGGCCCGATGCAGCCGGTATCGGCAATGCGTTCACCGTTGGATCTCAATATCCCAGCAGCGGTGGCGAAAATGTCGAGGCTCGCGTGATGAAGGACGCCGCGGGCCGCACGCTCATGCTTGGCGCGTTCAACCGCGTGGGCATCACGCTGACGCAAGGCATCGCAGTCGTGCAACAGGCGCAGATCAACGTCCATTGGCCGCCGCTGCCGCGATTGACGACGCGCAACTCCACCGTATCCATCGGCGTCGGCGCCACGGGCCCGAAGAATCATGACGGCGATCTGACATATCAGTGGCTACGCAACGACCAGCCGCTCATGAATGGCGTGACTCCCAACGGCAGCACGATTTCAGGCGCGACCACGCGCCGGCTTCAACTGACCCTCGCGCAGGTGGAGGATGCAGGCATGTACTCAGTCCGCATCTCGCTGCCGTGCGGCGTGACCACGACGACCACGCCCGTGCCGATCACCGTGTCGATCTGCAACGACATCGACTTCAACAACAACGGGCTGTGGCCGGAGAATCAAGACGCAGACGATTTCATCAACGTCTTCGCCGGCGCGAGTTGCCCGGCGTGCGACGATGTTGACTTCAACAACAACGGCGTCTTCCCCGAAGACAACGACATCATCGACTTCTTCACGGTCTTTGCGGGCGGCAACTGCTGAACGAGTGCGCACAATCAGCCGCAGGTTTCCCCAGTGAAGTGATCTCGAGCTGGTCGTTGCCACGCGCGCCCGCACGCTCATCACCGTGTATGATCGCCCGCGCGGAGGACGCCTGTTTTCCGCGTGTTTCGTGTTGATTTCACACTTTCACGCCCCACGCGTGCTTTGAGGCTTCGCATCATGCTCCACAACGATCTCGTCCGCGGCAACGCCATCGTCGGTCAGTCCGGCGGCCCCACTGCTGTCATCAATCAATCACTCGTCGGCGTTATCGAAGGGCTCCGGCTGGGCCTCCACGCGGCGGGCGTTGTTGATCGCATCTACGGCATGCGGCACGGCGTCAAGGGTCTCACCAAGGGCGACCTCATCGACCTCACGACGATGCACCAGGATCAGCTCGATCTGCTCGCGCTCACACCCAGCGCCGGTCTGGGCAGCACGCGAGACAAGCCCGACGACGCGTACTGCGATCGCATCCTCGAAGCGTGCAAGAAGCACAACATCCGCTACTTCTTTTACATTGGCGGCAACGACAGCAGCGACACCTGCCGCATCGTGAGCGAGAAGGCCAAGGCTTCCGGCTACGACATGCGCTGCTTCCACGTGCCCAAGACCGTCGACAACGACCTGATGGAGAACGATCACACACCCGGCTTCCCCAGCGCAGCGCGTTTCGTTGCCATGGCGTGCATGGCCGACTTCCTGGACAACATCTCACTGCCGGGCATCAAGATCAACGTCGTCATGGGCCGGCACGCGGGCTTCCTGACGGCGGCGAGCGCACTCGCGCGTCGCCGCGATCGTCAGTTCGACGAGATTCCCCTCGAAAGCAGCGACGGCCCGCAGCTCATCTATTGCCCCGAAGTCGCGTTCGACACTGAACAGTTCTGTGCCGATGTCGAAGCGATCTATAGCAAGAAGGGTCGTTGCCACATCGTCGTGAGCGAAGGCATTCAAGACAAGAACCATGTGCCCATCGGCGCCAAGCTCATCAAGAACGCGCAGGTCGACAGCCACGGCAACGTGCAGCTTTCGGGCAGCGGCGCGCTGGGCGATCAGCTTGGCGATCTGCTCAAAGAGAAGCTCACGCCCGCAGGCGGCAAGCCGCCGCGCGTGCGTGCCGACACCTTCGGCTACATCCAGCGCTGCTGGCCCGATGCGAGCATCATCGATCGCATGGAAGCGCGCCGCAGCGGCCGCTTCGCCGCGCAGCTCGCGCTGCAGGGCCACCAGGACGGCAGCGTCGCGATCATCCGCACCAGCAGCGGCAGCCAGGCGTACCTGGGCGAAACACAAGGTGACCCCTACGCCAGCGACTACAAGCGCGTCGAACTCAAGCAAATCGCGGCCAAAACCCGCCACATGCCCAAGGAGTTCTTGCAAGGTCATAATAACGTGAGCAAGGCCTTCATCGAGTATTGCCTGCCGCTGGTTGGTGATCTGCCGGGCTTCGCGCGGCTGTGAGCAAGTTCAGCATCTTCGATTGTGCAATACTGTCCTTCGCCCGGCGTTGAGTCTGACGGAGGTGCTATGACTCATATGTTGATGCTGGCATCGGCGGCGGGTGTCGTGTGTGCTGTGGTACAGACAAGTTTCGCGCAGTGGACGACCGCGCCAATCACCGCGCCGCGAGTGCAGTATCGCACGTTCGCGAGCGTTGCAGCGGGCACCACAGTGAGTTTTCATGTATATACGCCGCCCGCGTATGACACGCAGCCGCTGCAACGCTTTCCTGTGCTCTACTGGCTGCACGGGTCAGGCTCTGCCACCTCGGGCATCGCACCCGTCAGCTCGTGGTTCGCAGGAGCGATGTCACGAGGTGATGTGCTGCCCATGATTATCGTCTTCCCAAACGGAATGCCCAACGGTATGTATTGCGACGCGGCGAATGGCACGAGGCCGCTGGAGACCGTCATCATGCAGGAGCTCATTCCGCATGTAGACGCAACGTTTCGCACCATCGCAGATCGCCGAGGGCGCATTCTCGAAGGCTTCAGCATGGGTGGATACGGAACGGGCCGGCTTGCGTTCAAGTACAGTGACCGTTTCGTCGCCGCGTCAATGCTGGGCGCGGGACCGGTGCAACTGGACTTCATGAATCCGCCACCTGGAACGGACGTTTCACCCGCCGCTCGCGCTGCCATCTTCGCGGACGTGTGGAACAGCGATCCGGCGGCTTTCTTCGCAGCAAGCCCTTGGAACCAAGCCCAGATCAATGCAGAGGCGATTCGCGACAACGCGTTGAAGTTGCGACTGGCGGTGGGCACGAGCGACGCGATGCTGGGACCAAATGCGGACTTGCACGCGCACCTGATTTCCCTGAACATTCCACACTCATGGCAGACGTATCCGGGCATCGGGCACGATCCACTGCCGCTGATGCAGGCGATGGGCGCTGACAACTGGAGTTTCTATCGCGACGCGCTGATGCCAGTGTGTGACTCCATCGACTTCAACAACAACGATGTCTTCCCCGAAGACCAAGACGTCATCGACTTATTCAACGTGCTCGCTGGGGCCGACTGCCCCGCCTGCAACGACATTGACTTCAACAACAACAGCGTTTTTCCCGAGGATCAAGACGTCATCGACTTCTTCAACGTGCTCGCCGGCGGTACGTGCTAATCGACGGTAGCGGCTGACGGTCCGCGAGAGTCACCTCTACGCGTTTTGCTCAGTCTCACGCTCGCCCATTTCTCCGCTTCTGAGTGCCATCTGCTTCGGTGGCCTGCCCCGGCCTCAGAGTCGTCTTGACGCGCGCGGTAAGCTTTTCGCATGGAGGTGGCCATGCAAACGCGTGCAATTCAAGCAGTGTGGGCGGCGATGGGATTGGTCTTCGCATCGACGTGCGCAGTCGCGGAGCCGGTGTGTCTGATGAATCTGGGCAACACCATGTTTCGCGTGAATGCCGACGGTGCCGGGACGTTGGAGACATTCACGGGCCTGTCCACAACGCCCGTTGCGATGACGCAGGTGCCGCCAGGCGTGACGATGACCGGAGCGGGACCGGGCGACATCATCGCGATGGACCCATCGAGTCCCAACACACTGTACAAGGTCGTGAATGCCGGCGCAGGAACGCCCGCCCTGGTGCGAATCGGTGCATGCGCGTCAAACGGCGGGTCGATGGCCATCGTCAATGGAGAACTCGTCACCATCGACGCAGGCGGGCTGGTGAAGCGCTTTGATCTCAACACATTCGCGCAGATCGGCACCAGCGTGGATGTGACGCCCACCGTCACCAACATCGGCGGCTTCGCATTTGACGGCGTTGCGACTTGGTATGTGCAAAGCGCATCGCCCAACTCGCTCTTTCGCTTCGCCGCGCCGCCCGCCGCGAACTCCCTCACTCTCGTGGGCACGACGCCGCTGGATATCGGCACGTGCGGCATCGAGATGTTCGACGGTGCGGCATGGCTGGGAACGAAGATCGGCGCCAATATCGTGATTGGTTCCTGGAACGTGCAGACAGGTGTGTTCACCACGCGGTGGCAGTTCCCAACTCCCATCAGCGGAAACTGCGGCTTCGTCACGTTCGCGGGAGAAGTCACTGGCTGCGATGACATCGACTTCAACAACAACAGTGTCTTTCCGGAAGATCAAGACGTCATCGATTTCTTCAACGTCCTCGCCGGCGCCGACTGCCCCACTTGCAACGACATCGACTTCAACAACAACAGCGTCTTTCCCGAGGATCAGGACGTCATCGACTTCTTCAACGTGCTTGCCGGCGGCACGTGCTGACGAACGTTCACCCCGGCACACTTTCGACCAGCAGACGATGGTCCATACAGAAGCTCGTATTTTTTCCGTAGTTTGAGAAGGATTGTCTATGAGTCAGCTTTTCAGCCTTCGTTCTCTCGCAAGTTTCGGCATGTGCATCGCCATTGCGGTTCCGTCGATCGCGCAACCCTCGTCGCTTTCGCTCTCCAACTTCTCGTACTGCCAGATTCCCAATCAGAGCGGGTTCTCACTTCAACAGTTCACGCTCGCAACCTGGTTCAGGCCGACAGGTCCCGGCGAGAACGGTGGCGGCACGCTCATCAGTAAATCTGGCCTCCCGCTGCAAGGCATTTTGCTCGGATCGTGGTGGTTGGGTTGGGGCGGTGCCACCGGTCGCGTTTCCGGCATGGTCGTGCATCAGATCGGGCAGTCTGGCCGATTCATCACGTCAACGTCAACTGTCGGTATCAATCAATGGGCTCACGCCGCGCTCACGTTTGATGGCTCGACCATTCGGCTCTACGTCAATGGTGTTTTGGAAAGCACTGAACCGTTCAACTTTCCCAGCGTGTACGTGGGGCCTGAGCCGGTCAAGATCGGATCATTCAACGACGGAACGGGCTACACGTTCAATCACTTTGAAGGCAATCTCGATGAAGTCGCCATCTGGAATCGACCGTTGAGCGCTGACGAAGTCGCTCGCCTCGCATCATGCACACCCGCGAGTGAGACCAATGGCCTGGTCGTCTACCTGCCGTTCACAGATAGTTCGCTCGCCGACGCATCAGGCAACAATCGCAACGCCGGCGCAGTGGGGTCACCTACGTTTGGCGCGAATGCTCCGGCTGCGATAACGTGCTGCGACGACATCGACTTCAACAACAACGGTGTCTTTCCGGAAGATCAAGATGTCATTGACTTCTTCAACGTCCTCGCCGGTGCCGACTGCCCCGCGTGCAACGACATCGACTTCAATAACAACAGTGTCTTTCCCGAGGATCAGGACGTCATCGACTTCTTCAACGTACTTGCCGGCGGCACCTGCTGATCGGCGGCGGAACCTAGCGGCGTCGGCGTAGTCGCCATCTACGCTTGCACATGCCCAGTCTCACGCTTGCTCACTCCGCCGATCCTGACGACTGTTTCATGTGGTGGCCCATCACGGGCAAGATCAATCCTGACGGCACGCCTTACGCGGGCCGCGAGGGCAGGCCGCGCATCGCGACTGGCGACTTTTCGTTTCAGGCGGTGCCTGGCGATATCAGCGTGTTTAACAAACTCGCCGCGCGTGCGGACGCCGATGGCGGCGCGCCGTACGACATCACCGCGCTCAGCGTGCGTGCGTATGCCGACGTGCATGATCGCTACATCATCACCGCGTGCGGCAGCTCCTTTGGCGATGGCTACGGGCCCAAAATCGTCGCCCGCGCGGACAATGACGAAATCGGCTGCGAAAACTGCCTGAAAGACGACACCGTCACCATCGCTGTGCCCGGTCTGCGCACCAGTGCGTTCATGACGCTGGGCCTGCTCCTGGGCACAGCGGGCATCGGCACGATGTCGCGGTTCATCGAGATGCCCTTCGACGCCATCATTCCCGCCGTGCGCGATCGCAAGGTGAGCGCGGGCCTCGTCATTCACGAAGGGCAAGTGACATTTGCCCAAGCAGGCCTGCGGCAAGTGATCGACCTCGGCACATGGTGGAAGAAACATCGCGGCTTGCCCCTCCCGCTGGGAATCAACGCGGTAAAGCGCGATCTTGACGCGCGATTCGGCGGCGGCACGGTCGACGAAGTCTCCCGGCTGCTGCAAATGAGCCTCGACTACGCGATGGCGCACCGCGATGAGAGCATCGCGTACACCATGCCCTTCGCCGCCATCAACGCCCAGCACAGCGGCACCGATGCGCCAACCGTCGAGCTCGTCGAGAAGTACGTGGACATGTACGTGACCGACCTGACGGTGGACATGGGCCAGACAGGCCGCACAGCGATTGAATGGCTGCTGCGCGAAGGTGCCGAGGCAGGTTTGTGCCCCCGCGTGGCGGAAATTGATGTGGTGAGTTGATCAGTCGCAACTAGCCGTTCGATGCTACCAAAGAAAAACGCCCCGATTGCTCGGGGCGTGGTGTGTAAACTCGACGTTGAAGATCAGCCCAGCTTCTTCAGCATCATCCGGAACTCGTCCACGTTCGGACTGCTTTCTTCGGCCACGCGCAGAGCGATGTACTCCTGCTCGACCAGTTCCACGAGGCACTCGTTGAAGTCCTTCATGCCCGTCTGCTTGGCTTCGACGGTCTTGAGATACTCGCGCAGTTCGCCTTCGCGACCTTCGAGGATGTGCTTGCGCACGACGCCCGTGTTGATGAGAATCTCAAGCGCGGGAATACGCGGAATGTTGGGGTGCAGCGTGGGCAGCAGCTTCTGATACACAAACGCGCGCATCTGGTACGCCAGAATCTTGCGGACCTGCTCCACTTCCTCCTGCTCGAACAAGCCGTAAATACGGCTGAACGTCTGCAGCGTCGAGCTGGCGTGAATCGTTCCGTACACCAAGTGACCCGTTTCAGCGGCGTGCAACGCGGCTTCGAACGTCTCCTGGTCGCGCATTTCACCGACCAGCACCACGTCCGGGTTCTCACGCACGAGTGCACGCAGCGCGATCTTGAAGTCCAGGCAGTCAATCCCGATCTCGCGCTGATTAATCGTCGCCTTCTTGTCCGTGAAGATGTACTCGATCGGATCTTCGATGGTCACGATGTGCACGGGCTTGCGCTCGTTCACGTAGTCCAGCATCGCCGCGATCGTCGTCGACTTACCTGACCCTGTCACACCGCAAAGCAGCACGATGCCCTGCGGCTGCATGGCGATTTCGCTCATGATGGGCGGCAAGTAAAGCTGGTCGAACCGGCGGATGTTGCTCGTGATGAGTCGAGCCGCCACCGACAGCTTGCCGCGCGCCTGGAAGAGGTTCACGCGGAAGCGAGCGTTCTCGTCGTAGTCATACGCGAAGTCAACGCTGCCCAGCCGGTGCAGGTCTTCAAACTGTTCCTTGTCGAGGATGTTCTCGGCGATGCCCCAGAACTCTTCCGTGGTCACGGGCTCGCAGTCAAGCGGCTTGAGCGCGCCGCGCACGCGGAGCTTGGGCACCTGCTCGCTCTTCATGATCAGATCGCTCGCGCCGATCTGAATGGCGGCTTTGAGGAACTTGCCCCAGCGCGTCGCGTGCGGGTCTGACTTCTTCTTGCGGCCCATCACGATGTGGCCGGCGTCTGCTGCTGCGGATGGTGTCGTGTCAGTGTCGAGGCTCATAGCAGTTTCCAAGAGAGGGTCCGATCGTGAACAGAGGGAGCAAGAAACACCGGAAGACGACGGAAGCGTGGGTAGGGACGAAACGATACGTCGCCCGCGCAGAGCAGGTTCCGCACGCCTCGTTCGGCCCTTGGTAGTTGTCGCCTTTCGATCACTTTTCCTGCAAATCGTGGCGGCCTCCGCCCAGACTTCTCGCTTCCTTCGCGCCGGCGGCCCGGGTTTCGCGCTGTACCGCGAAACACCCGCCCCCCGCGGCGCTCTGTTTGGGCCTGCCCCGGCGTGGGGCCGCGTCAGTCGTCACGCTCCGCAAAGCGAAGGAGAAGTTTCATGCGTCACTCGATCCACTCTCACATCCGTGCCCTGGCCTTCTCGGCTCCCCTCGCCCTCGCGCTGCTCGCCGGCTCGGCCCACGCGCAGACGCTGGGCACGCAGTTCACGTATCAGGGCCAGCTCAACATCTTCGGCATTCCCGCTGCGGGCGGCAACGTCGACCTTCGCTTCCGCGTCTACGACGCCTCGACTGCCGGCACCCAGCAAGGCGCCACGCTCATTGCCAACAACGTCACGATTCAGGCCGACGGCCGCTTCGTGACCGAACTCGACTTCGGTGCCGCCGCTTCGGGCAGTGCGGCTCGTTGGATCGAGATCGACGTCCGCCGCCCCGCAGGCAGCGGCAACGCGTTTGTCACGCTCACGCCGCGTCAGCGCCTCAATCCCACGCCCAACGCTGCATTTGCGAGCAGTGCGGGCACGGCCGCGAATGCGAGCAACGCTGATGCGCTGAACGGCCAGCCCGGTTCGTTCTATCGCAACGCCAGCAACCTGAACGCCGGCACCGTGCCCGATGCGCAGCTTCCCGCCGCCGTCGCTCGCACTGGCAGCAACCAGAACTTCACCGGCGTGAACAACTTCAACAACGCATCCAACATCTTCACGGGCAACGGCGCTGGCCTCACGGGCATCAACGCCGCCAACATCACCGTCGGCGCACTCCCCGACGCACGCCTCTCCAGCAACGTCGCCCTCCGCAGCGGCGGCAACACATTCAACGGCCCGCAGACCTTTAGCGGCGGCTTCGTCGGCGTTGGGCGCAGCACCACTGTTGGCGCTGAACAGTTCGGCCTCGGTGCGAGCAACGCTGGCTACAACGGCATGTACATTCGCAACGAAAACGCCGCTGGCACGCCCTTCTACGGCTACTCCACGCCCACATGGACCATGTGGACCTACCTCGATGGCTCCACCTGGAAGGTGTACAGCAACGGCGATCGCCTCGCGCTAACGAATACTGGCAACCTCGGTTTGGGAATTAACAACCCGGCCTACAAGATGCACGTCGCCAGCGACGTTGACACTCAGCTCGCCATCCAGAGCACCGGTCCCAGCGGCCGCACGTGGTCGCTGCAGTCCACGCAAGGTGTGTCGGGCACGCCGCACCTCGACGCTGCTTTCCAACTCATCGACCGTACCGCGGGCATCGCCCAGATGACCATCGGTAGCAACGGCAAAGTCAGCTTCGCCAACGGCGCCGCTCCGGGTTCCGCCAAACTGAACGTGCTGACTGACGTGAACTCACTGGACGGCGTTCGAGGGTGGACAACGATTGCCACCGGTTGGGGAGTCGAAGGCCGCGCATCCGCCAACGGTACCGCTGGCGTTCGCGGCAATCTCGATTCCGCTAGCTTCACCGGCGCGGGCATCGAAGGCAGCGCATCAACCACCATCGCTGGCTCATGGGCCGGCCGCTTCTTCGGCAACGTCACCGTGCAAGGCGCCTTTAGCGCCACCAGCAAGTCCTTCCGCATCGATCACCCGCAAGACCCCGAGAACAAGGAACTCTGGCACGCGAGCATCGAGAGCGATCAGTACATCAACGTCTACTCGGGCAACGTCACGACTGACGCCACCGGCTACGCCACCATCACGCTGCCCGCGTGGATGGAAGCGACCAACCACAACTTCCGCTATCAGCTCACCGTCATCGATGAAGGCGAGCAGCAGACCGATTTCGTCATGGCACGCGTCGTCAGCAAGGTCGCTGACAACAAGTTCGCCATCAAGACCAGCGCGCCCAACGTCGAAGTGAGCTGGCAACTGACGGGCGAACGCAAGGACGCCTGGGCGCTCAAGAACCCGCTGCAAGTCGAGCAGAACAAGCTCGAACAGAACCGCGGCAAGTACATCAACCCCGAAGCCTTCGGCTTTGGCGACGAAAAGCGCCTCGAATACACCTCGCGCCCCGACGCGTCGGCCGCCGAGTAAATCCACCGCCCACACACGCAGCGGCGAGTGTCAGCACCGAGGCTGGCGCTCGCCGTTGTCATTTGCTGCTTGCGTTCGTGCCCCTGGCGTTTGCACCCGGCATCACGTGTTGCGTCCATCCGCCGCGGCTTTGCTCTGCCTCGCCGCGAGGAACCACTCGCACACTTCTCGCACCGCGCCGTGCCCGCCGATGCGCCGAGTGACCAGCTTCGCGTGCGGCAACACCGTGGGCCAACTGTCCGCCACGGCGATCGGCACGCCGACCATGTTCATGCAAGGCACATCGTTCACGTCGTTGCCCACATACGCCACGCGGGCCGCGTCGATCTTCTTCTCGGCCAGAATTCGCCGCAGCGCTCCAGCCTTGTCCGCTTCGCCCTGCACGCACGGCATCTTGACTTTCGCGCAGCGTGCGCTCACCACCGGATTCACTTCCGCGCTCAGCACCATCATCTCCAAGCCGCTCGCGCGCAGCATGCCGATGCCCAGTCCATCGCTGCGATTGGCCAGCACGCCCTCGCTGCCGTCCTGCATCACCAGCACCTGGTTGGTCGTCCACACGCCGTCAAAATCAAACACCAGCAGCGCGACATCGCGCAAACGCGCCGACATCTCCGCGGAAATCACGACTTCAGCGAAAGCACTCATGCCAAGTTGTAGGCATCACCACTCACGCCGCGCGACGCGTGCGCTCGCTGGCCATTTCCATCGCCTTCGCGTGGGCCGCGATCTCGCCTTCCACCACGTGCGCCAGCCCATACGACGCTTCGGCCAACCGCGCGCCCGACGAGCCCATCATCGCTCGCCAGTCATCATCCGCGAGCACTTCCTGAATCACGTGCGCAAAGCTCTGCGCATCCCCCGCGCACCGCAAACCGGTCACGCCGTGATGCACCACTTCGCCCAGTCCCTGGGCATCAGCCACCACGCAAGGCGACCCGCGCGACATCGCTTCAATCAGCTCCAAAGGCTGACTTTCCAGCGCGGACGCGTGTACGAACATGTCGCACACGCACATGCGCTCCAACTTCTGCTCGTGCGTCGCATCGGTGATGAACTTCACCGGCGCGTTCATTTCAGTTGCGAGTTCCTGTAATGCAAACAGATGCGGCCCATCGCCCATCACCTCAAGCACGATCTCCGGATGCGCCTCGTGCAGCATCGCAACCGCTTGAATCAGCGTGTCCACGCGCGTGCGCGCCACCAGCGGCCCGGCATACAGCAACAGCCCTTTGATGCGTTCCTGCACGATCTCATTGTCACGCACAGGCGTCGCGTAGTTCGGCACCACCGCCGTGTTGCGAGGATCAAGCGTGTATCGCCACGCAAGATCGCTCACCATCACCGGCGTCGTGCCGATCAACATGTCGCTGATCTGACACACAGTGCCTTCTTCCGTGCCGCTCAACACCGCTTCTTCCGCGTGCGGTCCCGTCTCGTGCGCGATAAACCGCGTCCACGCTTCCGTCGTGCGCGCAACAAACGCCACAACATGCCCGCGACTGCGCAGCTCATGCACCAGATCAATCCCGTAGAACGATCCGCGCACTTCACTCGCTCGGCACACAACTTGTTTCGCTTCACCCAGCAGCAGCGCCACGCGCTCCGCCAGCACCGATGCCGTGATCGGATTGGGTTCAATTTCCGGTTCAAACACCACGCACACACGGTCACGCAGCGTGTCAGGCACCACCTCTTGCAGCGCCTCAACCTCTTCTTCGTCCCCGGTGCTCGCGACGATCACGCGCGGATAGTGCTCGAGCATCGCCTGCATCAACGCCCATTCCCGGCGAAGCGTACCGGCGGCGCGATAGCCCGCGAGCGTTCCGCCCGCAGGAAGCAGCCAAACCAGAGCATCGGCGATCAACGTACTCATGCAGCGCCGGCAGACCGGCGTGCATGTCATCGGACGCTGCGCTACCGGACACAAGCAATCTCCGCCGATTTCAGGCTTGTTTGCCCAGAGATTACCCGCACAACGCCCAACCTCCGCTCCGCCGCGCACTTCGCGGACCTTTGGCGCAGCACTTGCGTCTCTTTCGCCGCGGTTCGCCTGCGCGGCCCGCCAAGACCCGGGA
>DATGWV010000439.1:0-1525 GCA_035299305.1 Phycisphaerales bacterium | reverse complement strand
TTGTGCACGCGGAGCAATGTGTATGTGGTGACGTGCAAGGGCATCGATGATCGAACGGGTCTGGAAGTGGAAATGATCGCGACGCTGGACGCAAGTTCGCTGCCGGCGACGATTCGGGAAGTGCGTGTGCGCTGAGCACCTGGGTAAGGATGAGCATGAGCAATCGCGGAAGCAATTCTCGCAAGCAGCGGCCCGACGTGGTGGTGGGCGTGTATGAATCAGCGGTCAACGCCGTGGAGATGCACGTGGTGGTGGTGCGCAGCGCAGGGCCCGGGCAGGCGGCGCGCGTGGTGCTCGCCAAGACCGTGACGCGTTCGCTGATTGCGCAGGAACTGGGCACGTTCAAGGGTGCGGTGGTGGTGCGCGTCGCGCCGCTGGAACGCACGATCGCGCGGCTGGGCGTTGTGCCGGTTGCCAGTTCCGCGGAGATGCAGACCGCTGTCAATCTCATGGCGGAAGCGGAGTTTCCGGCAAATGTGCCGGCGCACCGCATCGCTGCGGCAATGCTGCCCGCGAGCGATGCGAACGGGCAGACGCGAGCCGCACTTTTTACAGCGTGGATTGGCAAGGAAGCGCCGAGTGCGCTGCGCGAGGGAGTGACAGAGCAGTGGACCACGCCGCTGGGTGCGCTGGTTGCGCTGCGGGGAAAGAAGTCGGGCCACATCGTGCATGCCGACAAGCGTGTGGGTGCTGTCGCGGTGCTGCTGCAGCAAGACGCGATGCAAGCAGCCCGCGTGGTGGTGGATGATCCCACCGATGATGTCGCGTGGGAGCACGTCGCGGCGCAGTGCGTGCAGGAGCTCGCGGCGACGAGCGGCGTTGAACTTGACGACACCGCCGCAGCAGCGATTGCGAATGACAATGACTGGGCGTCACGTGCGGAGTGGTTGCATGGGCGCGTGACGGGCACGCTCATCGATCAAGCGTGGCTGAGCAAGTATGGCATCGCGCTGGGCGCGGCGATCATGCTGGTGGAAGATTCACTGGGCATTACGGCGTTGTGTGACATGACCGCGCACGCGCCGAAAGTTCGCAAGCCTGGATTGGTGCGCTTTGGCGAGTGGATCAGTCAGGGTTCGCGCCCCATTGTGGTTGGCGCGGCGGCGCTCGCGTTGCTTGTGGGCGTGCCGTTTGGTCTGTCGTACGCACGCTATCAGTCGCTGCAATCTCGGCGGGATGGCCTCGAGAGCATCAACAAGTCGGCGGGCGACATCAAGCTCAAGGCCGCGATGTTCAAGCAATTGGAAACCAGCCGGGCACCGATGACCAAGCTGCTGAGTGACATCGCTGGTGCAGCGCCGGTGGGTGTTGAGATCATCGAGACGCGGCTGGCGGTCGATCAAGATATCACGATTCGCGGCAAGGCGACGAGCGCTGATCTGCATCGTCAGTTCGTGCGCAATCTCAACGCGAGCAAGTTGTTTGCAGGCAACGTGAAGGAAACTCGCACCGAGAGCAAGGACAGCGTCACGGAGTTCGAAGTTTCCGCGAAGCTTGATAATCCGCATCTGCCTGTGAAGGCAGC
>DATGWV010000438.1:0-21029 GCA_035299305.1 Phycisphaerales bacterium | reverse complement strand
CCCCTGCCCACGGGCAGCTGCGGCCGCCGCCAACTGCTGCTTCAGCGCCTCGAGCTCGGACGCGGGGAGCTTGGCCTTCAGGATGCGGCGGACCTCCCATGTCTCCGGGTTGTCGGCGAACTTACGAACGAAGCCCAGCTCTTCCAGCTTGTGCAGGGCGGCATTGAACTCCTTTCGCTGACGCACCTCATCGAACTGGGCCGGGAAGAAGCCCTTCCACTGATCAAAGACGACGTCGACCTCCACGACGCACCGTTCGTTGTGGAGATCGTCCTCCTCGAACCGTCGCAGTTCATCACGGAAGAGCACGGCGAGCATCGTGGGGGCGTACCCGAGCTGGCTGCGGCGGACGAGCTTGGGAAGCTGCTCGTACCCGCTGGGGAACTCGTCCTCTCCCCACTGACGGACATATGCGTATCCCTCCGCCTCGTCGACGACGAGCGCTAGCCCCAAGCGGGCCATGAAGGTCTCGAGCTGTGAACGGTTTGACAGCAGGATGTTCCAGATCCGGTCTTCGTCCAAGTAGATGACGCCCTGTAGCAGCCGGACGGCCGCGATGCTCCATTCGCGGAACTCCGGGACGGGAGATGTAGAGGGGTTAGGCATTCGCGGTCTCCTGGGGAGGGAGGAACACAACCAGCGGGACGGTAACGAGACGGGACACCGCCCCTGCGACTTGGATGTCCTCCGAGCGCTCGCGGCTGATGATGTGCCCGTCGTCCTTGGCGATCTGTATGTAACCGAGGAGCTCGACGATCCCAGCGTCCGGCGGAAACTCTCGCACCACCTCCGAGAGGGTCATCGATCTGCCTGCACGAGAAGTAAGAGAGTTGATCCGCTGGCGCATCGCCGCCCAGTCGAGGCGATGGAGCTGGGCGAGCATTCGGAACAACTCCACCCGACGCGCATCGTCAACCTGCCCTTCAGAGAGGTCCATCTTCGCGAACTCGGTCGGTGGACTCCAGAACATCCGCGAGAAGGGGAATGCAAGCTGTACGCCGACATCAACAGTGGTGCCGACCTCGAAGGGCGGCGTGTTGGCGAGGGCGGCACCGAGACCTCGGATCTCCGTGAGCAGATGCGTTACCCGGCGTCGGTCCGACGCGGTCCGGGAATCCAGCATCCGCCGCAGGGTGGCAGAGAGCCGTTGGTTCGTCCGCATCACCTTCTCGGCGTCCGCGATCAGCGATGGCACCATCCGGCGAACCGTCGCGAGCCCGTCGGATTGCTGTGAGAGCTCGTCGATCCTCCCCAGCTCGACGATGATCCTCTGGAGTTTCTCCTGTTGGGTCGGCGACAAGATGAAGCGCACGAACTCATAGAAGCTGACACCTTGGTCGTCCTGCTTCAAGACATCCTCCGCGTCGAGGGCGAACTGGAGGATCTCCCCGCGTGAGTCCTTTCCGTCGAGTTGTCGCCGCTGCACCTGCCGCGTGATGTCCTTGAAGCGGTCTTCCACGGCCCGAAAGTCGGAGAGGAGTTCCTTGAGCAGGCCAACGGCGGTGGCGAACCGCTCTCGCACCGCAGCGGGTTCATACCGCGCCTCGACTCCGCCGTCCCGCAGGATCTGACCGATCTCGTCGTCGAGCCTCTTGCGTTCCTCGTACAAGTGAGCCAACCGGACTTCGGGATCGTGCGACGCGCCGGCGACGAGATCGGCCAGGGTACTAATGACGACACGCAGACGAGACTCAGTGCCGACAAACCCCAGATCTCTCTGCAGGGCGCGGTCGAGGAACAGAAACACGTCCTCAGTGTGCGGGGTCAGCTGAAACACCGGCTCGTTCCGTCCGCCTTCTACAGAGCGATGCAGCCAGCGCGTCTCCCCGCTGCACCAGGAGGACAAATAGGTCTCCGGTTTGTCCCGTATCGACTCCGGATGGGCTTCGCTCACGGACTCTTGGTACTCGCCTAGCGCCGCAACCAAGTCTGATGAGGGGAGGGAGATGCGGCCCGAGCCTTTGAACTGCCGGTGCAGGAAATCGATCACGAAAGGGGCGTGCTGCGCCCGCAGCAGCTTCAGCGCTGGCGACGTGCCGAAGTATGCAATCAGTTGGTCCAGGCGCATGGCGGCAATCCGGTTACCTCATCCGTCGAGGTGTTAGAGTAGTGGCCCCAGCTTTCGCCAGCTGT
Source organism: Phycisphaerales bacterium (assembly GCA_035299305.1). GTDB lineage: Bacteria > Planctomycetota > Phycisphaerae > Phycisphaerales > UBA1924 > BJHL01. The sequence continues at coordinate 18,896 of DATGWV010000438.1, read as the reverse complement.
GTTCCGGTCAAGATCGCGGCTCCCGTAGCGCTTGTTGCGGCGCAGGCTCCAGTCCGCTCATACCCCGTCGCGTGACTGACCATTCCTGGGTACCCCCGGGCTTCTGCATCATTATCAGCACTCGGTCCGAAACCCAAACAGCCGAGCGACCCGGCCGACATGGAACGTTGTCGGCGTTTGGATGCTGGCTGCACTGGCGCAGGACTCTCCTCGACGACCAGAGTCGAGCACGTCAGAAGTAGGCTGTTGTGCATTGCCCCGACGCATCGTTAGACTTGTCGCCACCGACCACCGAGAACGCGCTCGTCCGGGTTGCGGATACGGAGCTTCTGACCGGCCCGCGAAAGCGGCCCACGTTGCTCCAGATGTGACCTCTTCTACAATGTCAGATAGTACATCGAGACGAGCGAGCATCGTGACGAGATTCAATCGAAGCGCATTGGTGGCTTTCAGGAGCCGATCGGCCTGTGTGTTGGTCATGACAACGTTCAGAGAGCAGGGCGGCGGATGTCGCGAGAACGCGTCGCGAGGGAGCTTCACCAATGCTCATGGCGATGCGTAAGTGCTAGGGGCTCGTAGCGCGCTGTATCTTGCTCCCGTCGCAACGTGTCTCATCAAGGGGTCGTAGCGCGACATACCTTCGGCGCTCCCGTACGCGTCGTGTGGCGATTGTCATGCCACCACACGTCACCGTGCGTGTCGTGGTTGCGTGAAAGTGGGCGGTCGCCCACATCCGAGCTATAGGAAGCGGATATCCACCGGAAAGTGCGGCCAGATCGCGATTCGCCTGTGCGCATGTCCCCAACATCTGCGCGACATCGCAAGATATCCGCGTTAGCGCCTTGCCTATCGCCCATGTCCCGGCCCTGATGTGCGATGTTCTCGCTCAGAGCGGACGCCTGCATTAGGCCATCACTGGGAGCGTGAACACAACAAGGAGCCAGCGATGACCGAGCGACGCGCACCGCAGCGAAATGGATCAAGTTCCACGACCACTCCGGCAGCTACACCGAGCGACCCGGCCAAACCATCTCTGGCAACGGCATCGCCAGCAGAGCCGCGTTCACGTCGCAAGGCACGAATCGAAAACCTAGTCGCCACTCGGCCCTCGACGCAAGCAGATGCGTCGAAGCCCCGCGCGACCAAAGCCAAGAGCGCGTCGGCGCGGCAGCCCGCGACGAACAATTCAGCCGCAACCCGCGGCGCGTCGCCACAACGTTCCGTCCGATCGCTAAGCGCGCTCGACGCAGCCGCCCAAGTCTTGTCGTCACTCACAGGAAAGATGGCCGAGTCCGGATTGTCCGCGCCACAGCTCATTGAACGCATGGCGAAAGCAAAGTTGTGGATGAGTCCTGGCGGCAAGACGCCCGATGCCACTCTGTACGCCGCGATGTCGCGAGAGATCGCGGCCAAGGGTTCCGCGTCGCGCTTCCGGAAGATCAGCCCGGGACACTTTGCCCTCGCCGCGTCAAGTCCGATGGTCGCTGAACCCGCACCGAATGGAGGCGGCAAGCGCCCGGCAGCCTCCGCCCAGACGAGCGCCTCAAGCCTAACGACCAAGGTTGACAATGGATCGCGTCACGCTCGAACGGAGCGCAAGGCTCGCGGGGGTAAGCCATGAGGTCAACACTCGACCTTGCCAAGCTGCCCCGTCTCTCGCTCGCTGAGTTGCGACAGGTGTGGCGCGAGCACCATGGCAATGCCAAGCCACCGGGCCAGAAGCGACTCTTGATGCGAGAGCTGGGCTGGCGCTATCAGGAGTCGATCGGCGGCGGACTTGACGCGCCAACACAGCGGCTACTGAAGGCTGCAATGGCCCGCGCGGATCGTGAGTCGTTACGAAATGAACGTGATGCTCCCGTAAGTGCCGGTCTGTCACGATCCCGCGTCATCGCAACCGCGTCGACCCGTCGTGCCGTCGAGGATTTGCCTGCGGGCAGTCGCCTTATTCGAGAGTGGCGCGGTCGCACCCACGAGGTGACGGTCGTCACACACACGGTCAATGGCAAGTCCAAACCAGCGTTTCGCTACCGCGATAAGGAGTACGCCAGCCTCACGGAAGTCACGCTGGTGATCACCGGCCTCCACTGGTCGGGACCGCGCTTCTTTGGTCTCGTCAATCGTGCTCGACGTGGGAGGTCAGCATCATGAGCGGCTCTCAATCAACACTCCGCTGCGCGATCTACACGCGCAAGTCCAGCGAGGAGGGGCTCGATCAGGCCTTCAACTCGCTGGATGCCCAGCGTGAAGCATGCGTGGATTACATCAAGAGCCAGAAGCACCAAGGCTGGACGCCACTCGCCGACACATTCGACGATGGTGGCTTCTCAGGCGGTTCAACCAACCGTCCAGGCTTGCAGCGATTGCTCACCGCGATCGTCGCGGGGCGCATCGACACCGTTGTGGTCTACAAAGTCGATCGCCTGAGCCGTTCGCTCGCCGACTTCGCCCGGCTCATGCAGACGTTTGACGAGCATGGCGTGAGCTTTGTGTCCGTGACCCAGCAGTTCAACACCACGACGTCCATGGGCCGTCTCACGCTCAACATGCTGCTTTCGTTCGCGCAGTTCGAGCGTGAAGTCGCGGGCGAGCGCATTCGCGACAAGCTTGCCGCCACGTTTAAGCGAGGTGTGTTTGTCACGGGCCAACCTCCGCTCGGATACCGGCGCCCCAAAGAAGGTGAAGCTGGCTTCGTGGAACGAACGCTCCTGATCGTGCCGGAGGAAGCCGCAACCGTCCGCGCGATCTACGACACTTACGTGGCCACCAAGTCACTGCTCGCCGTGGCAACGCATGTGAATGGTGCAGGTCATCGCACCAAGCAATGGACGAGTTCGCGGGGGCGCAGCTTCGGCGGCAACAGCTTCTCAACGGGCCTTATCCACCGCATTCTGACCAACCCAATCTACATCGGCATGATTGCGCACACTCGGACGCCGCCATCTGCGTCACCCGGTGTGCACCGATCACAACGAGTCACGGAACTGCACCAAGGCCTGCACCAACCGATCATCTCGCGCGAGCTCTGGGACAAGGTGCAGGCGATGATGACAATCGTCAACCGACGCGAGCCGGGTCAGTGGACGCATACTCACTTGCTGAAGGGCAAGTTCCGCACCGTTGATGGTTCGACCATGTCGCCAGGCTCGACCCAGCGGGCGGGCGATGGAGATGGCAAAGGGCTGACGTCTTCCGTGAGTCCATCCGTCCGAGCGCCGGCCGTGCGTTACTACGTGAGCCAGCGGGCCATCAAGCAGGGCTACGCCGCCTGCCCGATCAAGTCGCTCAACGCCGCAATCGTCGACGATCTCGTGCGGGCGCTCGTCGCCGATCATCTCCGCGCGACGCAGTCGGTTGAACTTGGCACGCTCACTCCCTCGATCCGTGATCACTGGCTTCGTGAGATGATTCGCCAAGTCACGGTTGGGCTGGACCGCATCATCATCGAACTCAGTAACGAACAAGTGGCGAGCTGCGCGAAGACGTTGGGCACCAATGGCGCGACAAACGTCGTCGAAGCAGTAGGCAACTCACGACGTCAATCGCTGGCGTCAACTGAAGGGGACGATGCAAAGCCCACCCCGCAACCTTTGCCGACGTGTCCCTTCAAGCCATCGGTGACAAACGATGACGGCATCACCACGATCACGCTCGCGATCCACATGAAGCGGATGGATGGGCGCCGCGTCCTTGTTTCGCCAGAGGGACATGATTTGCTGCTGACGGCGGCATCGGATGCAAAGGCGTGCGCCCATCCGCACCTCGTCCACGCGTTGGGACAGGCGTTCCTCTGGCGCGCGGAGCTGCTTCGCACGGGCGACTCAATGGACGTGCTCGCTGCCCGACGGCGCGTGTCGGCATCCCAGGTCAAGAAGCTGCTCGGTCTGACCAACCTCTCCCCGCGCATCATCCGAGCCGCGCTCACCGCAGGTCTGCCGCCCCGCGTCAGCGTCAACGACCTCGTCGAAGCTGGGCAGCACTTGGAGTGGCCGCGTCAGGAAGCACGGCTCGGTCTCGTGTCGCAGCAACGCGAGGATCGTCGCCGAGCATAATCACGGCGCGCAGAGTACTGGGTTACCGCCGAGATTGATCGCACGCAACCTGCTTGAGTAACCCCAGCAATTCGAACAACGATCAAAGACGATGCGCTGCGTGGACTGTTAAACTTGAACGACTTTGACTGCGAGCTAGATAAACAAACGGTAGTCATAGCTCAGCGGACCAAACCGGTCAAGCAACCTTCCAATCCGTGCGATCTCGTTGGATGATTCGATGGTGGCGGGTAGGTTGGAGTAAAGGTCGAAAGAGTTCCACGACATCTTCGACAGCCCCAGTACCTCGTCGACCAACGTCGGCAAGTCGCTGCTCCCCGCATAGCGATGAATCCTGAGCGGCACCGGCACGCCCTTCCTCCCCTTGAAGTAGCGACGTGATCCCTGCTGAACGCTTGCCGCGGATCCATGGAGCCACACCAAGGCGTCGGACGGCCCCAATGCGATGGCTGCACCCCGCGGCAAGGGGAAGAACTTGTCCACTTCGAGCTGTCCCTGCCGGTACGTGGAGGCGATGAACCTCAGCTGAGGGTCCTCCTGGATAGTGAGCATCTCCAACGATTTCACGCCATCGAACCCTTCGCGCAAACCGTCGCGTTCATCGCGCGTGAACTCCGTCCGCTTATGAAGCACCACCCTCTGCGGGAACTTCTGCATCGAGGTGTAGAACAACTGCCGCGCGTTCTGCGCCAGCCGTCGGGCGTCTTCCCTGGACAGGTACGGATTGCCGCGTCTGACTACAGAAGACTCAAGGCGGCTCAGTTGGTATCGCAGACCATAGCCACGAGCGTTGTAGAGGTGGCTGCAGCCCACGAGGATGTGCTGGCCGGACGTCGCCGTGCGGTCGATGGCGAAGCCCATGCCAACAAACGCTGTGTTGTCGTCGAGGCCATCCAGAAGCCAAGGGATGCGCATTGCCTTCGAGTAGAAGGACAGCGCGAGCCACCACATGATTTCGCAGCTGTATTTCTTGTTGAGCGTCTGCTCGCGGATGAACTGCGTGCACGCCCCCAACTGCACGCACAATGCCTTGACCGCATCGTGGAGGTTTGGTTCACGATTCTCAAGTGAGTTCTCTAGGTCATCCCAGCGCTTGGGCTTGAAGATAACGACGATGGCCCCGGGGTTGGCGTGTGCGGCCTGCTTCACGCTGTCGAGCAGTTGCATGCGCAGCCGACCGTACGCTTTCTCAGCGGACAGAGTCCTGGAGGGTTCAGGGCAGTCGACGAAGCCGCTTGAGCCCGGGGCTGCTACCACGAAGTCCGTACCAAAGGCGTTCTGAAAGCCAGGGAACTCGATCAAGTAGTCACCCTTAGTGTCTGGAGCCGCTCGTGACGTTAGCTTGGCGAGGAAGTTGGCGGCTCTGTGTGCTTCCGACTGGGGGCAGACCACTGAAATGCGGACCGGTCCTTCAAGCCCCTTGGAACTGAGATCAAAGTCGTACGGCCTGTTCTCAACGATGCCCCTGATTGGATGCTCGTCCTTAACGTAGCCGTCGTTGCGGCGGGCGCGGAACAACAGCCGTGCGTCCGGCCGTATCGTGCCCTGGAAGCGCAGATGTTTATTGACCGTTTGGACGATTGTGCTTGGAAGGGCTGGCGAACCGGTGAGTGCCGCGAACGGCGGTTTGTTACCCACGCTGAAGCGAAACCCCGAGCCACTCGCCGGGGGGTATTCGACCTCCGTCACGGGTTCACTAAAGAGAAGTTTGTGCCACACCTTGAATCGATCGTTGAACGAATCGTTTGTCCAAGAGGCGGTCTCCCCACGCTTGGCTTCCATGGCGATGCTCTTGGGTGGAAGCTGCCCGTCCTCAAGCCGCGCATGAACCGTCGGTTTGACGATCAGGAAGGAGTTCCCTTGAATGAGCCGCAACGACAGGAGTATCGCATCGTGGATGACGACCCTGGTTCCATTAACGGTCCGCGTGGTCCTAGCCTCACTTCGCCAGATTCGCTCGCGGTCAACATTCAAACCCGGCTTGGACGCGAGCGCCCGAGCCAGAGCTGAAATCAGAATTGAGACGACGATCCCGTCATGACGATCGAGTTCAGACCGCTGTATCGGTGTCCGGACGACACTTCCCCGGATGCGGTTCCCGAACGTACGTTCTAGCTCAGACTGTGTGGACAGCGCCAGGACCCGTCCCCGGAAGAGTCCAGCAGCGATGGGCCGGTCCCCGACATCCTCACGCAATCTTGTCCATGCGCCCTTACTATCAAATCCACTCACGTCTGCTTCGAGGATCTCCGCTGGCAAGGTGATCGGGAACGAATTGCTCTTCGAGACTGCTGCAGGAGGCCCTGCGGGCAGTTCAAAGGGCGGCGGAACGTCAATTCTTGGCTGGGCCGTGGCAAGCAGCGTGTTCGACTTCGCCAGACCATCACCGGTCAGGCAGGCTGCAGCGAGACGGTACATCAGGTCGTCGAAGCTCTGGACTGGCACTAGAAAGGCGTCGCGACCGCAGGCCCGGGCACTCTTGATTAACTTTACTACGGCTGGGGCAGGCTCCTGAGAACCGGCATGGCACCAATAAAGGCGTCCTTTGCCCGGACGGCCGAACGCCGATCCCAGCGTGGTCATCACTGAGTCGTCACGGCCACTATACCCCACGACGACAAGATCGCGGTCTAGGAGCCGCTTCATCAGCTCCTCCACGAACAGAGCCTCCTGCGCCGCCACCTCGTCGGGAAGATTCTTGAGATCGTCGTATCGGTAGTCGCCGTGCAAGGCAACCACCTGGATCTCGCCAGTTCGCGGCTCGCGGAGGCGGTTACGGCTATCCAGACCGATTTCGATCGGGGCGAGCCTGGTCGCCTTGACGACGGCTCGCGACACCAAACCATCGAAGTTGGTAGTCCACACCGAGTCCACCATGCCCGCCTCGGCCACCAGCCCTAGCAGCAGGTAACCGACATGCGGCTGCTTGCCGCTGATCAGTTGCCGAAAGTACGTCTGGCGGTCAGCCGCGATGGGGTAACAGCGCTGGGCGTAGATGCCATACTCGTCGGGTGCATTCGCCGGCGGGTACGTCTTCTGTGCATCGAGCCATTGTTGGATTCGCGACCGCGTCGACGGCAAGGACAACTCTGAGAACAAATCGCTCATCCCCGGGTGCGCCGACAAGAAGATAGACCTCTTCCAATGCCATATGCACTCTCCGGCACTTGGTACGCCCGAACTGATCGAGGCGCCGGCTCCCAGCAACCACAGCGCCGCAGCGTCCTTGTTGATGTGGACGGAGCGAACGAATTCCTGAACCGATAGCTCGTAAACAGACATAATGAGTGACGATATGAGGCAGCGCTACGGGAATGCACTGATCTCAGCCAGATCAAGTTAGCGGGTATCCTGTGCGAAGCTGCTCGGCGAAGCCCCGAAAACGACACTGGCCCGGGGTGCGTCAGAGAACCTGTCGCACATTGTGCCGCATCGTGACCGAAGTCAGGGTCTCTGCACGAGCCGCCACCCAAGGAGCGCGAAGTCTCGCGGAGAATTCGCCGATTCCACGAAAAAGCCCCGACGCCCATTGGGCTCAGGGCCTTGAAGCGGAGTTGGTGAGATTCGAATGTACATACATGTCGACATGCGGCGACCCGAGCTCGCCCTCAAAACGACACTGGTCTGGCGCACGCCAGAGAACCTGTCGCGTATTTTGCCACATACTGCCGCGAGACGGGGTCTCTACCCAAGGCGGCCTCACAAGTAGCGCCAAGTCTCGCGGAGAATTCGCCGATTCCACGAAAAAGCCCCGACGCCCATTGGGCTCGGGGCTTGGAAGCGGAGAGGGGGGGATTCGAACCCCCGGTACAGATTTTAGTCCGTACAACAGTTTAGCAAACTATCGCCTTCAGCCGCTCGGCCACCTCTCCAGGCGAAACGAATTGTCGGCCTTGTGACGGGCCGGTTGGAAGTATAGATCGGTCGGGGGCGGAGAACAAATCGGGCGGAGTGGAAGGTCGGGGCCGGCGTTGGTCGTGGGTGGGCCGACATTTGCCGAACATTTGGGGGAGTGGAGAGCCGCGTGCGGCATTGATGGGTGAAAATGGTTTATGCTGGCGGGATGCAGCAGGTGTTTGCGCGAGTGGGATTGGCGATCAGCAAGGTGTTTCGCGCGGTGGCTCCCGATCCGCTGGTGATTGCGGTGGTGTTGCTCATCGTGACGTGCGGGCTGGGGTTTGCGCTCGGGGACTTTCGCGCTGCGGGCGAGGTGCTGAGTGTGCGCGAGAAGTGTGCGCGGCTGGCCGACTCGTTTCGTGATACGGGCGCGAGCGGGTCGCACATGTGGTCGCTGCTCACGTTCAGCATGCAGATGTGTCTGGTGCTGGTGACGGGGCATGTGCTAGCGTCGACGGCGGTGGTGGCGCGCGGGCTGCGGTGGATGGCGAGTATTCCGACGACGGGCCAAGGCGCGGCGGCGATGGTCGCGTGCGTGGCGTGTTGCACGGGTGTCATCAACTGGGGGCTGGGATTGATCGTGGGCGCGCTGCTGGCGCGCGAGGCGGGGCAGAGTTTGGCGCGGCGCGGCATTACGCATCACTATCCGATCATCGCTGCGGCGGGGTACTTTGGGCTCATGGTGTGGCACGGCGGGTTGTCGGGGTCCGCGCCGCTCACGATGACATCGATCGAAGGTGCGCGGCGGACGCTGCCGGCGGATGTGATGGACCGCATTGTGTCGGCGGGGTTTCCGCAGGGGATCGCGCTCGAGCACACGTTGTTCACGCCGTTCAATTTGTTCATCACGGGTGGGTTGCTGGTGCTGGTGCCGGCGGCGGTGTGGGTGCTGACGCCTCGGAATGAGCGCGATCATGTGTGCACGGTGCCGAGAGATGTGGAGCGCGAGGAGTCGAAAGCGAGTGAAGATGATGCGTCGATGGGGCGCGTGCCGGCGTGGCTGGAGCAGTCGCGCGTGGTGCCGATTGTGATGGCGTGTCTTCTGGCGGCGGGGTTGTGGCGGTTTCTGGATGTGTCGTCAATCTCGCGCGTGGGGCTGAATGAGATCGCGTCGTGCATGCTGGTGCTGGGGCTGGTGCTGCATGGCAATGCGCGGTCGTTTGTGCGCGCGGTTGATGAAGCGGCGAAGGGGTGCGGAGGCATCATCATTCAGTTTCCGATTTATGCGGCGATCATCGCGGTGATGGTGAACACGGGGCTGATTCGCGTGCTGGCGGATGTGGCGAGCGAAGCGAGTCCGACGTGGCTGCCGGTCACGACGTTTTTGAGTGCGAGCGTGATCAATCTGTTTGTGCCCAGTGGCGGCGGACAGTGGGCGGTGCAGGGGCCGATTGCGCTGCAAGCGGCGTTTGCGCAGGGCGTGCATCCGGGGACGATCATCATGTCGGTGGCGTATGGGGATCAACTGACCAATATGCTGCAGCCGTTTTGGGCGCTGCCACTGCTGGCGATCACGGGCGTGAAGGCGCGCGACATCGTGGGCTACACGGCGCTGGTGATGCTGCTGGCGGGGCTGTGGATTATCGCGGGACTACTGATCTTCGCGTGAGGCGGCGAGCATGTGTGCGAAAGTGAGATTTGTAGTCAGGCTTCGATGAGGTCGTACCAGCCTTTGTCGTTGGGCTTGGCGCGGCGGAGGGGATTGCCGGGCTCGTGGTCGAGGACGAGGAGCCAGTTCTCGGCGGCGGCTTGGCGCAGGAACCAGGTCTTCGTGATCATGCTGGTGTAGGGTTCGACGTCGTAGGCGAGGCTGTAGGTTTGGCCCGCGTGGGCGGCGGTGGGGAGGACGTCGGGCGTGAAGACGACGGTGTTGCCTGCGGGGTCTTTGAAGTGCATGGCTTGCTGGCCCCAGGTGTGGCCCGGCGTGCGGAAGACGCGCAGGCCCGGGTAGACCTCGATGGCGCGCTGGTCGAAGCGGAGCATGGGCGCGTCGGTTTTGTCGGGCGTGATGTAGCTGGCGAAGGGCGCGGGGGCGTCGATGAGTTTGAGATGGTCTTTGATGGGATCGAGGTGATCGCGGAAGTAGGTGCGCGTCATGACGCTGCGATTGGCGAGAGCGTCGTCCCACTCGCGCTGCTGCGCAATGACGCGGGCGTTGGGGAAGGTGAGTTTGACGCCGTGATCGGGACGTGCGCCGGCCATGCCGCTGGCGGGGCCGGTCCAATCGGCGGTTTCGCCGGCGGTGGGAAGGCGCGTGAGGCCGCCCGCGTGGTCGAAGTGAAGATGGCTGACGAAGACGGCGGCGATGTCTTTGGGATCGCAGCTAACTTTGCGGAGCTGGGCGTGGATGGAGTTGTCCTCCATCGCGAAAAGATCGCGGCTCTTGGCGTCGAGTTTGTCACCCGTGCCGACTTCGATGATGACGAGCTTGGGGCTGTCGATGGTGTTGCCTTTCGCGTCGCGCGGGGCGTCGCCCACGCGCTCGAGCAGGAGGCAATTGTGCTGGACGGTGATGCGGCCTTTGTCGTCGGTGGGGACGGAGCGCGACCAGACCGAGCGGGGGATGAGTCCGAACATGCTGCCGCCATCGAGGCGGAATTCACCCGCGCGCAGGAGCTTCCAGGTGTAGCGGACATCGTGATTCCCGGCGGATGCGTGCATGGTCGAGGGTACGACGCGGGCGCGGCACCCACACAACCGCCGACTTGGGCGAAATCTTGAGGCAAAAACCCCGCATAACGCCAACGTGGCCCGGGCGAACAAGTTGCGAGCTTTCGCGGTCTTGACGTACGGAAGGCTCTAGGAATGTCCGCGGGTTTGTGGTACGCTGTCTGTTCAGATGCAAAGTGCTCCCGTCACCATGGCCGCCGGCCCGAGCGAACTCCAGCAGGAGTTTGATCGTGAGACGCAGCAGTTGCTGCGTCGGCGGTTCTTGTGGTTTTCGGGCACGCTCATCGGGCTTTCGATCATCGCTTTGATCGTGATGACGATCGGGTTCTTCGCGTTCCCAGCGGTCGCGAAGGCTGTGCAGGCGACCAACACGCCCGGCGTGACGGTCAGCATCAACGACACCGAGTGGAAGAACTTGGCCGTCACGATGACGGTCAGTCTGATCGGGCTGTCGGTATATGTCGGATGCTTCTGGCTGGCGTGGAAGCGGCGCGATTTGGTGGGCGAGCAGTTCCTGCGGCTCACGTACTTGCTCGTCGTCGTTGATGGCTTCCTGCAGATCGGCATCAACTACTTGCCGCTGGGCGAGAGTCTGGGCATTGTGGGCGTGTTCATCACGCATTTTCTCGCGTGCTGCTTCCTGCCTTGGACGCCTCGGCAGGCGATGATGCCGTTGATTCCTGTGCTGCTGGTGTGGGCGGTGCTGCACATGACGCTGAGCGAATCGTCCATCGCGGTGCGCAGCTTCACGCTGCTGATGGGGCCCATGGTGGGCGCGCCGGGCGTGCTGCTGTGCATGATTCGGCACTCGCGGCGCTATGAGATGGCCGAGCGGGCGTTCTTCTACAAGCGATATCGCGATGTGCGGCGAGAGCTGGTCGATGCACGCCGCATTCACGAAGCGTTGTTTCCGCGGGCCATCACGCAGGGGCCGGTGCAGTTGGCGTATCGGTACGAGCCCATGCAGCAGATCGGCGGAGACTTTCTCTTCGCGCACGAGACGCAGCCGGGCAAGCTCACGGTGGTCGTGCTTGATGTCACGGGGCACGGCATTCTCGCCGCGCTGACGGTCAATCGCATCTGGGGGGAACTGACGCGAATCACTGCGGAACGGCCGGACATCAAGCCGGGCGAATTGCTGTGCCTGCTCAATCGCTACGCGCACCTCACGCTCGCGACGCACAGCGTGTATCTGACGGCTCTGTGCCTGCTGATTGACACGGAGAACGATGAACTGATTTATGCGAGCGGCGGGCATCCGCCGGCGTTCATCATCCGCAGCAGCGGCGAGATCGAGGAGCTATTCTCGACGACGTTCGTGCTGGGCGCGTGCAGCGGCGAAGATTTTGAAGCCGGCGCGGCTCATGTGCCGTTCCTGCCGGGCGATCGATTGCTCGCGTACACCGATGGCATCACCGAAACGCTGGGGGCGACGGGCCGCTTGCTGGGGCTTGACGGCCTGCGCGCGATCATGAGAGACGTGAGCACGCGTCGCGGGCCGCTCGCGGATGCAGTGCTGGCCGCGACCGATGCCAAGCGCGTGGGCGCGCGAGCGGATGACACGCTGGTGGTGGAACTCCGCCGCGACAGCACGTACGTAAGCGGCGAACCGGCAGGCAGTGGGGCGGCGGCGGTGGTGGGGGCGGGGTAAGTTGGGGCAAATGGCCAAATTGTCAAATGGCCAAATGGCCAAATGAAGACAGGCGCGCGGGTGGTTGCCGCGCGCCTGTTCACTTGCCTTCATTTGGCCATTTGGAAATTTGGCAATTTGGCCATTTACGGACACGTCCCGCCCGCCAGCACGTTGAAGAAGTCAATCACGTCCTGGTCTTCGGGGAAGACGGTGTTGTTGTTGAAGTCGATGTCGTTGCAGGTGCTGCAGACCGCGCCCGAGAGCACATCGAAGAAGGCGATGACATCCGCGTCTTCGGGGAAGACGGTGTTGTTATTGAAATCGATGTCGTCGCAGGTCCTGACGCAGCCCCATCGTGCGATGTTGGGCGTGATGAGACCACCGATTGAGACGAACAAGCCGCCGACAACGAAGTCGCCGCCGGGCAGTACGGCGAGGCTGAAGACCGCAGTGTTGGACGGATAGACGCCCGCGCCCTCCAATGACCATGATGTGCCGTTCCAGCGTGCGAATCGGTTCACAATGGTTCCGTTCGCGGTCGGGAATCGCCCAAGGGCGACCAGATCGCCGCCGGGCAGCAGGGTCAGAGCGCTCGCGCTGCTGTTCAGGCCCGCATCCAATGGCCACCACGTCGCGCCGTCCCAGCGGGCGATGTTGTTCACGGTCACCCCGTCAGCGGTCGTGAACGCGCCGGCGGCGATGAGGTCGCCGCTGGGCAGGACGATGAGACCGAAAACAGCCGGGGATGTCCCACCCAAGCCCGTTCCCAGCGATGACCACGTCGAGCCGTTCCACCGCGCGATCCCGCTGGCAGCGACGCCTTGCACAGTGGCGAAAGTGCCCGCGACGATGACATCGCCGGTGGGGAGGACGGCCAATGCGCTCACGGATCCTTCCGTTCCGTCCGCCTTCGCCAGCGCACCGAGCATCGACCAGGTCTCGCCGTCCCAGCGGGCCACATGATTTGCCGTATTCAGTCCAGCGGTCGGGAAGCGACCGCCTGCGATGATGTCGCCGTTGGAGAAGGCCGCCAGTTCACGCACCTCTCCGGCGATGCCCGCGTCCAGTGCGAACCACGTCGAGCCGTTCCAGCGCGCGATGTTGTTCACCCGCAGCGCACCGGCGTTCTGAAATCTCCCGCCCACGACCAGATCGCCGCCGGGAATTACCACCGTGGCGAATACGGTGGCCGGATTGGGTGAGCTTACGCCCGCACCCAAGGCCGACCAGGCCCAGCCGTTCCAGCGGGCGACGTTGTTCACAATCACCCCGCCCACATCGGTGAAGGAACCGCCCGCGATCAGGTCGCCGTTGGACATGGTCGCCAGGCTGAAGAGCCACCCATTCATCCCGCTGCCGACCGGCGTCCACGCCGCGCCGTCCCAGCGCGCGATGTTGCCCATCGCCCTGCCCCCAGCGGTGCTGAATTGTCCACCCACCGCCACGCTGCCATCGGGAAGGACCGTCAAGGTGTCAACGGAGCAGGGAATGAGGGTGCTAAGCCCGCTGCCCAGTGCTGACCAGTCTGTGCCGTTCCATCGCGCGATCAGATTGGCACTTGTTGAGCCGGCGGTTCCGAAAATGCCGCCCACGATCACATCACCGCCGGGCAGGACCGCGATGCTGTGGATCACGGGAAAGCTCGCGCCGCCCACGCCTGAGCCCAAGGGCGACCATCGCGTCCCATTCCAGCTCGCGATGCGGTTGGCTGGCTGATCGTTCGCCGTCCAGAAACTGCCGCCCGCGAGCAAGTCGCCGCTGGGGAGCACGGCAAGTGTCATCACGCTGCCGTTCATGCCCGTGCCCAACGTCGACCATGTCGCGCCGTCCCATCGGGCGATGCGATTGGCGGTTCTTCCGCCCGCATTGATGAAGAGGCCGCCCACGACCAGATCGCCGTTGGGCATGACGGCGAGCGCACGGACCTGATTGTCAACGCCCGTGCCCAGAGGTGACCACGCCGTTCCGTCCCAGCGCGCGATGAAGTTCGCCGCGGCCCCGGCGGCGGCGGTAAAGTCCCCCCCCGCGATCAGATCGCCATTGGGCATGACCACCAGTTCCGAGACGGTGCCGCCCGGCAAGCCCGATCCCAGCGGTGCCCACGTGGTGCCCGTCCAGCGTGCAATGTTGTTGACCGTCACACCGCCCGCGGTTGCAAACAAACCGCCGGCGACCAGCTCACCACCCGGCAGGACGGCCCAGCTGTAGATGATGCGCGGCGCGGTCGCGCTGGCATCGAGCGCGGACCACGCGCCCGTGGCCGGGTCATAGATGGCATTGCCATTGGCAAAGACGCTCCCGGCGACATTGAAGGATCCGCCGATGACGAGGCGCGGGGGCTGGCCGCCTTGGCCATCCGCGTCCCACATGATGGATGCAGTGACGGGCAGATCGGTGCCGGGGTAGCTTGCGGTGCTGGAGTCAAGGGGCTGCCACTGAGGCATGCACTGCGCAGGGGCAGAGTGAGGGAGGAGGAGGGTCAGCAGCAGGAGAAGGATCGCGCGGGTCGTGGCGACGAGCGCACCCTGCGTGGCGGCGAAGGTCGCGAACCCTTCGCCGGAGATCATCTCCGGTGAACGGCAAGCCAACTGCGGCGAGCGGGCCATGTTCTGCGGCAGGCCGCAGGCGATCTGCCGTATGCGGGAGCGCATCTCCGGCGCGGCGAATGTGACAAACTGCATGACGATTTCTCCCTCCGGCTCAAGCACGAGCCGGCCCGCGTCGATGGATGCCCGGGAGTCGGACGAGTTCTCCCGGCTGACGCACGCGAGACAGGCAGATGTACGCGGCGGTCACACAGGCGGGTGCGTGAAACCGGCGGCGTGGCCGGGCTCACGCGGTGTAATGGACGCGGGAACAAGGCACTTGTCAGGAGCATGTATGGCGATTCTCCCCGAAACCATCATCGAGCAGATCGAGTTTTGCGAGAGCCACCGCAGCGCGTGGGAGACGCACGCTGGGCAACTGGGCCTGAGCACGCTGCAGATTGAATCGCTGCAAACCGCGCTCGCTGCGGCCCGCGAGGCATTTGACGCCGCCCAACGCGCTCGCGCGGCGGCCCAGGCGGCGACCACGCTGCTCCACGGCAACGCCGATGCGCTCGCGGTGGTTGCGTCATCGATCGTGCGCACCATCAAGACGACTGCCAGCAACAGCGAAGATGCCAGCGACATTCTCGCGCTGGGCAGGATTCCCCCGCGTGCGGACAACAGCCCCAAGGGCGCGCCGGGGAAGGCGACGAACATCACCATTGATCTTGTCGGGACGGGCGCGGTGAAGCTCTCGTGGACCGCGAGCAACGCCAGCGCGAGCAGCGGCGCATTCTTTGATGTCCTGCGCAAACTGCCGGGCGAGCGAACCTTCACCAGCATCGGCGCGTGCGAAGGCACCACGGCCCGGACGCGCACCATCACGTTTGTTGACGACACGCTGCCGGCGACTGCGGTGGCGATGGGTGTCCGGTACATCATCGTGCCGCGCCGGGGAACACACAAGGGCGAGATGAGCGAAGCGATCACGGTGCAGGTGGGTGTGCGGGAACGCGAGGCGGATGTGAAGATGGCGGCGTAATGCAAAATTGCCAAATGGTCAAATGGCCAAATGGCCAAATCTGAAATGGGCGTGCGGGTGAGCAAGGCGCATCCGCACACCTGTCTTCATTTGGCCATTTGGAAATTTGACCATTTGGCCATTTGTCACGCTCCGCTACCATCGGGCGTGCGATACATGTGCATTGATTTGGGCGATAAGCGCACGGGGCTGGCGGCGGGGGACGCGTGGTCGCGGTTGGCGTCGCCTTTGAAGGTTTTGGAAGTGCCGATTGCGGAGCGTGGGGGGGAGAGTTTGCTGGCGGCGATCGTGCGTGAGGTGGCGGGGTATTTTGGGGAATCGCGCACGGCGGGGGAGCTGGTGGTGGGGATGCCGTTCAATATGGATGGGAGCGAGGGGCCGCGGGCCAGGAGCGTGCGGGCGTTTGCGCAGCGCGTGAGTGTGGCGACGGGGCGCGTGGTGCATTTTCAGGATGAGCGATTGAGCAGTGTGGAGGCGGACTGGCGCATGGCGCGGTCGGGGCTCACGCGGGGACAGAAGAAGGCGCGACGAGATGCGCTGGCGGCGGCGGCGATTTTGCAGGACTTTTTTGTGGCGATGGGGGAAAGGACTGCGGATGCAGGCGGGAAAAACGCGGGGTTTGGCGAGCGTTCGTCTGATGCGGCGGCGGGGGAAACTGCAGGTGAACAAGATGCCGAGGGGGGCGTCTAACCTGTGGCTCGCGGGACGGCGGGCGGCGGGTTGCCGCGATGGAAGTTGAGAGGGTCCGGCGAGAGCACTATGAGCATTTGCACCAACGCGTTGATGGTCCTGACAGCCTCGTGGGTGACGGCGATGCACGGGCAGGTGCAGCCTGCGGACACGCCAGCGGCGCAGCCGACCACTGCGCCCGCGACGGAAGTGCAAGGCGCGACGGCGACGATTGTGGTGAAGCCGGCGGTGAGCGCGAGCGTGGACCCCGCGAGCATCGTGACGGCGGAGGACATGCTGGATGTGCTCGAGGCGGCCAATCAGGATCTGGTCACGCTGCGCGCGGGGATTCGCATCGGCACGCTGAAGGACCTGCAAGGGGACTTGCAGCGGCGCACGGGGATGGTGTATTACGAGAATCGCAAACCTCAGCCGGAAGAAGCGGTGATGCCGGTGCGGCGGTTTGCGGTGAAGTTCACTGAGCTCGACAATGACGGCGTCGTGAGCAAGGAGAATCAGACGTTTGTCTTCACGGGGCGCGATCTGATTGAGCGCAATGACAAGCAGATGTTTTACAGCCGGCGGTGCGTGGTGAAGGATGGCGACACGCGCGATCCGCTGCGGATTGGCGAGGGGCCGGTGCCGCTGCCGATTGGTCAGAAGAAGGCGGACATTCTGCAGCGGTTTGAGGTGGAACTGTGGGAGCCGACGCGCGATCTGGTGTGGCATGTCGCTCCTGAACAGAAGCCGGTTGAGAAGTTTGTCGAAGGGAGCAAGCAACTGCGGCTGCTGCCCAAGCCCGATGCGAACTTGCAGGGCGACATTGTGGAAGTGCGACTGTGGTACAAGCAGAGCAAAGCGGGCGGCGGCGAGTGGCTGCCGTGCTTGGCGTGGACGAAGAACAAGGCGGGCGATACGACGTTTGTGGAGTTGATCAACGTCAAGACCAATGTGGAACTGGACGCGAACGTGATGAACGTGGATAAACCTGCGGACAACGCGTGGGTGGTGCAGGAGGTTGGGTGTTGAGGGGTGGGGCGTTGCTCAACGCGTGCGATGCGTGAGACGGCGATTGCTCAGAGCATCTTGCTCAGGATCACGCTGCGGTAGTTGGTGTAGGGCCATTGCCAGTGTTCGACGAAGCGGTAGCCGCGGCGCATGTAGAAGTTCATGAGGTCCTGGTCGGGTTCGGCCATGCTGAGGCCCAGTTCCTTGGCTTTGTCTTCGCGGGCGCGGCGTTCGACGGTGCCCAGGAGCATCTGGCCTATGCCGCAGCCTTGGTAGTCGGGATCGACGGCGAACTGGCTGAACCAGGCGACGTCGGGGCGGTGGAACCAGGGCGGGCCTTCGGCTTCTTCGATTTCGTGGTAGAGGATGATGCCGACGAGTTTTTGCTGCGCGACGGGGAGGACGCCGTTGGCGTCTTCGGGGTCGGGCACGGGGATGTGTTCGACGGCGACCCAGGCTTCGCCGCTGAAGACGCGCTGCTCGGTTTGGGCGTCGGTCTGGCGGCCCGCGAGGGGAGCGAGGCCCATGGCGACCTGCTTGGCGTAGGCGCGGTGGAGGAGCTTGGTGATTTCGGAGATGGAGTCGGTGGGGCTGAGGCGGCGCACGGTGATGTTGGGCGCGGAGCGCTCGGGGCTGGCGTGGGGCGCGGGTGCAGGCGCGGCGTGCGGCTTGTGGGCGTGGGGTTGCGCCTTGTCGTGCGACATCGGGGAAAGTGTAGTCTGTGCTCGTGCCAATTCGCGAATCCTGTCGGTGTGTGCGTGTGTGTGCGTGCGGCGGGGCGGGGCAAAGTCGGGCTGGCGTGTGCTGGTATGGGCGCGAATGATGAAGCGAATGTGAAGTGCGGGCGTGGTGGGCGCGGCTTGTCGCGCGTGGCCCTGCTTGAACGCCAAGCTTGAACGCCAGTTCTTTGTACGCATAACTATACACCGGGTTTCATACCTATGCATACGCCCCACCAGCCGCCTTCGGGTCCTCTCAGCAGCAGTTGCAGCCTTCAGCTTCGCGTGCGATACAGCGAATGCGACCCAATGGGCGTGGCGCATCACGCTAGCTACGCGCCGTGGATGGAGATGGGCCGCACGGAACTGCTGCGCGCCAGCGGCGTGAGCTACGCGAAGCTTGAGACCGAGGGCGTGTTTCTGGTCATCGCGAAGCTGGAGATCAATTACAAGCGGCCGATTCGCTATGACGACATGGTGGAGGTGCGCACGACATGGAAGGGCGGGGGACGCGTGAAGATCGTGCATGAGTACGAATTGTGGGTGGTGGAACATGGCGGGCACGCGATGGGCAACATCGCGGCGAGCGGAGGCGACGTGCCGGTGCTGTGCGCGACGGCGAGCACGATGCTGGCGTGTGTGGATGCGAAGGGTGCGCTGCGGGCGTTGCCGGGGTGG
>DATGWV010000437.1:0-39762 GCA_035299305.1 Phycisphaerales bacterium | reverse complement strand
CCACCCGCCCGGCCCTGCCTGCCAAATTGTCACCCACGCCCCACCACTACCCTGCCGCATGTACGCAGGGGTGAAGCTACTTCCAGAACGCGTCTTTTCTCTTCCCGGTGATCCCGATGTCTCCAGCGCCGCCTTCTCCCTCGACGGCGCGAGCGTCTACATCCTCGCCCACTACGACTCCTTGCACATCGGTCAGTTTCTTGATGCCACACTCGCCATCTGGCTCGCCTGCCTCTGTGTCCCGATTTTGCTGTGGGGCGTCGTTCGCGCAATCAAAGCGTTCCGCCGTCCGCGCGATCCTGGCAAACGCTACTGCCCCAAGTGCAACTACTGCGTGACCCACGACACGGGCACCCTGACCACCTGCTCCGAGTGCGGCCAAGACCTCGCCAAGCGTCCGCCTGTGCTCGGCAAAACCGTGCGACGCCGCGTCCTCACAAGTTTCGCCACGCTGATCGCGCCGCCCATCTTCGTCTACACCCTCGCCGTGCTGGTCGTCTACTTCTTCGGTATCTTCAGACACTTCAACTGGCACTCTATCGCCATCGGCGAATTCCTGAACGCGCACAGCAACAATCTCCACTGGCAGTTGGGACAGGGCTTCAGCCAAATCATCTACCGCGCAGACATCGTCACCGGCCGCATCGATCGCTTGCAGCACTTGTCCGGTGCAACTTTCCGCCAGATCTCCATTCACCCCATCACCGGCGACATGGCGCTCGAGGCGGATAACAACCACATCACCCTCATCAACCCCGCCACGGGCGACGTGCGTCACCGCCTCGACCTGCATTACCTCGACCACTCCTCGCTCGACACTCCCATGCTGCTCGACGTAAGCCCCGATGGCCAGACCGTTTTCACCGAGTGGCAACGCTGGAACCCCACCGCCGGTCACTCCGTCCTCGCCTCATGGCGACTCACCGATCGTAATGCTGTCAATCTCGCGCGCAACGACCCCGCCGACGGCGCACCAACCAACACCCACGAACGCACCTTTATTACTAAAGGCGACGCCAACCGCCGCATCGTCTTCGCCGTGCCGTCATTCTCCGAAATCTTCCAGAGCAAGTCGTATCTCCTCCACGTCTACGCACTTACTCAGGACGGCAAGAACTACCAGCGCACCCACTCCATCAACCTCGGCCCTGACTTCAATCCCGAACAACCCAACCTCATCAGTCTGCGAGAGAACGCCCTCATCCTCACAACAACCGCGCCTCAGGGGCACCGCTCCGATCTCATCGCCTTCGATCTCGACGCTCTGCAACGCGGCGAAGCGATCCGTCGCTGGACCATCGGTCTCGCACAGTCGCCCGGCAGTGTGGTCACTCTCACACCCGACGAATCCACGATTTACGCCAGAACCACCGGCGGCATCGCCGAGATCGACATCGCTCAGCGTGGCATGCAGCGACTCCTCTCGCCTGGCGACACACACTTCCAGCCCCGTGTCGTTGCCGCCACTGCCACGCACGTTCTCGTTGAATCTTCCCGCCCCGTCGGGCCCCGAAACGCATCTGGTCACTATGCGAACTTCACCAGCGACATCTTTGTCTGGCGCGTCCGCTGAGTCTGACATTCCGCGCGAAAGCTGTACACTCTCGCATGTCTCACGTGCGCATCACAGATGTTTCGCCTCGCGACGGCCTGCAGAACGAAGCCGCCATTATCTCGGCGGGCGACAAGGCCCAGCTTGTGCGTTTGCTCTGCGCCGCGCATGTGGACGAAGTTGAAGTCACGAGCTTCGTCAGTCCCAAGTGGGTGCCGCAACTAGGCGACGCGGCCGCAGTCCTTGCGGACCTCGCAGCGCATCCGCCCGCAGGCACAAGGCCGATGTACTCCGCACTCGTGCCCAACGAAAAGGGCCTCGACAGCGCGACGAGTTTTCTGACGGGCCCTGCCGCACTGGGCAAACTCAGCCTCTTCGCCGCGGCAAGTGAGACATTCAGCCAGAAGAACACCAATGGCAGCATTGCTCAAGTGCTTGAGCGGTTTGTGCCGGTCATGCAGCGTGTGCGGGCTCTGCCGCAGCGCGTGCTCGTGCGCGGGTACGTCTCGTGCGTCATCGCGTGTCCGTTCGAGGGCACGATCGCGCCGGCCGCAGTCATCGATGTATGCAAGCGACTTATCGCACTGGGCGTGGATGAGATTGACCTGGGCGACACCATCGGCGCGGGTACGCGGGAGAACATGCAATCACTTCTCCACGCTTACGCGCGTGAGATCGGCATCACGCCCTCGCAGCCACTTGTCACGCTGCACCTGCACGACACCTTCGGCCGGGCCGCCGATTGCGTGCGTGTTGCGCTCGATGCAGGAGTCACCAGTTTCGATGGATCCGTCGCCGGATTGGGCGGCTGCCCGTACGCCAGCACACCAGGCAGGCGAGCTCCGGGGAACATCGACACGAGTCTGCTCGTGCGCACCGTGCATAACACGGGCTTTCAAACACGCGTCGATCTCGATGCACTCGCCCGCGCGGGTGAACACGCTCGCCGCATCGTGCAGCGATGAACCGGCGTTCTCGGCCCGCGATCCACGCTACGCGGACGCAAAAACGCACATCTGTGCGAGCGTTGCGGGCGGCATGATGAACGCCGGGTCCGTTTGCGTGCAATCACCTTGACGCATCGCACGACGCATGCGATGCACGCCGATCTTTCAGCACCGTGGCCAGTCTCGCCTCCATCACGCGTCGGCTCACTCTTCGCCAGGGCGGCAGTCTGGTCGCCGCCATGCTCGTGCTACAGGCGGGCGTGCTGGGCATTGGTGGATATCTGACGTTGCGAGCCGCCAAGACAGGCGTCGAGGCGGGCCTGCGTGAAAGTGTCACAGGCAACGCGGAATCGGCACACGCGCTCACGCACGAGACCATCGCGTGGGCCAGTGCGAGCGGCGTGGTGCTGCTTGGCCTGTCGCTGGTGGGCACCAGCATCGTCATTCGCAAGTACGACAACGTGCTTGTGCGCATGAACAAGCAACTCGGCCACGAAGTCGAGCGTCGCAGTCGCCAGAGTCTGGTCATTCGCAACGGCCTCATCTTCGGTCTCGCGAAACTCGCTGACTATCGCGACACCGACACGGGCCGTCACCTTGAGCGCATCTGCAGCTACAGCGGCGTACTCGCCGAAGCGCTGCGTGATCAGTTCGCGGAGATCACACCCGCGTGGATCGAGCGCATCAAGCTCGCCGCATCGATGCACGACATCGGCAAGGTCGGCATTCCCGACGCGATTCTGCTCAAGCCCGGTCGCTTCACGCCGCAAGAGCGCGCGATCATGGAAACGCACCCGGTGATCGGCGCGGACACGCTCATCAGCATTCGCCGGCGCGTGGGTGATGACGAATTGATGAACATGGGCATTCAGGTGACGCTGAGCCACCACGAGCGATGGGACGGCAAGGGATATCCGTTTGGCCTCGTCGCCGATCAGATTCCGCTCAGCGCTCGCATCGTCGCGCTCGCTGATATGTACGACGCATTGACAAGCAAGCGCGTGTACAAGCCCGCGATGAGCCACGATGAGGCCAAGAAGATCATCGTCGAAAATCGCGGCACACACTTTGACGAGCGCATCGTCGATGCGTTCTTGCGCGTCCACAAGCGATTCGATGAGATCCGGCGCGAACTGGCCTGCGATGATGTGCCGCGCGATGCGTTCACGCTACCCGAATCCGCGAAAGCCGTCGAAGCCGAGCGCCTGCGATTCGCAGCATAACGCCGTGCGTCTCTTCCTGCTCTCCGTTCTCTGCTCTCCGTCTTCCATCCCACTACATGTACTTCGGCACCGGCTTGCCCGCAGCCACTGCGCTCACGGCTTGGCCCAGCAGCTTCATGTCGCGGCCATCGCAGATCTTCGCGACCGTTGCTTCATCGCCGCCGCACTTGAGCAGATACTCGCGAGCCCGCTTCCACATCGCGTCGACTTTCTTGGCATCGCTCGCAAGCGCGATCTCCGTCGCCAGCTCCGCGAGCTTGGTCGCGTAGATCGTGTCCTGATGCTGGTAGTAGCGATCAACGATCTTGCGCTGGTAGTTGGTCAGGTCGGGTCGCTTGGCCATGGGGTTCACTCAGCCAGACGCAGCATCGCTCGCAGCGGCTGCATGTCGAATACCAACCCGGGCACGCTTTCGATCACGACGCGATGATCGCTCACCGGACTTTCAACATACGCACTGCCTGTCAACCGCAGATGCCGAGCGCTCGCGTCGGCTTGATCGATGAGCACGTACTCCGCAACGCCGAAACGCGCGTAATCCTGACGTTTCGTGGTCATGTCCTTGGCTTTGCTGCCCGGCGAGAGCACTTCAATGATGAGTTCGGGCGTCTGCGTCAGTCGCTGCGGAATGCGGGTGAGCCTGCCCGGCGCATAGATAATGATGTCGGCCTCATAGACCGTGCCGCGCGCAAGCTGCAGGTTGCAGTCTTGAAAGTACTGCACGCCCGGCTGCGTCGCTTCATACGCGGCTAATTGGCGCAACAACGATTGCAACAACTTCTGATGCAGCGGCGTGGGCGCTGGCGACATGATGACAACCCCATCCACGAGTTCATAGCGCTCGTCCGTCTCGCCCAGCGCGAAATACTCGTCGGCGCTCATGCGAACGCCAACCAGCCCGTCTTCCGGAATGCGCGGCACCGACGACATGACGAATTGTACGAACGCCAGAAACCAGACGCTGCACAACGAAAAACGGCTCTCCTTCGAGAGCCGTTTGATACAGCCACTTCACGAATTTCAAATCCCGTACACCGCTTCCGCCTTGCTGCGCAGGTGTCGCAGCAGCGCGTCCGCGGCGAGAGGTTTGCCCGTCACCTTCTCACACAGTTCACCCGCGCGGTAGCGGCGGCCGTGCTGATGAATGTTCACACGCAGCCATTCGCGCAGCTCGAGCATCTTGCCCTTGGCGATCTGCTTGTGCAAGTCGGGCATTTGCGCGTTGATGGTTTCCCAGAACTGCGCGGCGTACAGATTGCCCAGCGTGTACGTGGGGAAATACCCCATCAGACCAAAGCTCCAGTGCACATCCTGCAGACAGCCGCGACGATCGTCGGGCACATCAACGCCCAAATACTCCTTGTACTTGGCGTTCCACAGGCTGGGCAGGTCCTTGACCTTGATGTCGCCGCTCATGATGCCGCGCTCAAGTTCGAACCGCACCATCACGTGCATGTTGTACGTGCCTTCGTCGGCTTCCACGCGAATGAGACTGGGCGTCACCGTGTTGGTCGCGGCGTACAAGTCATCAGCGTCGTACTTCTTGAACTTCTTGCCCCACTTCTTCTGCATGATGGGCAGGGCCCACTTCCAGAAGTGCTTGCTGCGGCCCACCATGTTTTCCCACATGCGGCTCTGACTCTCGTGAATACCGAGGCTGATCGCTTCCGACAGCGGCTGGCCGAAAACGCTCTCGCCCGGCTTGCCGTCTTTGCCCATTGGCGCGAGCTTGGGCAAGCCTTGCTCATACAAACCGTGCCCGCCTTCGTGCATGGTGCCGTAGAGCGCATCAGTGAACTTTTCATCGCGATACCGCGTGGTCAGGCGCGTGTCGCCCGGACCAAAGCCGCTGCAGAACGGATGCGTGGTCGTGTCAAGCCGGCCCGCCTGCAAGTCAAAGCCCATCGCTTCGAGCACTTTGAGCCCGAACTCATGCTGCATCGCGGGTTCAACCTTGATGTTGAGCATCGAGGTATCGACCTTGACCTTCTTGGCTTTCTTGCCGTCCTTTGCCTTGCCGCCAGTCTTGTCGGCGACGGCGGCAACCAGCGCAGTCAATTCCTTGCGCAAGGGCGTGAACGTCGCTTCGATCATCTTCGCCGTCGCGCCGGGTTCGTACTCATCCAGCAGCGCGTCATAGAGCTCGCCGCCCTTGGGCACACCCAGGCACTCAGCCTTGCGGCGCTGCAGCTCCATCATCTTCTCCAGCGCAGGCTGGAACAGTTTGAAGTCGCTCTTCTCACGCGCCTGCCGCCACACTTCCTGGCTCAGGCTGCCATGCTTGGCCAGTTCCGCCACGAGCTCCGTCGGCAGCTTGGTTTCCTTGTCATAGTCGCGGCGAATCTCGCGAATATTCACCGCCGTCGCGGCGTCACCCATCAGTTCCTTGTCGCCTTCGCACGCGCTGATCAGATCGCCCAGCTTCTTGCTGGTCGAGCGTTCGTGCAGCAGCGTCGCGACCAGGCTGTACTGCTCCGCCCGCGACCCCGCGCCCTTCGCGGGCATGTATGTTTCCTGATCCCAGTTGAGCAGCGATGAAATCGACCGCAGATTCCCGATCTCGCGCAGTTGCGCACACAGTTCCGTGTAGTGCTTGTTTGCTGGCATGGAAGTCCCTTGTGCAATGTCGCTCGCGAACCGCCGCGAGTGTGCGTGTATATCGCCGGAGCGTAGTTTTGTTGCGCGAAGCAAGTGTTAAGGCTCGCACACGCAAAACCAGCCAAAAACACAAGCCCCGGCCGCTAGGACCGGGGCTTGTCGGGTTTCGTTCAGACTGCGTCACCCGCGTCGCGGGGGCTGCAAACCGCCCTGACGCGTCGTGAATTCTCGTCAGGCGTTTACTCGCCCTTGTATTCCTTCAGCGACTTCTCAAGCTCTTCCTTGAAGTCCGCCGGCGCGAGTTCGACAGCCTTGGTCTGCAGTTCGATCGCCTTGGCCTTGTCGCCCTTGCGGAAGTAAACGCGGGCGAGCGTATCGATGACCTGCGGATCCTTGTTGCCACTCAGTTCATTGGCCCGGTTCGCGGCGGCCAAAGCCGTGTCGAGGTCCACGCCCTTGAGGTCGCGCTGCGGATCAACCATGCCCCACGCGATGCCGTTGAGCAGCATGGGGTCGTCCTTGGCGGCACCCACCGTCAATTCCTTGGCCCACGCGTTGGCCGCTTCAACCTTGCCATTGGCCAGTTGCTGGTCGAACGCCATCATGATCATCTGCCCGGCTTGCTTGGGAGCCTTCTCCGCGCCCTGCTTGGCGATGGCGACGAGCTTTTCCACGTCGCCAGAGCGAGCGGCCTTCTGGAACTCCTTGAAGAGGTCCTGCACGATGCGCTGCTGTTCGGCGTAGGCCTTCGCGTCCCACTTGCCGTCAACCACCTGCGCCAGCACTTCATCCATTTCCATGGGGTGGCCGATCCACTCGACCGTTCCCTGCTTGCCCACGATGAACGCCGCCGGAATGCCCTGCTGGCCCGACGCCGTCATGTAGGCCTTGTCGGTCGCGCCTTCCTTGTCCCACGCGACGACGTAGCTCATGCTGTCGCCCATCTTTTCGACGAAGTCGGCGACGACCTTCTCTTCCTCTTCCGCCGACACGCCGATGATCTTCACGCCCTTGTCGGCGTACTTCTTCTGCAGTTCCGTCAGGTGCGGAATGCTCGTGCGGCAGGGCGGGCACCACGTGGCCCAGAACTCCACCACGTAAATCTTGCCTTCTTCAAACGACTCGACGGGCGAGCCCTTCAGCCACTTGGCGATGCTCAACGCGGGGGCTTTGTCGCCCGCCGCAAGTTTGGCCTTGGACTTGTTCACGGCCTTCGCCGGGGCGGGCTCAGCAGCGCCCTGCGCATGCGCGGACACCGTCAAACCAGCCAAAGCCACGATCGAAGCGACAACGACAGCAAACCGCGAAGCGTTCATGTGCGATCTCCAAGAGGATTCCCGACAGGCCCACGCACCGCGCAAGCCGTCCCAGCACCATTCTACTCGTCACCTTCGTGTCCGTTTCTCCGGCAATGCGAACACAAAGCGATCAGACGCCGGTATTTGCGACACTCCGGCCACCATTTGTTAGTCGCCTCCGCCCCCGCTTGGTTACGCTCTGCCCCCATGCGCATCCTCCTGACCAACGACGACGGCATCCGCGCCCCCGGCATCATCGCCCTGCACGACGCCCTCATGCACGACACACCCCAGTACCCCGGCGCCCTGGGCGGCCCCAAGTCCCAGTGCCTCGTCGTGGCACCCCTCACCGTGCAAAGCGCAACATCGCAC
This sequence comes from Phycisphaerales bacterium, assembly GCA_035299305.1. Classification (GTDB taxonomy): domain Bacteria; phylum Planctomycetota; class Phycisphaerae; order Phycisphaerales; family UBA1924; genus BJHL01. Next base: position 31,772 of record DATGWV010000437.1, on the reverse strand, counting down.
GGCATCACCTTCCACGAGCCGCTCATGGTGCGCGAAGAACGCCTCCGCGGCACGGGCAGCGCGCCCAGCGCATCAGGCGTCGCCGTCGATGGTCGCCCCGCCGACTGCGTCAAACTCGCCGTTTCCTCCATCTGGCCCGCACGCATGCAAGGCAAGCCCGATGTCGTCATCAGCGGCATGAACGCCGGCGCCAACTGCGGCATCAACGTCATCTACTCCGGCACCGTCGCCGCCGCCATCGAAGGCGCATTCCTGGGCATCCCCAGCATCGCTGTCAGCCTGCGCCTCGGCCGCGGCAAGCCGCGCTTTGACCTCGCCGCACACCGCGCTCGCCACGTGCTTGAACAGATCTTCCGCAAGGGCGATCTCGAAGCAGGCGAGATTCTGAGCATCAACATCCCCACGACCGAAGAAGCATGGGCCGATGGTGAACAGCCCAAGGTCGATCGCATCGAACTCGCCAGCCACCACAGCAAGCCGCAACTGACCAATGTCGTGCCGCCCCCGACAACGATGCCCGCGATTCACGTCTGCCCGATGAACGTCCACGGCCTCATCGACAAGTACGAACAGCGCATGAGCCCGCTGGGCGACACCTACTACTGGGCCGCCGGCCATGGCTTGGACTTCCACGCGACCGAAGAAGGCAGCGACGTCGATCTGCTCATGAAGCACCAGATCACGGTCACGCCGCTGAAGTTTGATCTCACACGCCACGACCGCATGCAGAAGTGGCGCGGCGTGCTGGGTTGATTGATTGCAATTCTCGGCTCGGACACGACAGCACAATATTTTCCCAAACAACCCCCTTGCACACGATGCGATTTCGTGTATGCTGTTCGCCCACGAAAGGGGAATCACATGAGCGTCGCTTGTCCGCACTGTGGAACTGGCAATCTGGAGTCCGCCGAATACTGCGACAGTTGCGGCAGGGCGATCCGCGTCAAGAACACGGTCCCGCGCGTCGCCACCGGCGCGACGTTCGCGGCGACCTCAGCAGGTCGTTCACTGCAATCTGAAGAACTTGAGAAGAAAGCCAAGTCCGCCTCCACCACGCTCTTTGTGGTCGCCGTCCTTCAAACGCTGGGCGCAGTCTTGTTCTTTGTGCTCGGAGCAACCGGTCCCGCTGCGGACAAGTTGGCGATGCAGATCGGTGGCGGCATCATGCTCGTGGTTGCCTGCGGCTTCTACGGACTGGGCTTCTGGGCTCGCAAGCAGCCCCTGCCCGCCGCGATTGTGGGTACAGGCATTCTGCTGTGCCTCTGGACGCTCGACATCGTCATGGATCCCGCATCCGCCCTGAAGGGAATCATCATCAAGGTCATCATCCTGATCTTCCTCATCCGCGCGATCCAAGCAGGCTTCCAACATCGCAAGCTCAAGCAGCAGACGGCTGGCGGTCTCTGAGCCGCGGAGATCCGCATGGTCGTCGAACACGAGTTCATTTGCACGCTCCCTCCCGACGAGTTCCTGCGTCGAAGCACCAATCTGCTCGTCACGCTGGGCTTCTCGCGTGAGGCCGCTCGCGCTCGCGCATGCACCGCCTGCGGCTATTCGCTCGAAGGCATCGCCAAAACCACCTGCCCCGAGTGCGGCACTGACAATCTCACCACCCAGTTCGTCGAATTCTCCCGTGGCAAAAAGCCCGGCTCGTTCTCATACGAACTCATTCCCACCCACCCTCAGCGCGTCCTCGCTCACTTGGACCGCGGCAAAGTCACCGTTGCAGCTTCGATCGAACAGTACCGGGGCGGTGGCGATAGCGAACTTCATCGCGACCTCATGACCGCTCTCTGCACATCACTTGAGCGCACGCTCAACTCCGACGCCGAGCCGCATGACGCTCCGCAGCGATTCCGCGAGGTCGAAGATCAGGTCATGCATCGCTGTAAGCGCCAACGCATGTTCAAATGGATCGTCGCGGGCTCCGTCGTGGGCCTCATCATCTTCAGTTGTTTTGGCCTTGCCATGTGCGCGAAGTAATCGCGAACATCACTTCTCATCCCGCCCGCGCGGCTCATCATGCAGCGCCTGCTCGCTGATGGTGTCGTAGCAGCTTGCAAGCAGTCCCACCAGCGGAAAACTCGCCTGTCCCGTCCACGGGCTGGGGCCCAGCCGCCGCAGCAGCGGATGGCTCACCGCCGGCGGCGCGAGCGGCAGATCAAGCTGCTTGGCGCTCTCGCCCATCTCCCAGAATTCGCCCAGCGAGTCTTCAAGCGGCGCACTCTTGACATCGCTCACGCCCGCCACACGCTGCTGATAGATAGGCGTAGCGCCCAGCGCCGCCCCCACCACCGCTCGCCGCGCACGCAGCCGCTCGATCAAATCGTGATAGTCCAGCCCGCGCAGCGAGAAGATAAGGAACGGCTCGCTGCCCAAGCGATGCGCCAGCAGATACGCAAGGCAGCATGCGTGCTTGCACCAGCCGCTCGTCACATCACTCGTGTCCGTGCCGCGCATCGCGCTCACACCCGCACTCGCGCTCACGCTGCCGCGCGGCCGCTGCGAATGCCCGCACGAACAACTCACTTTCACATCATCAGGCCCCGCCGGAAACAGCTTGAGGCCCAGCGGCACAAACACATCCTCGATATTGGGCGGCAATTCGCCCGCTAGCAGCTTCGCGGCGTACACCGCGTTGTCGCTCATCGCGCTCACCACCTTGTCCCACTGATCGGGCGCGATCGGGTCAATCGTCAGCCGCAGGTCATACGCCTTCACCACGCGCCCTTGCACCTGCCCCTCAATCTTCCCCGGATTGATCAGCCAGCGCTTGGTCTGCCCCTCGCGCGCATATTCCAAGCCTTCAACCAGGTTGGGCCCCGCCGCGCAGTCTTCCATCAGTCGCAGCCAGCGCTGCGCCGACCACGCTGAAATCGGCGCGACATCGCCCGAAGGCAGCCGCACACCGCCGCGCACTTTCTTGGGGTGCGTGGGCAGCGGCTTGGGCGCCGCCGCCGGAGCCTCAAAACGCGGCTTCATCGGCACGTACTTGGGCGGCGCGGCCATGGGCGGCGCGTACTTGCCCTTGGTAATCACCGTGCGCGAAGGCACCACCGGCTTAGGACCATCACCCGCGGCATTGCCGCCGGCCGAATTGCTGGAAGGAGAGTCGGGCACGTCGCATTCTATGGACGCTGGCGTCGCATCACCCGCCCACGCAAGTTCATTTGTCCCCCGCGGCGACACCGCATCATCCTACTTGTTCGGCTGTTCCTAATAGCACCCCCGGTAGTACAAGTCGTCGCGCGACGCCTTGTCCAACTGAGCCAGCGTTTGCTCGCGGAACAACTGGATCGCTGGCGAAGGATGCCCGCGCAACGACGCCAGAAATTCTCGCACACACGGTTCGCCAGTTTGCCCTGTACACCGCAGACAACGGGTCGCCAACGCCTCTAGCGCCAGCAGAAAGAACTGCTGCTGTGGACACGATTCGTCCCCTGCCAACTCCACGATCAGGCTTGCCCGCTCCCACGCCGCGACAACCAAGTCCCAATCCTGTGACATTTCGTCCGGGTACATCGCGTCCGCGTCAGCCGCCCAGGCGCGTAGCTCCGTCTCCGTGGGGTTGAATGGATTAACGAACTTCATGGCATCAACTCAACGCAACGCGCTCGCGGGATTCACATTGTAGTTTTCCGTTCCCACGCAGCCACTCGCGCCCACTTCGCGCAATTTCGACTCCCCCGCCACTGTCATCTCACCAACTTCCCACGCGATAACCCGAGCCGGACTCAATCACCTCCGTTATCACGCCGATCCCACTCCGAAGCGTCCCCTATCCAAGGACCGACGCTCTAGGAGACGCAGCATGTCCACGGCCACACTCACCACGCCCGTCACGCTTCAGTACACTTCTTCCGGCTGGACCGCGCCCTTCCCCGCACTCGACAGCTCGCGCACCCTCGTGCTCGTCTTCGGCGGCTCGCCGCTCAACACCAACGACCGCGCCTTGCAAGACCTTCGCGCCGCCTTCCCCACCTCACACGTGGTCGGCTGCACCACCTCGGGCGAAATCCTGAACACCAACGTCCACGACGACACGCTCACCGTCGCGATCATGCGCTTCGCGCACACCGACCTCGCCACCGCATACACCCCCGTGCGCTCCGCCGCCGACAGCTTCAACGCCGGCGCGGCTCTCGCCCACCAGCTCGCACGCCCGCGCCTTCGCGCTGTGTTTGTTCTCTCCGACGGCCTCGCCGTCAACGGCACCGACCTCGCCAAAGGCCTGAGCGCGAACCTGCCCAAAGACGTGGTCATCACGGGCGGCCTCGCCGGCGACGGCACCGCCTTCAAGCAGACCCACGTGCTGCACAACGGCACGCCCACTCCCAACATGATCTGCGCCGTGGGCATTTACGGCGATCGCGTGCACGTCACGCACGGCGTAAAAGGCGGCTGGTCTCCCTTCGGTCCCGAACGCGCAATCACCAAGAGCCAAGGCAACGTCCTCCTCGAACTCGACAACAAGCCCGCCCTCGAACTCTACAAGAAGTACCTCGCCGATCGCGCCGCCCAGCTTCCCGCCAGCGGCCTGCTCTTCCCACTCACCATTCGCGAAACCCGCGGCAGCCAGCGCTCACTCGTGCGCACCATCCTCGCCGTCGATGAAACCAACCAGTCGATGACCTTCGCAGGCGACATCCCCCAAGGCTGGACCGCTCAGCTCATGCGCGCCAACTTCGACTGGATCGTCTCCGCCGCGCAGGACTCCGCGTCAGATGCCATCAACGCCGAAACGCTCGACACGCCCGCGTGCCTCACCATCGCCGTGAGCTGCGTGGGCCGTCGCATCGTGCTGGGTGACCGCACCGCCGACGAACTCGAAGCCGCCGTGAGCGCGTTGCCCGCCGGCTCGCCGCTCGTGGGCTTCTACTCCTACGGCGAACTCGCCCCGCAGTCGCAAGGCGCGTGCTGTGACTTGCACAACCAGACCATGACCATCACCACCATCCGCGAAGCGTAAAGAAAGATCACCAAAGCTCGAAGACACGTCCGCGCAGCCATGCACCCCACCGTCGCTCGCCATCTCGCGAAGTTCAAGCTCCCCGCTGATACGCCACCCACCGACGCACAGGCGTGGAGCAAGCTGCTCGCCGCACTCTCCGCAAGTTTCGAGCAGACCGACGCCGACCGTCAGCTCGCCGAGCACACGATGTCCGTCGCCTCCGACGAAATGGCCGAGTTGCACGCCTCGCTCGCCGCGAAGAACGATCAGCTCGAAGCCCAGGTCGCGCAGCGCACGGCGGAACTCACGCGCGCACTCGCGCACGCCGAAGCCGCCAACCGCGTCAAGACCGAGTTCCTCGCCAACATGAGCCACGAGATTCGCACGCCTCTCACCGCGATTCTCGGCTTCACCGATCTGCTCGCCGACGAAGTGGGCGACGCCAAATCCCGCGGCGAGCGCATCGACACCATCCGCCGCGCCGGCAAGCACCTGCTCACGATCATCAACGACATCTTGGACCTCAGCAAGATCGAAGCCGGCAAGATGACGGTCGAGTCCGCCGAGACGCCGCTGCTCAAGATCGTGCACGAAGTCATCAGCCTCATTCGCCCCCGCGCCGCCGCCAAGAACGTCGAACTCATCGAGCGCCTGCGCACGCCCCTGCCCGATGCCATTCTCAGCGACCCCACGCGCCTCCGCCAGATTCTCATGAATCTCGTCGGAAACGCCGCGAAATTCACCGAACGCGGCAGCATCATCGTCAGCCTCGGCTCCGCGCACGGCAGGCTGCACATCGACATCGAAGACACCGGCCCGGGCATGACCAGCGAGCAAAGCTCGCGCCTCTTCCAGGCCTTCTCGCAAGCTGACAACAGCCTCACGCGCGTCCACGGCGGCACCGGCCTGGGCCTGACCATCAGCCAGCGCTACGCCCAGCTCATGCAGGGCGACGTCACCCTCGTGCGCACCGCCCCCGGCCAAGGCTCCATCTTCCGCATCGATCTTCCACTCCTCGCCGCGCCCAACGCAAAGATGGCGACCACCATCGACATCATCACGCAGTCGCCGCACACCACAACGCCCCAGGTCACGCACCTGCCCGCGCGCATCCTCGTCGCCGAAGACGGCCCCGACAACCAGCGACTCATCTCATTCCACCTTCGCAAAGCCGGCGCAACCGTTGACATCGCCGACAACGGCGCCATCGCCCTGCGCATGATCGAGCAGGCCCAGCAGCCCTACGACCTGCTCATCTCCGACATGCAGATGCCCGAGATGGACGGCTACACCCTCGCCCGCACCCTGCGCGAACGCGGCAGCACCCTGCCCATCATCGCCCTGACTGCACACGCGATGCCCGACGACGCCGCCAAATGCATCAACGCCGGCTGCGACGACTACGCCACCAAACCCATCAACCGCAACCAACTGCTCACCACCTGCGACACCTGGCTCAAGCAGTCCAAGCGTTCCGCGGCGTGAGCAACGCTCAGCCGCAGGCACGACATCGCACCAGACACATGGACAGCCCGCTGACGCTCGCGCACGGAGAACGCGGCGTCTCGCAGTTGGACGACCGGCGTGAGGCTCGCGACTACGCTTGTGTCCATGTCCACGTACCGCCAGGACATGCTGGGGCTCTGGGTCACTTCGGGCGCGTGCATCGTCGGCGCGATCGGCGCGGCAGTTGCCGCGACCGCGACGCTGGGACCCATCGCAGGTCCGCTCGTGGCAGCGGCCATGACACAGGCCGGTGCGTACGGCATCAACCGCATCTCTTCACGGGTTGACAAGGCCGAAACCAACCTGCAGCGAGAGCAGGAAGAACTCCAGCGCGGTACGCGCAACGCCGATGTCCACCGCCTCATGGGTCGCGCCATCGCACTCACGCTGCGGCTGCAGGCGCAGGCTTCAACCACCAACGATGGGCTGCGTCCATCCCTTCGCAAACTCGCCGCTGCCGTCGACAAAGCGTGGTCACAACTCGCAGAGCATGAGACCCCGCTGGAGTTGCAAGAGTCAAACGTCTCGGCGTTCTTCGACCACGCTCCGCAGGAAGTCAAAGCCCAGCCGGTGCTGAGCACGGGCCGCTGGCAGAACGTCCTCGCCCCTATCGCCGCGATTGCACCTGTCAAGTTCACGCCTGAAGAATGGCAGTTGATCGGCGAGAACCTCACGCACACCTACGCCAAGGCGTTGTACGCCGTCACCAAAACTGCCGCGATCGACAACGACCCGGCGTGGCCGGGGCTCTTGCTCCGCCTGCTCGCCGAGCAGCGTGAGGTGATCGACTCCATCGACGCGACGGTGACGCAACTGCGGCTCCAAGTTGGCAATCAGTCAGAGCACCTGCATGACATCAAGGACGCGCTGGCCCGTCTCGAAGCCACGCGCGCACCCGCGATGCAGTTTGCCGCGCACGCCGCCGAGCTGACCATTACCGCCCTCACGGCGCTGCTCAACCAAAAGGATGCCCGCGACAACGCCCGCTACCAGAGCTTGTTTGAGCTGATGCTGCGGGAGTTCGCAGGTTTGCGACTGTTCGTGTCCAGCCTGTGGACCAAGCTCGACCGCCTGCCCGCCGAGCAAGCCAGTGCGATGGCCGCCCTTGCCCATCTTGAGCGCACAGCGCGGGGCCAATTGTGGACCATTCCCCCCCTGCCCACCAACCGCATCGGCCGCCCCGCGCTGGTGACTGACATCCGTAACGCCCTCCAAGGCGATGGGAAAGCCTCCTTGTCGCAGGCCATGGCGCACGCGGGCGGGGGGTTTGGCAAGAGTGTGGCGGCGGCCTTGTACGCCCATGAGTATGGGCATGCGTACCCCGGCGGGTGCGTGTGGATCGATGCGGCGGCGGAAGATGCCAACGAAAGGCCGCTCGCGCCCGAGGCTGCGTTGTTGGCGGTGGCCCGGGGCCTGGCGGATCTGGCCGACAAGCTCAATATTCCCGAAGAGCGTCGCGCTGCCGAGGCTGCCGCGCGGAAGTTCGCAAACCCCGACAAGCAACTCGCCGCCGCCTGCGCGGTTGCCGCCGCGCTCGAGTCCGCGTGCGATGGTGATGGCACGCCCCAGCGGGTCTTGCTGGTACTCGACAACATCTCGGACCCCGCGCACTGGACGCACGAGCCGCTGCAGCGGCTGCTGCCGCGCCGCAATGTCCACATCTTGGCCACCACGCGGCGCGAGCGGCTGGGCCAGTGCCGCCCGGTGAAGGTGGACAAACTCTCGCCGCGCGAATCGGTGAACCTGCTGGCCCAGTATTTGCCGGAGAGCGATGCAGTCACGCCCGCGCGCAGCATCGCAGCCAATCTGGGCATCAGCGAGGCCGAACTGGATCTGCCCCCCGAGCAGTTCGCTGCCACGCAGGCACGCTGGGGACCGGTGCTGCATCTGGCGGCGCACGTGGAGTACATCGCGGTGTACGTGGCCGCCATCGGCGCGTACCTGCGCAACACCCCGGGCGCGACGTGGGCGGCCTACTGGCAGGATGTCCAGCACGATGCGCTGGAAGCCATCCCCGCCGGTGATGCCGCCGTGAGCGAGACGATCGGGTACGCCCGCCACCTGCACAAGATTCTGGCGGATGCGATTCATTCGCTGCCCCAGCCCGAGCAAGTGGCGATGCAGTACGCCGCGTACTTGCCGCCGCGCGGCTTCCCCGCCTTCTGGCTCGCCGCGTTGCTGCAGGCCGACACGAGCATCACGCTCGCGAGCGTGAAAGGCGTGCCCGGCGGCCCGGCCCAGGCGGTGCTGGCCCACCTGCTCAAGCTCGACATGCTGCGCGGCGCACTGGACAACAGCGCATTCATCTCCCCCCACCGCGTCTACGCCGCCTTTGCTCGCCACCAACTGGACACACAGCCCGACCGCCGCCGCGCCGTGCTCGATGCCATCATCGATCTCGGCATCCGCCGGGGCAAGGCGAGCCACGACGCCTTGGCCGGGCCGCAAAACATCAAAGACGAAGGCGCCCGCGTGCAAGCCCGCGATGCCCTGCGAGCCGAACTGACGCCCCTGAAAGACCTCGCGGGTGTGCTGGATCAAGCAGGCGAGGCCGAAGCGGGGTTGTCCATCGCCAACTGGCTCAACACACCGCTGAAAGGGTTAGGACGGTTTGCCGATGGATACGACACCTTGCACCGCTTCCTTCGCCCGGATCGGCACTGGGATGACAAAGGCGAGACGACCCAGCACGGCGCCGGCCATTCCAACCTCGCGCTGATCCAGCTTGCCCAAGGCGACTTGCCCGCCGCCCGGGCCAGCATGGAGCGGGCCATCGCGATTGCAGAAAAAAACTTGGGCGCGGAGCATCCCAACCTCGGCACGATGCGTTCCAACCTCGCGACTATCCAGCAGGATCAAGGCGACTTGCCCGCCGCCCGGGCCAGCATGGAGTGGGCCATTACCATCGACTCCAAGTACGTCGCCCCAGACCACCCAACCTTCGCGAACCGCTACTCCAACCTCGCGATGATCCAGCGGGACCAAGGCGACCTGCCCGCCGCGCGGGCCAGCATGGAGCGAGCCATCGCGATTGCAGAGAAGCACTTGGGCGCGGAGCATCCCAGCCTCGGCACGATGCGTTCCAACCTCGCGATGATCCAGAAAGCCCAAGGTAACTTACCCGCCGCGCTCGCCAGCATGGAGCGAGCCATCGCGATTGACTCAAAGCACTTCGCGATCGATCACCCGACGTTCGCGACACGATACTCCAACCTCGCAACGATCCAGCAGGACCAAGGCGACTTGCCCGCCGCGCGGGCCAGCATGGAGCGGGCCATCGCGATTGACTTGAAGCACTTTGCCCCCGGCCACCCGACCTTCGCGAACCGCTACAACAACTTGGCCGCCATCTGCTATGCCGAAGGCGACCGCACCGCCGCGTGCGCCAACTTGCAGAAGGCCTTGGCCATTTTTCTCAAGCACTTTGACGAGAACCATCCCCACGTTCAGCGAGTTCGCAGGAACATGAAGAACGCCGGCTGCCCCCCGGGCACGTAAGCCGCGCCTCCGGGCAGCCTGCATCCCAGCCGCCGGTGGGCTGGGCGGGGCCGCCGGGTTGGACGGCGGGCTCGCCCGCGTGGGCGGCGGCGGCGTTTTTCTCCTCGGCGGCATCGCCGCAGCAATCGGCGAGCACTTCCACTCAAGTGGCGGCTCCGCCGAGCCGATGGGAAGTCTCGCCGCAGCGTGCGGCGGCAAGCAGCGCGCGCCTGCGCGACCGAGCGGACGGCGCGCTGACGCGCACGGACGCGCGGTGTCAGTGCGTGATGCACGAGCGCGGGCTCGCGGCGAAATGGCCAAATCCCAAATGGCCAAATTGCCAAATAGAGGCCCGCAATTCCTCCTCATTTGGCCATTTGGCCATTTGACCATTTGGCCATTTGGACCCCTCCCATGGCAACCAGCAGCGACAATTACATCCCCCGGCCCGATGGCGACTTCGACGCGTGGGTCAATCAGTACTTTCCCGCCGTGGATATCTGGTGGAAGGCTCAGGGACTCGACACCGGCGAGCTGTCCGCGCTCAATCAGGCCCTCGAAGAATGGCGCGTGCTTTACCCCACGCACGTCGCCGCGCAGGCCGCCGCCGAAGCCGCCCGCAACGCCAAGGACCAGGCCCGGCAGACGCTCGAAGCCGCCATTCGCCCCGTGACCCGCTTCGTGCAGAGTTATCCCACGACCACCAACGCCGACCGCGCCACCATGGGCATCAGCGTGCGCACGGGCCGCAAAGCCGGCGGCCTCGCGCCGCAGACGCGGCCCGTGATGGTCATCCAGACCATCGGTCGCGGCACGCAGCAACTCCGCATCATGGACGAATCCACGCCCACGCGGCGCGGCAAACCCAAGGGCGCGAGCCGGGCCGAAGTCTTCGTGGCTGTCACAGCGGCCAACCAACCCGCCCCGCCGCTGCCCCCGCCCGGCTCCGCCGGTGACGGCACCTACCGCTACATGGGCAGCGCAAGCGGCGGCACCATGCGCCTGGAATTTCCCGCTCGCCAGGCAGGCCACCAGACCCACTACATCACGAGATGGGTCGGCACCAAAGGCGCGCTGGGCCCATGGAGCGAAACGGCGAGCGCGACGATCGCGGCGTAAGGCGGGGAGCGAAGGCACTAGGGACTAGGCACTGGGCACTGGGGTGAAGGCAGAAGACCAAAGGCAAAGGCAGTTCACCAGAGAGGTACAGAGAGCACAAAGAAAGGCAAAGGCAGGAGGTTGTGCGGGCTGCCTCAACGCTCCAACGGGCAGGGAACCAGCCCCGAAGGGGCGCAGGGTTGTAGCCGCGAGTGAAGCGCAGCCCGTTGCCACGCGGGCGCAGCGCAACCCGTGGAAGCGATGCGCGAACGGGAAGCCTGCCCCGGAGGGGCAGAGGAGTGCACGACCAATCGTCAGACGCACTCTACCACCACCTTCACCAAAGCAGAAGGTGCCCGGGGGCCAGTGTCCCCAGCTGTAGCAAACTGCTACCGCCGAGCATTGGAGCGGCGACCAAGTGTAGTGACGACTTCGGGCACCAAGCCGTCGGACGTAGGATCCAGCAGTTTGTTCAGGTCTGTGAAGAGCCGCTCGAAGCGGTCAAGGGCCTTGGCCTCGTCTGTCAGCGTGTACTCGATCCCCTGACGCACTAGCCAATCAGCTGTTGCCGGGTGGTCGAAGTCCGCAGCGTCGCCCTTCGGCGCGGGGAAAACGCTTTCAACAAACTTGACGATGCGGCCATCAACTTCCGAACCGTCCGGGTTTGTCGCCGCAATCGCATTCTGCCCCGTCAATCCATACGTCGCGTTAACGAGCGCGACGTAGCCAGCATTGCCCAAGAGGTCCTCGATGTCAGCCTGCTTCTTGTCCGCGTAGGTGTCGACCGTGAGAACGTGGTCGGCCCGCATCAAGTCCGAACTCCGCAACTTCTCGACTTCCTTCTTGCCGCCGTCGGCAAAGTCGCAGAGGACCGCGCAATGCAGCTCGTTGCCGCCGAACAGGCTCATGAAGGCCGAGACCTTGGAGACGCCGCCGCAGGGCACGATGGTCCAACGCGGGTCGAGCGTCGTCCGCTTGACGGCCGCGAGCTTGCGGCGGAACCAGTCGATGTAAAGCAGATCGGACGGGCCTTCGACAAGTAGATTGTGCTTGCCGACGAAGAGCGATTGGGTGATCTCGTAGCCAAGGCAGGCCCGGAGCGGGAAGAGCGTGGCCCGCTCGGCGCGCAACACCTGATCGGAGACCTTGGTCCCGCGATGCGGGTCGGTATCGGGGCCCTCGTCGTCGCCGACCTCTCGATAGACATCCTCGACCGTGCGGGCGCGGAGCAGATTCGATGGGTCGAGCATGAATGGCGAGTGCGTGCTGTAGACGACCTGATAAGTCGGTGCCAAGCGATCCTCGATGTATCGCAGCAAATCCGCCTGCGCGGACGCGTGCAGAGCCAAGCCCGGCTCGTCGAGAAGGATGACGAGGTTGTCCGAGACGTTCTTCTTCAACTGGTTGAACCACACCAAGAACGAGAAGAACCAGACGAAGCCGCTACTGCGCTGGTCAAAGCTCGTCGTGGCACCATGGCGGGTGTTCTGGATGCGAGTGCGAAGAATGCGACCGGAGTTGAACGGCGGAGGATCGCCAGATAGGGCCTCCTTGAAGTCGAAGATCATCTTCAAGTGCTCGCCTTGGCTCCAATAGCGCACGAGTTCCTTGGTCAGCTTGTTCGAGGTGGATTCCAATCTAGCGTAAAGGTCCTCCGTGTTCTTGATTTGGGAAAACTCCTGGACGGTCATTCCGATCATGGCCAAGAGCGAAGCGAACACCTTGTCCTCGTCCGTTTGCTGGCTGTGTTGCATCCGGTGGAGAAAAGCATCAGCCGACAACTGACCGGGCATTCGCAGGTACTGGGAGAAGAAGGCAAACTTCGGCACCCGCTGCCAAATCAAGTTACGGACTGCGGCCTCGGCTGTGCCGTCCTTGAAGCGCTCCTTGAGCGTCGCAGACAAAGAGGCACGAGCGGCAACTTCTTCAGAGTTTCCGACTAGTTGCTTGGCAAGCTCTTGGACCGAATTGGCACCCTTCAACTTTGACTGCTCTTGCTTCGTCATCTCCGCAGTCTTTAGGAGATGCTGAATCACGGCTCCTTCGTCAAAATCGAAGTCCAAGTACGGCTTGTTGTTGTACTTCTTGATGACGGTAACAGGTCCAATGTTCCTCGCTGCTGGCCCGACCAGTTCCTCGATCGCCTTGTAGTCGTCTTCCTCCAACTCCCAGATGGTGGTAACAGCCGTTGCGGGATTGGTCTTGTGGGTCGCCCGGTACTCGTCAACCTCGTGACGCGGGTAGTGATGCGTAACGTCGAAGCCGCCCTCATCGTCGTCAACGGGGTTGACCTTGGATAGCGCCTCCAGAATCGCCGTCTTGCCCGCCTCGTTCTTGCCGACAAGGCACGTCACGTCCTTATCGATCGAGAACTCGGTGGAGTCCTTCACACACTTGTATTTCGTCACGTGGGCAGTCTTGAGAATCATGGTGTGGAGTCTCGGCAATTCGTGTGCCAGACCGTGTGCCCCCCACCGACGACTCGGAATCGCCAGTTGATTGCTGACATGCATACCCGAGTGAGCTAAACGGCTGCCAAATGGGCAGTCTGCTTTCTCTGCCGGGGCTGCCGCGCTCGACACCCCCGCATAGGGCGTGTGGGGAATCGGGGCGGGTTCGCACACTGCTGTGACTTGAGCGGGAGAGGTGCCGGAGAGGGCGGCAGCCCTCTCTGGCATGTGGATACCCGGATTCCGTGAACCATGGAGACCGGAGAGGGCGTGAGCAGCCATCTCTGGCATGTGGGTATCCAAACGCCTTGTCACATGGAGACCGGCGAGGGCTCCAGCATCCCTCTCTGGCGTGTGGATAGCTGGATTCCATGAAACATGGAGACTGGAGCGAGCGTCGGCAGGCATCTTGAGCAGGTGCACGTCGCGCCTGCGGGGCGCAGAGCGGCCAGTTGAACAAGGGGGCCACAGCGCAGCGCGGGTGGGCGTGTGGGTCGTTGCAGCGAGCGCGGTGGTGTGCGAGTTGTGCGGTGTGGCGCGGTTGTGCGCGGCGAGCGCGCCGGCGGCGAACTCGGCCGCCGCACAAGATTGTGGCGTGGTGCGTGCTCGCGGCTGACACGTGCCACACACGTGTGGCATGGACGGCGCGCAGCAGCGGTGCACGACACACATCTGAGGAAAGTGATGAACCGCGCAGGCGCGGGCGGCAAAATCGAGCGTCGCGGTACAGGCTTGGCACCGGGGCGTCGATGGCGTATCGCATCACCCCTGTGTGCCGATTGACGGCTTGGGTAACGGGGGCCGGACTGATCGCGGTGTGCGACGGGCCGGATGCACGAGCCGCCGAATCGCATGGAAGAGGTAGACAACCATGGCAGACTATTTGCCCGGACCCGATGCTGACTATCAGGCATGGGTAACCAACTTTGTGACTTATGCCAACAGCAACTTGGCCGCGCTGGGACTGACCGCCGCGGACTTGGCGCCCATCACGAGCAATCAGACGCAGTTCAACACCAATTTCGCGGCTCACATCGCCGCCAAGAACGCCGCCCAGGCCGCCAAGCAAAGCAAAGACGAAGCCCGCGCGGGGCTGACGGCCGCCGTGCGTCCGCTCGTGCGCCGCTTGCAGGCCTCCAGCGTGGTGACCAACGCCGAACGCGAGGCGCTGGGCATTACCGTGGCTCAGCAGCCCGGGCCGATTGGTCCGCCGACGACCGCTCCCATTTGCAGCATTGAGTGCGGGGCCCGCTTGCAGCACACGCTGCGCTTTGTGGACGAAACCACGCCCACGCGCAAGGCCAAGCCCGCGGGCGTGCTGGGCTGCGAGATCTGGCACTACGTCGGCACCACGCCGCCCACCGGCCCTGAAGCTCTGCGGTTTGTGGCGGTGGACACGAGCGCGCCGTTTACCGTGCCGTACACCAGTGCGGACGCGGGGAAGACCGCGTATTACTGGCTGCGCTGGGTGAGCCCCACCGGCGAACGCGGCCCCTGGGGCGAGCAGAGCCAGGCGACCATCGCCGCTTAAAGCGCGCGGATCGCGGCGATGACTGCGATCCACGCGAGCACCACCTGGGAGAGAAAGAGCAAGGTTCGCAAGGCCCGCCGAAGTTTGGCGGGCCTTTTCGCTTGCGTGGGTTCGTTCCCACGTGTGTCGTCGGTCAGCGTCACGAGCGACTGCGAGGCCGCGCGCGATGGCAGCGGAATCAGCGGCTCGACCTCGCTCACGCCCGTGTAGACGAACGGCTGGCTGATGTTCTGCACGTGGGCCACCGGCACCTGGCCATCTGTCAGCCCATGCGTGCTTTGCCACATCAGTTCGCCGTCGTCATACACGTGCCATGCGTCGCCCGAAATGATTTCGAGCAACTCCCCGCTCTCGCGCTGGGTGTTCGCGCTGCGAACACCCACCACCGCCCGCGCGACCTCTCCGAGCCACCCCGCAAATCCGCTTGTTTTCCCACCATTTTCACGATCCACGCCCGCACGGATCACATACGCCTTCATCGTGCGGTAGTCGCGTTCATCCAGCACCGGCGCGCCGCGCGTCGGCTCGATCACATCCACGCGCATCGCGCTCACCGCTTGCACGATCGCTTCCGGGGCCGCGCTCGTATCACTGCCGCGAAGTTGCTCGCCCGCTTCCACCAGCGCTGCATCGTTCATCCGCAGCACCAGGTCCACGTGTCCGTACACATGCCCCAACGTCGCGAAGTCCTGCAGCAGCGCGATTCCGCCGCTGTTCTCCCACAGCGTGTCAAGCACCTTCTCAATCACTTCACGCTTTCGCTCGTCCTTTGCCGTGCTGCGAATGAGCACAGGCTTGCCGAACACAAAGTCGACCATCGCCTGCACGCGCCAGCCGATGTCATTCTCAACAACCACCTCGCGCACCGCACGCGGCTCCAGCAAGCTCTCCACAGGCCGCACTGCAAACCGCGCGGGCAGTCCGCCCTCCTGCGCCTGCGAGTACCACCGCCCACCCGTTCCTCCGCTCGCCATGGCAATGCGCGTGGGCGCCAGCGCGTTGCGGTAGTACGCCCACAGCTTCTCCATCAGCGGCCGCTGCTTATCCGCCGCCGCCAGTGCGTTGCCCAATACGCCCTCGTCCACCACACCTTCAAACGCTTCCAGTTGATACGCCATCGCTCGCTCCTTCCATCTTTGACTTCACCGTGCAACCCCGCAGCCGGTCGGCCCCGCGCAGATCGCCGCACAGTTGTGCCGGCTCGCGCTCACCATCGCCCACCGCTCCGACAACGCGCTCCCGCTTCGCGTCACCGTCGAGCCGCGCACCCATCCCGCCACGCGACTCACTGCTCCCGTCGTTCATCCTCTCACTCACACAGCCGTTCACACGTCCCCTCACCCAATCCCCCGCGCGACGCGTTGCGCGCGCACAAAAACGCACGCGCATCCAAAATTCGCCGCGCAACTCCCGTCTGCGCAAGCAACTAAAATTCTCGAAAAATCCCCGCGCCTCCGCTCCGCGACTGCAAATGCGCGCGCACAAACCCGTACATGCGCCTTCTGTGCGCGCATACGTTGTCACTATCCATTCATCCTCGACTTTCCCCGGAGTTTCATCATGCTCGACCAAATGAAAATGCTCGGCGCGCTCGGCAACCTCATGAAGAACAAGGACAAGATCGCCGCCAACATCAAGACCAAAGTCGGCGCCATCGAAGTCGTGGGCGAAGCCGGCGGCGGCGCGGTCAAAGCCACTGTGAGCGGCGAGCTCAAAGTGCTCAGCGTCACGATCAACCCTGCAGCCAAGTCACGCGATGACCTGGGCCAGCTCATCGCCGACGCGACCAACCACGCCCTCAACGCCGCACAGCTTCGCGTCAAGCAAGCGATGGACGACGAGTTCCGCAACGCCGGTCTCCCCAACGGCATCGGCGACATGGGCGGCTTCGGCGGCCTGCTCGGTCGCTGAACGCGCTCGCGCCAAATCAGCGACGACGACAAGTGAGTTTGCATCGCAGAGTCAGCACAGAGAGCACGGAACACACAGCGACGAGTCAACGCGCAACATCATGCGTACGCGGGCTACACGCGAGCTGATTCTCTCTGTGTTCTCTGTGTTCTCTGTGTTCTCTGTGTTCTCTGTGCTCTCTGTGTTGAACCTGTCTTTCTGTCTGACTGAACCGCGCCCTTCGCGACTTCCGCAGTGAACATGCCCTCCTGCGTCTCCATTCCGCAGATGGAAGCTCACCCCTTCCCCACCACCGCGCCTGTGCGTGTGGTTGTTTCATCGCAAGAGCCGCCCGTCAACTCCGCAACCATCGACGCCGCGTGGGCCAAACTACTCGCGGCTAACCCGCGTTACTTCGACGGCCCCATGCTCAGCGTGCTGCACATCGACTTGGCCGCCAGCACCATCCACACCCGCCGCGATCGCTTCTCGCGCCTCGCCGTGCAACCGCCGCTCAACACGGGCGTGCGCATCTGCTCCGTCACCGCCATCCTCACCGCACGAGATGCCAGTGGTGCACAAAACGTGCTGCTCGGCAAGCGCAGCCGCGAAACCCGCATCTACGCCGACATGTGGGAACTCGGCCCCAGTGGCGGCATCAGCGTGCCACCGCCATCGCTGCACGAACTCACGCAGGACATGATCTTCGCCAACGTACAAGATGAAGTCAGCGAAGAAGTCGGCCTGCACATCTCCGCCGGAATCCCGTGGGGCATCACGCGCGACGACATCGCCAAAAGCGACGACATCGTTTTCATCTGCGATTGCGGCGACCTCAGCGCCGCACAATCCAAAACCAGCGCGGCAAACTGGGAGTACACCGCCGTGCAATGGCTGCCGATACGCGATATCGCCGCGTTCGATCGCGAGAACGCCTCGGCCATCATCGGCCCCACGCGAGCCCTCTTCCGCGCCTTGCAATGGACCACCGACGAAGTGCCCAGTCTGCGCACCCCGCACCGCGCATAACCAAATTCCTACTTCGCCCCACCGCCCATTCAACCCTTCAAGCGCTCTTCGATCTCGTTCTCCACCCGAATGCGCTCGCGCATGATCAGCTCGCGCCATGTCGGGTCGGTCTCGATCATCTGCGCCCGCTTGAGCATGTCCAGCGTCAGCGAATCGCTCTTCTTCAGCAGCTTCACGCTCGCCGCCGCACCGCGCAGGCTGTCAATGTCGTTGGGCTCGATGACCAGCGCGTCCTGAAAGTGCTTCAGCGCCTCGTCCTCGAAGCCGCGCTGCTGGTAAAGAATGCCCAGGTTGCGCAACGGCTTGGGGTCCGTCGGCATCAGGCTCGCCGCGCGCTGCAGCGCCTGCCCGGCTTTCATGTAGTCATCGTCCTGCCCGCGCTGCATGTACGCCAGGCCCAGCTCGTGCCAGCTCGCGCCAAAGTCGGGCGCGAACTGAATGCTCTGCGAGAAGAACTCAATCGCCTTGGTGTGCTCACCCGCGCGCATGGCCGACTGTCCGCGATTCGCAAGCGCCACCGCCTCACTCAGCGACCGCGCGCGCTCCGCCTGCACATCGCCCGCTCGCGGCGTGTTGCTCCTGCACGCGCCCAAGCCAGCGACGACACCCGCCGCCAACGCGAACATCATCACCATCGACACCGCACGTTTGTGCTCACCACGCTTCATGTCGCCGAGCCCTCCGCCTTGCGTTCAAACCGCACAAACGTCACCGTCAGTCGCCATTCGTTGGCTTCCGGCACGATCGACACGGCCGACACTTCGATATCCGCGATGTCCTGCTTCACGATCTCAACCCAGTTCAGCAACGCCGCCAGCGACTCATCGCGCAGCGTGTACGCATACCGCACCTGATTCCACTTCTCATCACTCGTGCGCTGCGTGCTCTGCGAACCCACGCCCACCGGCTTCTTGAGCCCCGCGCGCTGGCCCGCGCTTTCAATCGTGCTGCGAATGTTCGCCGGCGCGACCGTCGCGGGTCCTGCCTGCGCCGCCGCGGCGTACGCCTGCAGCTTCGCCACAGCTTCCATCGCCTTCTGCGCCTGACCGCGGGCGGCCTCCGCCGTGTCACGGGCTTCCATCGCGCCCGCCCACTTGACCGCCGTCCACACGCCCACACCCACCAGCGCCAACACGCCCAGCAACACCAGATACTGCGGCTGATTCCGCCGCTGCGTCCGCGCCGCCGCCAGCGACAGCGCCGCCGCCGCGTCATCCGCGCCGGGAAGTGTGCTCGCGCTGGTATCAACCTGACTCATTAGCGCTCCGTCCGCTTGTCATCGGGCCACTTGCTCTCAAACGTCACGCGCCGCTCGCCCGTGCCGCCCACATCCTGCATCGTCATCGTCCAGTTGGTCAGCACGCCGCCCGACACGCGCCGCAGCCCTTCCAAAAGCAATTCAGCATCGCGCGTGGTCGGCACCGTCGCCATCACGCGCGGCACGCTGCCCGAATCAAGCTGGATGTTCTCCACCTTCACATTCGGCGCGCTGAGCACAAGCGAGATCTTTTCCAGCTCCGTCAGCACGGGTTTGATTTCACTCGCGATGCTCGGCTTGCTCATTGCATCTTCGCGCCGCTTCACTTCGTCAGACAGCTTCTGCAAAGGCGACACGCCGCGTTGAAAACCCGAATCAAACGCGGGCGGATACACGTCCTTCGCCGGCTGCTGCCACGCGGCTCGATACGCCGCCGCTTGTGCATCAGCCGCCGCCGCCTGCCGCTGGAACATCCACCCCAGCGCGCCCACCACGCCCGCCGCCCCGAAGAGCGCCGCCGCGCCCCACACATACAGCCGGCGTGTCTGCACGTTGGGTCGGTTCGACAGCGCCACCAGCGCCTGCCCCGGCTTGAGCGACACGCTCGCAGGCGTCGCTTCCAGCACGTTCACCATGCGCTTCAGCGTCGCGCCGACGGGGTCGTCATGCACCACCGCGTCCACGCTTGCCATCGCCCACTTGTTCGCGAAAGCTTCGCCAAACTCGCCCGCGCGCATCATCGTCGCTTCATCGCCCGTAGCGACGTCGCCCCCGTCACCCATCGACTCAGGCAGCACGCACACCACACGCGTCGGTCCGCGCGACAGTTGCATGCTCCACCCAAGCCACTCATTCACCAGTCGCCCCACGTCCGCCGCGTCGCACGCGATGATCGCATCGGGCGTGTCATCACCGCCCACAGCGACAGGTCGCACCACGCGCACGCGCATCGAGCCGCTCGCGAGCAATTCGCCCTCGTGCGCCCAGCACCACAGCAGTTGCCCTTCGGGATCAATCAGCACAACGCCCACCACTGCGTCGCCGCTGCTGGTCGCGACACTCTCGCGCGAACTGCTCACAGGCGTGCCAGGCGAGTTGGCCGTGGAACCCCACGCGCTCGCCATCGCATGCCAGATGGTGCACACCTGTCCCGTGCGCACGCCCACGCGATCAAGTTCATCCACCAGCACGCGCCCAGGCACATCGCCCGTCGCCAAGACCGCCAGTCGCTGCGGCGCGGGCAAATCCTTGGGCTTGCGCGCCTTCAGCAGCGTGTGCTTGCTCTCCGGCTTGATCTCCACACCCAGCGGCTGCACCGACGACTCCATGTCGCTGGGCGCGAAAAACTCCATCGCGCTGCCGCCACTGCCGCTTTCTTCGTCATTCACGCCCGCCCCGCGCGCCGCCGAAGCCACTGCGGAAAGATCAGTGCTCGCGCTCGTCACCCACGCGCACGTCGCGCCGCTGGCATCCAGCACGATCGCTTCCAGCGCATCGCGCGAACGCGGCCCTTCCAGCGTCTGCTTGATCCACTTCGCCGCGTCTGTAAAGACGCCCGCGTCCTGCTCGCTGCTCACACGAGGCGTCCATGTGGCTTCACCCGTCGCACCGACAAGCCGAAGCCCCGCCACCAGTCCGCCGCGCCGCGCGCGCCGCATATACACCACGCGCACACTCACCGGGGCACCCCTTGCGCATCACGCTGCTTGAGGTGCGCCGCTTCGCTCTGCTCTTCTTCAGGCGTCAACTCCACCGGCAGGCCCTTGGCCGCCCGGTCTTCCTGCAACGCGCGTTCGTCTTCCATCAGCTTGGTCGCGATTTCATTCGGATCGCCCTGCCCCGCGTAGCGCGGATCATTCAGCACGCGCGAGCGCACCTTGCGGAACAGCGGAATGTCCGCGTCCGCGATGTACTCGGGAACATCCTTCGCCGCCCGCATCGGCTCGCCGCTGAACATGCTGGGCGTCATGTTGCGCATCCGCTCCATCTGCTGCATGCGCAGTCGTTCGCTGGGGTCCATCGCCGTCGCGACGGGCACCGAGCTCACAGTGCCCAATGTCACGCTGCCACCAGCTTTCGCCGCCAAATCAATCCGTCGGCCCGGCTCGTTCGCACCCACGCGAATGAACTCCGCCGCGATCTCCAGCGCCTTCTCGTCCCCGCTCACAACGCTGCCCACGCTGACAAACTTCTGCTTGCCGTTCACACGCACCAGCCCCAGCGCACGCGGCCCGATGTTCGCGATGCCGTGATACGTCAGCGTCTCCTGCTGCACAGGCTGCACGGTCTTGGGCTCTTCCGCCGGCGCCACCACGACCGGCTTGGGGCTGTTGGCCACCCGCCCGAATCGATTGGCCGTGCCGCCGCTATCCACCCGCACGTTGGACTTGGCCGTCGGATTCGTCACGCTCTCCGGCAGCTTCACTTCAGGCACCGTGATCTCACTGCCCGCGTCTTCCGCCGGAGCCGTCTTCAAACCCGCAAACACCACCCCGCCCAGCGCAAGCACACCCACACCCAGACCAGCCTGGGCCAACATCGTCATCTTGCTCGCGCTTGCTCGATCCATAACAAAGTTCCAACCGGCTCCCCAAGCGTACACGCCCCGCATCGACATCATTCGCCGACACGCTCCGGGCGTTCGGCATCCCAACGCCCCACGCAAGGCGAATCAACCCAGTACTTCGGCATTCCACCCGCACCCACGCCCCAAAACCGGCCCAAATCCGCAGCCGGCATCATCGCGCCTCATCCGCCGCCCGGTCGCGCTGCCAATCCATGATCGCCATAGGCCGCGTCACCCCGCCCGACATCCGAGCCCGGTTGGCTCCCGAGGGAATCAGCACGTTGAACGTATAGCGAATCATCCCGCCGCCGCTCCGCGGAGCTTCAACCACGCCCCGATACAACGTGGGCTCAGCCACCAGCATCTGCATCAGCTTCACGCGTTCTTCGCCCTCAACCGCCGCCTTCGTAAAAGCCTCGGCCATCGTCGCGACGGTGAATTCCTCGTCATTGCGAGCCCGCACCAATTCCGACGTCACCCGCGTCGCCCGCCCGCTGTCGCAGCACGCCCGCGCAATCGCCGCCAGCACGCGCTCATCCGCCGACTTCACGCTCACCGCGAGCGGCCCTTCGCGCCGAATCAACTGCCGCGCATCCCGCCCCGCCTGCCTTCGCAGGTGCTCCAGCGTCTCCGCCGCCGACTTCATCTCATCACTCGACAACCCCGCAAACTCCGCCAGCGCAGTCCCCTGTCCATCTTCCAGATACACGCTGATGCGCTGGCCATCCAGCTCAAGATCAAACGCCTTCCCGCGTTCACCCAGCGACGCCTTCAGGCTCTGCGTCTGCGTGTCAATGCTGTTGACCCACGCCTGCATCGCCTCCTGCAACCCGCGCGCGATGTGATGATCGCGATACTGCTCAAGCTGCCGCTGCGCGAACACCGCCTGCCCGCCAAATCGCTCCAACATCGCGGCGAGAATGATGCCCGCAATGACCGTGAGCAACACCACCAAAGGCAACGCAAACCCGCGCCGCGGTGAGCCACTCACTGGTGGGCCGCCCCTCCGGGGCGGCAGGCATTCCCTCTTCTTCACTTCCCACCCCCACTCTTGCTCTCCGCCCCACTCGCATCCACACCATTCCCCGGCTGCACGCGTCCACTGCCACCCCCCGTCGGCGTATCACCACCCGCGCCAATCGTGTTGCGCTGCGTGTTGCCGCCCGGCCCGCGCGACGCCTCCCGCTCCGCACTCGTCTCAGGCCCAATGGCCCAGCCAATCTCAAACAACCACTGGTGCCGCAGCCCCGCCGTCGTTTCAACTTCAAACTCCGCATACGCCGGCAATTGGTTGTACACCGTCGCTTCGTAGCGCGTGCGCTTCTCGCGATCATCAAACATGCGCCACCGCGCAAACGTCAGATTGCTCGCGAGTTTGTAAGGCTTGCCCAGCCGCGCGGTTTCCAGCATCTGCTCACCGCGCGACATCGCCAGCCATTCATCAACCGTCTGAGGCGAGGCCAAAGGCCGCCACCACAACTCATAAATCGGCTTGGTTCGCACACTCTCACGAAGCTGCTCGCGCTGTGCAACCGTCAACGACTGCGGCACCAACTCAAACACGCCGCGCACAGCCCGCACACCCAGGTCGCCATCCTCTACCGCCTGCCCCTCGCCATCCTCGCCCGCTTCGCCGTCTTCCGTCGCGTTGCCTTCCGTATCAGTCGCAGGCTCTTCAGTCGTCGGCGACGCAATGTCATCCATCACGCCCAGCACCCCGTCCGCTCCCTCGCCACCATTCGCGCGATCCGTCCCCAACTCGCGCGCCTTCTTGCGAGAAGCCTCGCGCTTCGCCACCCGCGCCAGCGCAAACGGATCAACATTGCTCGCACTCGGCACGGGCGAATCCAGCAGCACAATCTCCAGCCGCTGCGGCACCTGCTGCACAATCGTCCCGTCCGGCTCGCGCCGCTCCATCACGCCGCCCACGCGCGCATCCTGATCCAGCATCACGCGCGGCGGCTGTGATCGCGTCGGCGCAGCCGGTGCTGCAGATTCCGCGCCTTCCGCCGTGGCAGTCGCCACCGCCGGAGCCCGCCCCTGATTCTGAGGCGGCTGCGACGCGAGAATCGAATTGAACGCGCGGTTCATCACCATGCGCGTCGTCTGCATCTCCGCCGTCTGCTCGGTCCGCGCGCTCATCATGCCGTTGCCGCGCTCAATGCTCGTCAGCAGCCCGATCGACAGCACCACCACCATCGATCCCACCATCACCGCCAGCACCATTTCAAGCAGCGTGAAACCCCGCCGCCCGCGCGTCGTCGCCATTCGCCCGCGTTGTGTGCGTGGCGCGTTCATCCGCCCGTCTTTCGCCCCGGCTGGGCCCCGCCGTCGCGCTTGATGCCATCGCCGCCCTTGCCTCCCTGCTGGCCGTTGCCTGCGGGTTTGCTGGGCGTCATCGGAGTTGCTGACGACCCCTTATCGCGCGCGGGCTGATTCGTCGGCTTGTTCGTCGAGCCCGTGCCGGGCCGCGCGGCGTTGCCATCACGCCGATTGATAAAGCCGCCCTGCTCCACGCCCGTGAACATCTCCTGAAACTCACGCATGCGCTGCGGGTTCTTGATCATGTTGTCCAGGCTGTCAGGATTGCGAAACACATACGTCGGATCAATCACGCGCGTCAGCGTGTAGCTGGGCACGCCCGCCGGCCCGTACGTCTGCGACCCGCCCGACTCTTCACTCAGCCACACGCGAATCGTGACGGTGCCCAAGCGATCCAGACTCAGCCCGCCGCGCGAGCCATCGCCCGCCACCGCAGGCGTCAATCGCGCCGAACTCTTCGCCAGTTGCCACCGATACCGCGCCCCGTCATACGCGACAGGCAAACCCTCCGCCGGCATCGTCTGCGGATCATCCAAATACTGCAGCATCAACCGATTCGCGATCTCGCCCGCACCCAGCCGCTGCAACTGCCGCGTCTGCGCCTTGATCATCCCCGACAACGACGACAGCACCGTGGTGGCCAACACCGCCAGCAACGTGATCGCGGCGACCGCCTCAATCAACGTCAACCCATCGCGATTGGACCGGCTCCGCCGCATGCCTGCCTACCTGCCTTCATTTGGCCATTTAGCAATTTGGCCATTTAGAAATTTACTTGAGGTCCCACACACTCATGTCGTCCTCATCACCCAGAATCTTGTTGGGCCCGCTCGACGACAGAATGAACGGCTGATCAGCATTGCGACCGCGCGGGTCGTAGTTCAGTTCCGTGTCCCACGCATCCTTGGTCTTGCCCGTTTCAATCAGCTTCTCCGCAGCCAGCGCAGCCAGCGCGGGCGGATACTCGTTCTTGTCGAGCTTGTACTGCTCAAGATACCGCTTCATGTCCTTGAGCTTGATTTCCGTCGCCTTGGTCTTGGCCCTCTGACCCTGGCCCGACACGTTCACCGCCACCACCGCCACCAGAATGCCCATGATCACCACGACCAGCGACAGCTCCAGCAAGCTGAACCCGCGCCGCGCCACCACATTCTCAACATGCCGCTTCTGCATGACCAATCTCCAGTGCCAATCTCTCGTGTGCCGGTGGCACAGACGTCCCGTCTGTGCCTGCCAGTTGTAGCCAACCCTGCATTCTTCCCCGCTCCGGCTCTCCCGTTCTCCTCTGCCTTTCCCCCAGTGCCCAGTCCCCAGTGCCTTCTCCCTCATCCCCCCACCTGCCCGGTAATCGTCAGCAGCGGAATCATGATCGACAGAATCAGCCCGCCGATCAGCACCGCCATCAGCACGATCAGCCCCGGCTCCAGCACCGCGAGCAATCGCGATGTCCGCCGATCCAGTTCATCTTCCATGTCCTTGCCCAGCGTCTCAAACGCCTGCTGCAAGTCCCCCGACCGCTCCGCCGCGATCATCAGCCGCCGCGTGCCCACAGGCAGCGCGGTCACCTTGTCAATCAAGTGCCGCAGCACGCCACCTTCGATCAGCTTGGTCCGCAGCGTCATGAGCTGCTGCCGCAGCGCCACGTGCTGCACGCTGGGAATCGCCACGCCCAGTGAATCCGCCAGCGGAATACCCGTCCGGCTCATCGCGCTCATCACCGTAAAGAACCGCGCCGACTCCTGCGCCAGCACCACATCCTTCATCACGGGTAGCCGCCGCAACATGCCCTGCAGAAACAGCAGCACCTTCGCGCGGAAAATCACCATCGCGACAATCGCCGCAACCGTCCCCAGCAGCACCCACATCCAGTTGTCGCGAATGAAAATCCCCACCGTCATCAAAACACGCGTATACAGCGGCAGCTCGCCCCCCGTCGCCGCAAGCTGCTCCTGCAGCGTCGTTCCAACTTTGGGCACCACGTACGTCAGCAGCACCAAGCTCGCGCCAATGCTGATCATCAGCACCATCGACGGATACGCCAACAACGTCCCCACCTTGCCGCGAATCGCCAGTTGCCGCCGCGCACTCTGATTCAGCTGCGCCGCCGCTCCCGCCAGGTCCCCCGTCTTCTCCGCCGCGGCGTACACCGCATTGGTCACATCATCAAACAGCTTCGTCGCCGCGCACGCACCCGAAAACGCCGACCCCGCCGACACCATCTCCTTCACCTTCGTCACCTTCGGCTGCGTCCCGCCCGACACCGACTGCTCGACAACCTCCAACGCCTCCACCAGCGGCACCCCGCGCGACAAGAGCTGCGCCAACTGCTGGTGAATCTCCCCCTGATCCTTCAGCGACACCTTCCCCGACGCCGCCGCCCACTTGGGCAACTCCATCGTCCGCACCGGCACCAGCCGCTGCTTGCGCAGCTGCGCGACCACATGCCGCTCATCCTTCCCCTGCAGCGTCCCCACGCGATACCCACCCTCAGGTCGGGTCGCCACATACAGGAAACTGGAAGCCGCCGTCGCCATATCGCTCCCGGACGCCGGACCTGAGGCTCTGCAAAGGTCCGGGTATCTCTCTGCCACATCACCGATCACGTTGACGTCCATCGCCAACCAGCAACCGTATTCCGCCGCCAAACCAGCCGCGCTTTCTTAGCGAGCGTGCGTTCCCGCAGATTCTTCGCGTCGCCGCCAAACCGCCCTCGTTCTATCGAGCATTCACCCCGCTCAAGCCCAAACAGACTCCCCAAACGACAAACCTCTGGCGGATAGCCGCCAGAGGTCCGACACATACACGGTAAACCCCGCCCCGACCATCACACGTGGTGATGCGCCCGCACGACCGGGAAGTCGACATCCACATCAAATGCCCGGTTGAAGTAGTTGGTAAACACATTGAGCGCGACCGCCGCCACGATCTCAGCGATCTCCGCATAACCAAATCCCGCGGCGCGCACCGCCCGCAGCTCGCCCTCACCCACGCCGCCCCGCGCCACCAGCACCGCCTTCGCAAACTGCAACGCCGCCAGCGTCTTGGGGTCAGCCGATTCCTCATGCCGTGCCCCGTCCATCTGAGCCTGCGTCAGCCCGACCGCCTTGCCAATCGCCGTGTGCGCCGACAGGCAGTACGTGCACTCGTTGTGCTCCGCCGTCAGCAGCGCGATCTGCTCGCGAATCTGTGCAGGCAGCTTCGCTCCACCCAGCGCGCCGTTGAACTGCGCGAACGCCTGCAGCACCGCCGGCGAGTTCGCCATCACACGCGTCATGTTGGGCACCACGCCCAAACCCTTCTGCAACGCCGCGAAGATGTCCTTGTTGCTGCCAACCGCGCTCTCCACACTCTGAATCGGTAAACGTGCCATCTGCAATCCCTTTCATGCTTCGATCAGTCCATGCGGCATGCACCATCGACGGAACACCCATCGACCGATCCACGCCGCGTCACATTGCTTCCGTCTTGCCTCAAACCGCGCGCATCACTTCGTGCCCGCGCTCTCATCATGCTGCGTGGTCGTCGCAGCCGGCTTCACGCGCTCCCGCATGAACACCTTGATCTTGTCCGCGATCACATCCCCCATCTCTTCCAGCGCAAAGTGCCCCGTATCCAGCAGATTGAAATCAAGGTTCTTGAGATCGCGCTTGTAAGGCTCCGCGCCGGCAGGCGGAAAGATCTGATCGTTCTTCCCCCACACAATCAGCGTCGGCGGCTGATGCGTGCGGAAATACTCCTGCCACTGCGGATACAGCGGCGGATTGGACCCATAGTCCTTGAACAAGGCAATCTGAATCTCCTTGTTGCCGGGCCGATCCAATCCCGCCTGATCCATCAAGTACGCATCAGGACTGATCTTCTCCGCATCCTTCGCGCCGTGCAGATACTGCCACTTGGTTGTGTCCAGCGTCAAGAAGCCTTCCAACTGCGTCCGCAGCGCAGGCGTCGGGTTCTTCCAGTACTCCTTCAGCGGTGCCCAGAATCCATCGGGCAAGCCCTCCACATACGCATTGCCGTTCTGCACGATGATGCCCTGCACGCGCTGCGGCTGCGCACTCGCGATGCGGTAACCGATCGGCGCGCCGTAGTCCTGCACATACATCGTGAACTTCGCAGCGCCAACCGCATGCGTGAATCCATCCACAACCTTCGCCAGGTTGTCAAACGTGTACGTGAACTCGCTCACGCTGGGCATCGCGCTGTTCCCAAACCCCGGATAGTCCGGTGCAATCACCCGATACTCACGCGCCAACTGCGGGATCAGATCACGAAACATGTGCGACGAACTCGGAAAGCCGTGCAGCAGCAGAATGACCGGCTTGTCCGCCGCCCCCGCCTCGCGGTAGAAGATCTCCAGCCCATCCACCTTGACCGTCTTGTACCGCACGCTCACATCCGTGCCCACCTGCTCAGACGCCTTCTCCGTCGCCGGTGCCGCCTGCCCCTTCAGAGCGGCCTCGCCAGCCATCACCGTCCCGGCCGCCAGCACCATCGCCGCCACCCACGCTGCACTCCTCCAACCCATACCACGCTGAACTTCACGACGATTCATTGCAAACTCCTTGCTTTGAACATTTATACTGACTGGTCAGTATGTATAGTGGATGCACGTCGCCTCAACTTGGTTACGACTTCTCTCAATTTTCTCCAGTGAACCGTCACAATCCCCAACCGTATAATACTGATCGGTCAATCTAGACCTTGGAGCTCCCCATGCCCCCCAGCCGCCGCGACGAACTCGTCGATGCCGCCATGCGCGTCTTCTACCGCCACGGCTTCCACGCCAGCGGCCTCGATCGCATCCTCGAAGAAAGCGGCATCAGCCGCATGACCATCTACAACCACTTCAAGTCCAAAGACGAGCTCATCCTCGCCGCCCTCCGCCGCCGCGACGAGATCTTCCGCAACAAGATGATGCAGTTCGTCGAGTCCAAAGCCCACACCCCCACCGATCGCCTGCTCGCCGTCTTCGACTACCACGAGAACTGGTTCACAGGCAAAGACTTCTGCGGCTGCATGTTCATCAACGCCTCCGCCGAATTCAGCGACCCCTCATCCGCCCCGCGCCAAGTCGCCGCCGAGCACAAACGCACGATCGTCCGCTATCTCGCCGATCTCGCCAAGCAGGCCGGCCTCGCCAATCCGCAGGCCGTCGCCGATCAACTCAACATCCTGATCGAAGGCTCCATCGTCACCGCACAAGTCGTCGGCCAGATGCAAGGCAACGACCCAGGCGAGCCCGCTCGCCTCGCCAAACAAATGGCCGCCTGCGTGCTCGAGCGCGCCAGTAAAGCCTGATCACCGCTCGCGTGTTCCCCAAACACGTCTACGCTTTTGCTCCCGCCTCTCCCACGAGCAACCCCCGAGCCACCCATGACAACCCTCGCCGCTCGCCCGATCGAAGTCGCTCCTCCCACCCGCTCCACCATGCGCGCCCTCATCAAGCACCACGCCGGCCCCGAACTCCAGTTCGTCTCCAATCGCCCCGTCCCGACGCCCGGCCCGCGCGACGTCCTCATCCGCGTCAAAAAGGTCGGCATCTGCGGCACCGATCGCCACATCTGGGAATGGGACCCCTGGGCCGCCGGCCGCATCCCCGTCGGCATCGTCACGGGCCACGAATTCGTCGGCATCATCGAACAAGTCGGCAGCGCCGTGACCAACTACAAGCCGGGCCAGCGCGTCAGCGCTGAAGGCCACATCACCGCGTGGAAAGACTACAACAGCCGCACCGGCAACGCCCACATCGCCAGCGACACCAAAATCATCGGCATCGACCGCGACGGCTGCTTCGCTGAATACGTCTGCGTCCCCGAAGAAAACGTCTGGCCCGTCCATGCCAGCATCCCCGACAAAATCGCCGCCGTGCTCGATCCTCTCGGCAACGCCGTGCACACCGTCATGGCCGCCAACGTCAGCGCCAAGAGCGTGCTCGTCACAGGCACCGGCATCATCGGCCTCATGAGCATCACCGTTGCGAAAGCCGCCGGCGCAAGCCGCATCTTCGCGACCGACCTCGACCCCAAGCGCCGCGCCCTCGCCAAGAAACTCGGCGCCACCGAAGCCTTCGACCCGCGCGAAATGAGTGCGGGTGGCACAGGCGTCCCGCCTGTGCCCGCCTTCATCGAAGAAATCCGCAAACACACCCGAGGCGAAGGCGCCGACGTCCTCCTCGAAATGTCCGGCGCCGCCCCCGCCCTCACCCAAGGCTTCGAAGCCCTCCGCAACGGCGGCACCGCCGCACTGCTCGGCCTCTTCGGCAAGCCCGTCACCTTCGACATCAACAAACTCGTCATCTTCAAAGGCTGCACCGTCCTGGGCATCAACGGCCGCAAAATGTTCGAGACCTGGTACCAGATGGAAGAACTCCTCCTCTCAGGTCGCTTGGAGCTCGAAGACATCGTCACCCACGAATTCCCGCTCGAACAGTTCAAAAAAGCCCACGAAACCATGATCTCCGGCGAAGGCATCAAGGTCGTGATGGCCGTGAATCCGTAACCGCACGTGTTCTAGGTTTCATGACGCCTGCTGAACACAGTTTCACGCTTGCGTCATGCCTCAGGATCAGCAACGTGTCTGTCCGGATCATCCAGCCGATGCAGGATCCATCATCGATCAAAGTCGACCTGTATCAATACGTGTACACAGTGCGAGAAGACGCGAGTACGTTGCGATATGAGATACACACACGAAAGACCACAGCATTGATATTGCTGCTCACTTGTCTTGTTTCGCCAGCACCATTCGCACTATCAACTGCACTGAATATCGTCGGCTTACAGCGAGGCTGGTTTTCGTCGATGCACTCGCTTGTCTTCCACGCGTCAGTCGCGCTTTCGCTCTGCCTGTTGCTGCTCTGCGCCGCACTGGTATATATGTCGAAGCTGGCAAGGACATCGTGCCTGGCGTTGGACAAATCGACAAACGCCATCGCAGTCGGTAGAGACACACGACTTCAGCTGTCGCCTTCGAGCACGCTAACGGCTGTCGGCGTATCGCGCAACGTCGATGGCGCTTTCGTGTTCGCCGCCACCACCATGACAGTTGAAGACGAAGCGACATCTTCCCGCATCAGTGTGCATGTAAGGACGTCACCGCTGTTCCGATTCAACGTGTCTACAGCGAAGGAGTTTTTTGACCGTCTGATTGCATGGCACAACCAACGTCCGGCTGTCCGGCCGTGAAGTCGCGCGGGCTGATCACGACGGCAGCCTCGAGAGAACGATCTTGTGAAGCACAAGTGGCTCGCTGGGATCTTCTCTTGAGAGCACGATTTCCACCGTGCCGTCCCCATACGTCCTCTGATCCCACACACCAAGCGGCGGCTGCAATTCGCACATCCCTGGCAAGTCCGCCTCACGCAACGCCGACAACGCCTCGCACACCGCCGCGATGCCCGCCGCTGCCGGTAGTTGCAGACTCACGAAGCACACCACGAGCATCTCAACCTGATGCAACTCGTTCGTGAATATCTCAACAGATCCCCACGCATATCGGTGCCCTCCGCGCCGCATTTCGCCGATTTGTTCGGGCGTCCCCCACCTCAACGTGACATCTTCGATGCGCGAACCCATTCCAACACCATCGAGCGCGTGAGAACTCAGAACCGACTGCAATGCCTGATGCGCCCCATGCGACATGCTTCGCTCCAAAGACAATCTCACCCCGTCAACCTGAACCCTTCACCCCCCCAC
>DATGWV010000436.1:0-2275 GCA_035299305.1 Phycisphaerales bacterium | reverse complement strand
ACACCCGCCGACCCGCCAGTCATTGAAGTCGTCGCTCCCGCTCCGCAAGAGCCCGCAGCCACGGAGCCCGTGGCGACAGCAGTTTCCGCGAGCGAGCCGCAGCCAGCCACGCCCATCATCACCGCGCCGCTGGGCCTAGGTGATCAGCCGGGCCAGCAGACGACGCTCGGCATGTCGCCGCTCAAGCGAGCGCTCGCAAAGCTCCGCGAAACCGTGCAGCAGGAACAGGCTGAGCGTCCGGCTGATCAGTGATCGCGGCCGAGCGCACCGAATCGTGTGTGCACTCTCGATAATGAAACAACGCCGCGTCTCAGCGCGGCGTTGTGCATTTTCAACTTCAGCGTCTTAGCCGCCCGTCGCAGGTTTCTCGCGCGCTGGCTCATCGGCGATATCAAACTCGCGCGTCCGCACAACGAACACCGGCCCGTTCGTTCGCACTTCCACCAGCACGCGCATCCTGTCGGGCGGCATCGCGGCGAGCTGCGGGTCGGCGGGCAATCCTGCAGCGGTTTCTTTGCCACGCCGCAAGTCCGTCGCGTCGAGCACGAGCACCGCTGACGAGTCCGTCGTCGATTCCACCTGGACGCCGGGCGTCCAACCTTTGTACCGGGCTATCTCTGCATCCAGCACGCTCTTGACGGTCACGCCATCACCGCCCTCGCGATTCTCGGCGAAGTCACGCCGTGCGGTTCCCCACTCGGCGGGCACTTCCATGCCTTGCACGACAGCTGGCTTGAAGTCATCTCCCTTGCCGCAGCCGACAAGCCCCGAACACGCCGCCACCACCACGCTCACGAGCAGAATGCGCATGGAGCATTGTTGCCGCGCTAGCACGCGGAGAAGGCGTGAGGTACTCATGATCGTTCGCCATCACCCGGTCGCTTCGTCGCAGCGCGAATAACCAACAGGAGCGAGGCGATCCACACAAGCGGTCCGGCGATGACAAGCACGCCTGCGAGTCCCGACGACTTGCTCGCGATCGCGTTGAGCAGGGGATTGGTACGAGGTCCAAAGCCGTTGGACGAGTAAATCGCGACGAAAAGGCTGATGCCTATCACGCCGATGACGATCCAGACCAGCACGAGCACCAACGCGATGCGTTTGCGGGGAGCATGTATCTTTGAAGCGGCTGACGGCTCACGAATATGTTCTGGCACCCAGCCAGTTCCACACTCAGGACACGTGCAGCGCACCTCGTCGGGATGCGTCCGCTGGCGCTCGGTGATGAGGCTTGCGAGGTCATAGCCGCATCGCTCGCAGCGCATGCCCAGTCGCTGCCACTTGCTGCGATCTGACATGGTGAACAGCACCGCGAGGATCGCGATGACAATCACCATCAGCAGCCCGAACACAGCGCACGCCATCAGTCCCCCGCCGGTCGTTGTGTTGAATCACTCGCTCACCGCGCCAGCCCCGCCTGCTCAGGATGTTGCCCCAGGCTGTGCGTGCGCATCGTGCGCTTCTGCCGTTCGAGTTCAGGCGTCAGCGTCGCGAACACGTGATCGAAGATGTCATCCGTGGTCGGCTTGACGATCGTCTCCGCCGCCTTGATAACATCCGCGACCATGACCTTCGCCTCTTCATCGAGAGCGCGCTGCTTGTCGTCGTTCCACAGACCCTTGCCCGTGAGATACTTCCGCAGGCGGATCATGGGATCCTTGCCCACCCAGGCTTCGACTTCCTTGGGGTCGCGATAGCGACGCGCATCGTCGGCCGTGGTGTGGTCCGCGAGGCGATACGTGACCGCTTCGATGAACGTGGGGCCGCCGCCGCTCTTGGCGCGCTTGGCCGCGTCGCGCGTGGCCTTGTACACCGCGAGCAGGTCGTTGCCGTCCACCTGCAGGCACGGAATGTCGTACCCGATGGCGCGCTGCGCCACGGTTTCGTTGTTCATCTGGCTCTCACGCGGCACGCTGATGGCCCATTGGTTGTTCTGGCAGAAGAAAATCGTCGGCGTCTGATAGACTGCCGCGAAATTCAGCGCCTCATGCACGTCGCCTTCGCTGGTTGCGCCATCGCCAAAGTACGTAATGGCCAGTTTCTTCTCGCCGCGCATCTTGAACGCCCACGAGATGCCCACCGCGTGCAGGGGCTGCGTGCCGATGGGAATGCACAGGGGCGTCTGGCAGACCCCGGGCGGAATCTGATTGCCGCGTTCATCGCCCATCCAGTGCAAGAGCACGTAGTGCATGGGCAGGCCGTGCATCCACAGGGCCGCGTTCTCGCGGTAACAGGGCACCAGCCAGTCGCTGCCGCGCTCCAGCGCGTACGCCGA
>DATGWV010000435.1:0-1734 GCA_035299305.1 Phycisphaerales bacterium | reverse complement strand
GCACCCGGACGGGCGAGCCGATGGTTGCGCCGAAGGCGCGGAGCATGGCGTTGCGCAGGCCGTACCAATTGTGGAAAGTGCAGCGAAAGAGCTTCTGGCCCACGTAATTCCAAAGGACGCGGCCGATTTTCTCTTTGGTGGTGTAGGGACTGATCGCGCGGTCCGCGAGGGCCATGGCTTCCAGCGCGTCGTCGTCGCTTTGGGCGCGCGAGTCGGTCGGCGCGGGCGTGTTGGCCGGCGGCTGGGTCACGAGGGCCTCCCGCTGGTGTTCATGCTTTCGCGCTTGGCTTCATCGCTGCGAAGCACGAGCATTTCGCGATACTTGGCGATGCTCATGAACTCATACCACGCGAGCAGCCGGCACATGACGAAGCCCGCGTAGCCGTCGAGGAAGCCGCGTTGGAGGAAGAACGAGTAGAGGAATCGCAGCGTGGGACGGAAGGGAAGTTTGCGCGCGACGCTCTTCATCCAGCGGCGGCGCTCGATGGGTTCGCCGAACATCTTGGCGCGAACCGCGCCTTTGTCCTTGGCTTCCATCGCGTGGGCTTCCCACGTGGTGTATCGGTTGTGCTTCTCGATCCACGCGGCGAGATCGGGGTAGGCGTAGTGCAGGAATTCGTTGGAGAGATAGCCGGCTTTGCCCGTGGAGAGCAGGATGTGCTCATGGACTTCGTTGTCGCCGCTGCCGGTGTCGCCCAGCGTGCCGATGCGTTCGTAGCGTCCGAGCTTGTGCTTGAGCAGGCGCACGTTCCAACTGGGGTAGTAGCCGCAGCCTTTGATCCACTTGCCCATGAACATGAAGCGGCGGTTGACCCAGTAGCCATCGCCGCAGCCGGCCTGCGCGAACTTGCCTTCGGGCTTCCATGAGCCTTCGACGACGCGCTTGATTTCCTGCGCGAGTTCGGGCGTCATGTACTCGTCGGCGTCGAGGATCATGACCCATTCGTTCTTCCACGGCACGTTCTCAAGAGCCCAGTTCTTCTTCTTGGGCCAGCCGGTGCTGCGGTCGTACTTGAACTGATAGACATCCGCGCCCATGGCCTGCGAGAGGGCGATGGTCTGGTCGGTGCTTGCGCTGTCGACCACGACAAGCTCAGTGGCCCATTGGCAGCGGCGAAGACACTCGACGATGTTGCGCTGCTCGTTCTTGACGGGCACGAGAATGGAGACGTTGACGCTGCCGACAGGCGGGAAGTTGCCGGCGGGCATTTGCGTGGGGTTGAGCTTGGTGCGCAGGTCGGCGGCTTCGGGGCGAGTGGCGTCGGGGAGGGGTGCGCCGGGGTTTGACATTGCGGCGACGGAAGCGATTGGTGCGACGGGTGCGATTGGTGCGGCAGGTGCAACCGGAGATGTAGGGGCGATTGCAGCGGGGACGGGAGATTGCGCGATGGCGGCCGCGCCGGAGGGGCGGGCCAACGTAGTGGCGTCTTTGACGGCGGCGTATTGCGAGAGCGGAACGGTGGGCGCTTCGCCTTCTGCGACGGCGAGACCTTGCAGTTTGGCAGGCGCAGCGGCAGGCTTGGGCACGACTGCGCCGGTGGTCGCGAGGCCTGTGGCGCGAATCTCGACCATCTTCAAGGCGATGAAGAGGTCGTAGGTCGCAAGGAAGAGGCAGAAGCGAAAGCCAGTTGCGCCGTCGAGCACGCCCAGCTTGATGATGTACATGTAGAGGAATCGCCAGAGCGCGGTGAAAGGCAGGCGCGGGAGGACGTTGCGCTTGAGCCAGCGGCGGGT
>DATGWV010000434.1:0-13508 GCA_035299305.1 Phycisphaerales bacterium | reverse complement strand
GTGAGATAGACGCCGCCCGCCACCAGCGCGAGCGCACCTGCGGCTGCAAGAAGCCAACGAGTGCGATTGCGGGTCGATGAGACGATCGGCTCCGCGAGCAACGACTCTTCCAGTTCCACGCGCGCGTCGCCTGCGTCGCGCATGCGCTTGTCGAGGTCTTTGCGCAGACATCGCTCCAGCACGTGGCGCACGCGGGGCGGCGTTGCAGCGGACACGCTTGACAGATCCACCTCGCCCGCGACGACGCGCTGGAACACCTCAGCAGCATCGTCTCCCGTGAACAGACGTTTGCCGGTCAGCATCTCGAACAGCACACAGCCAAACGCCCACATATCGGCCCGGCGGTCAATCGCTTTGCCGCGTGCCTGCTCGGGGCTCATGTATGCGACGGTGCCCACGAGCATGCCGACTTGCGTCACATCCGGTGCGACGCTGGTGCCGCTGCCGGTGGGAAGCGCGACATCCGGCGCGGACGACTTTGCAAGGCCGAAGTCGAGCACTTTCACCGTGCCGTCGTCGGCGATGGCGATGTTGGCGGGCTTGAGATCACGATGGACGATGCCCGCGCCGTGCGCGGCTTCGAGTGCGCGTGCGACTTGTGTCGCGATGGCAACAGTTTCATCAAGCGCCAGCGGACCGCGCTCAAGCAGCTGCGCCAGCGTCTTGCCCGTGGCGAGTTCGAGAACTAACGCCGGGCCGTGGCCGTCGCGAGCGGATTGCACGGCGTAAATCGCGGCGATGTTGGGGTGATTGAGCGCGGCGAGCGCCCGGGCTTCACGCTCCAGTCGCGCAATATGCGTGGCGTCGCGGGCACGTTCGTCGCTGAGCACCTTGATGGCGACGCTGCGACCAAGCACTTCGTCGCGTGCGCGATAGACCTCGCCCATGCCGCCAGCGCCGATGCGTTCGACCACGCGATATGTGCCCAGGAGCGACCCGACTTCGAGCGCGGTGCCACGGACGGGCGGCTGCAGAAACGCGCCCGCGTTGGCGTGCGTGCGAAGTAGCGAGAGCACTTCGCGCTCCATCGCTTCGTCGCTGCCGGCCGCGGCTCGCACGACATCGAACTGCTTGGAGGGAGGCGCGTCGAGCGCCTGCTCGAGAATCTCGGCGGCACGCAGCGCCCGGCTGGGCGTCAATCCGCCCGACTGCGGGTGGGCCTGCGTCATGGCGCACCCTCGCTTCCCAAGCCCGCTTCGCCTCGCAGCTCGCGCGCCAGCCATGCTCGCGCAAATACCCAGTGCCGGCGAACGGTGCGCTCGCTGATCGCAGTCGCTGCGGCGATTTCGGCTTCGGTCATGCCGCTGAACATCTTGAGCGTCACCACGTGCGCGCCCACCGGATCGATCGCTTGCAGCCGCTGCAGTGCGTCATCGAGTTCGATCAGTTCGCGATCATCTCGCATCATGGCCGCGTCGTTGAGTTCGACGCGCACCAGTTCGCCGCCCCGCTTGAGCCGATGTCTGCCGCGTGCGTGATCGACAAGGATGCGTCGCATCGCTTCGCCCGCCGCGGCCAGAAAGTGCTCGCGCCCTGCCCACACGCCTTCGCGGCGCGGCAGCAGCTTTAAATAGGCTTCGTGGACCAGCGCGGTCGTCTGCAATGTGATGCCCGCGGGTTCGTGTCGCAAGCGGGCCTGAGCCATCTCGCGCAGTTCGCCATAGACAAGTTGGAGGAGCACATCCATCGACGAGGTGCCACCCGCGGTCGCCTTGGCGAGCGCGGCTTCGAGCGCTTGACGGGCCGCAGATTGGCTTTCGATCGGTTCCACGGGGCCTCTCGCTCGTCGCTCAACAAATTTCGCAACTCTCGTGGCCGGATTCTGCGCTGGATATCGCCGAACCAGGTGCCGCACCGTGTTCCGCGGCGTTGGGAGTTCAATCGATGTCACATAGCACACACAACTTCGTCCGAACAAGCGTATGCCGAGGCCTGAGCGTCTTCGTCGCGTCGGTGGCCGCACTCGCCGGCCTCGCACAGGCGCAGAACGCGCCTGGATTCGCGGGAAAAGCGGGTCCGGGAATCGATCCGCAAGTCCTCGCGCAGAAGCCCGCGCCGCTGCCGATTTCCGCCTCGCTGGGCGTCGATCTGACGACCATGAACGTGCCGGTGCAGCCCATGGATGCGATCGATCTTGCTCCGATCATCGCGGAAGATGCCCTGGAAACCGGCGCGATTCGCGAAGGGATCATCCGCGAGTTTCCGGGCTTTGACGTGGGCATGGGCACGTGGATCAACACGGCCGAGGGCGGCTGGCTGTGGGTGCTGGATGTCCACGCTGAAGGCGCGTTCGGCGTGCGTGTGCACTTCGCGGATTTTGATCTGCCGGAAGGCGCTAAGGCGATTGTGTATGACCCCGCGATTCCCGGCAACCTGCCTTCGCCCTATGTCGGCAAAGGGCCCAACGGACCAGCCGCCGGCGACAAGGGCGAGTTCTGGGCGTGGACGAGTTGGAACAACACGGCCCGCGTCGAGGTGTACTTCCCGCCTGAGATCGCCGATGCTCGCTTCAACGCGAACTTCACGATTGACAAGGTCGTGCACATGTATCGCGATCCGCGCACGGGGTTGATCGGCTACTCGGCCGAGACGGAACTGCCCTGTCACCTTGACCAGAACTGCTATCCCAACTGGACGACGGTGGGTGACAGCGTCGGGCGCATGGCGTTCGTGCGCACTGACGGCGCGCGAGCGTGCACAGGCAGCATGCTGAACAATGCTTCGGGTGACCTGGCGCCGTACTTCCTCACCGCGCTGCACTGCATGCGCGATCAGTCAGGCGCGCTGAACTCGCTCGAAGTCTACTGGTTCTTTGAGTCAAATGGCTGCAACGGCAGCGTGCCGTCTCTCGGCAGCATGCAACGCAGCGTGCGTGCGAGCTACCTGCTGTCCACGCAGGCGACGGACATGAGCCTGGTCATGCTTGAGGGCGTCGTGCCGCGCAACTTGTGGTGGAACGGCGTGAGCTGGCAGGCGTCGATCGCTGAGGACACGTTTGTCAACGGCATCAGCCACCCGGGCGGCGCGTTCAAACGCATCGCGTTTGGTGACATCTGGGATGAGTTTGATTCCTGCGGGGCAACTGGACTGACGCAAGGCGCGGAAATTGACTGGAATAGCGGGCTGACGGAGGGCGGTTCCTCCGGTTCGCCGCTGTACTTGCTGAATGGCGCCGTCGTGGGCGTGCTTTCGTGCGACACCTCGCTTTCGGACGGCTGCAGCAGCGACGACGCGTATTACGGTCGCTGGGGCAACTTCATCGGCAGCTATCAGTCGGTCATGAACCTGTCCAACTGGGACGACAACAGCGAGGACAACGACTCGTGTGCGACCGCTCGCAACCTCGACAGTTTTTTCAACGGCACGCTGTACAGCCGCATCGTCAAGAGCGTCGATGAAGACTGGTACAGCCTCACGGTGGGCGCGCTGGGCACGGTCAGCTTCGGCGTGGGCGGGTTTGACACCAACAACGGCGATATTGACATCACGCTGCTCAACAACTGCGGCGCCACGCTCGCCTCTTCAAACAGCGTGGGCAACTTCGAGAGCGTGAACTGGACCAATCCCAACAACTTCCCCGTCACGGTCAAGTTGCGCGTGTATCTGTTCAACGACACCCGCAACATCTATTACCTCGATTTCTCGCGATTCTCACCCAGCGCGCCGAGCAATGACACCTGCACCAACCGCCAGTCGCTCGCGCTGGGCGGCACGGCGTTCGGCACGACGCGCGTCGCGGCGGCCAACGGCTTCTCAAGCTGCGGCAACTCCAACGCATCGCCTGACGTGTACTACACCATCACCGCGCCGTGCACGCAGGATGTGACGATCTCGACCCAGGGCACCAGTTGGGACACCGTGCTCAGCGTGCTTGCGGGCTGCCCCAGTACGCTCGCTGGCGAGATCGCGTGCAACGATGACTTCGCGGCGCCGCTGCGCTACTCGCGGCTCACGTTCACGGCCCAAGGCGGCGTTCCCTACACCATCCGCGTGAGCGGCTACAACGGCGCGTTCGGCGACTTCACGCTCAACGCGTTCAGCGCGAGCCTGCCCAACGACAGCTGCTTCAACGCCATCGCCACCACCACCGGCACCACGCCGTTCAACAACTGCGCTGCGTCCACCGACGGCTTGCCCGACGATTCGTGCCTCGCCTTCGGCAGCAGTCAGATCTACAAGGATCTGTGGTACACCTACAGCCCCTCGTGCGCGGGCACGGTTGAAGTGAACACGATCGGCTCCAACTTCGACACGCGCATCGCGGTCTATCCCGACGTCGACGGCACCACCTGCCCCATCGGCGCCAACGCGGCCATCGCGTGCAACGATGACATCGGCTTCGGCAATCTGCAGTCGCAGCTGACGTTCAACGCGGTTCCCAACATTCGCTACATCATCCGCGTGGGTTCGTACGCCAGCGCGGTGGGCAATCCGGGCGTGCTGAACATCGCTTTCACGCCGCAATCGCTGGCGCATGACACCTGTGCAGCCCCGCTGGCGGTCACGCCCGGCACGTATGGATGGTTCACCTGCAACACGGGCACGGAAGGCTTCACCGAGTCGTGCATCAGCGGCGACGGCCAGTTCTACAACGATCTGTGGTTCGCCTACACCCCCACGTGCAACGGCACCGTTGACTTCAACACCATCGGCTTCGCCGCCGATACCCGCATCGCGGTCTACTCCGAGTGCCCCACTGCCGCTGATCAAGCTGTGTGGTGCAACGACGACATCGATGAGAACACGGTGGAGTCGCAGGTGATCTTCCAGGCTGCGGCAACCGCGACCTACTACCTCCGCGTGGGCAACTGGGCCGACAACGCTTCGGCGGGCCTCGCCTTCAACCTGGTCTTCACGGAAGACCCGGGCTGCAACCCGGTCGCGTGCGACGACGTCGACTTCAACAACAACGACGTCTTCCCTGAAGATCAAGACGTTGTCGACTTCTTCAACGTCCTCGCCGGTGCTGAGTGCCCCGAGTGCAACGACATCGACTTCAACAACAACGGCGTCTTCCCCGAGGATCAAGACGTGATCGACTTCTTCAACGTCCTCGCTGGCGGCACCTGCCCATAACCCCAAGAACCCAAGGGCGCGAGCCCTTGAACCCAGCTTCTTCACACGCCCGGCCCGCGCCGGGCGTTTTCCTGCGCCCATGCCGCCCCGTTCCCATTCGCGTTTCGCCGCGCTAACCTGCACGCATGACGACGCCCAGCCCCGCTTCCAGCCCCACGCCCGCTCCTGCCGCCGCTCCCGCCGCACCGGCGGATGGCAGCAAGCCGCTGATCACGATTGATGACTTCCTCAAGCTCGACCTGCGCGTCGCGAAGATTGTGAAGGCTGAGCCCCACCCCAACGCCGACAAGCTGTGGAAGCTCCAACTGGATGACGGCTCGGGCACACCCCGGCAGATCTGCGCGGGTATTCGCGAGTACTACACGGCCGACCAGTTGCTGGGCCAGCGCATCATCATCGTCGCCAACCTCGCCCCCCGCATGCTGCGTGGCGAAGAAAGCCGCGGCATGCTTCTGGCGGCGAGCAACGTGGGCAAAGACGCACCGGCGGACGTGAAGCGCGAAGTCATCATTTTGACGACGCTGAGCGACATCAAGGCCGGCGCGGCGGTGGGTTGAAACTGCGGGCCTGACTGACGTTCACGGACAACTGCCGCCCGTCAGCGCGTCCAAGAAGTCGATCACATCCTGATCTTCTGGCGAGACTTGATTGTTGTTGAAGTCGATGTCGCCGCACGCGTCGCACGGAGCGCCGCTGAGCACATCGAAGAATGCTGCTACGTCAGCGTCTTCGGGTGCAAGACCGTTGCGATTGAAGTCGATGCTGTCGCAACCTTGCGGATGAGTAAGTGCAAACACAGCGGTATTCAGAGGCCCCGCAGCCAGTCGGCCCCTGCCCACATACAGGTCGCGTGATTCCGCGAAGTACGCGCCTCCCAGTGTGGCCCAGCCACTGCTGGCGACACCGCCCGAGACAAGGTCGTCGAAATAGATGACTCCTACATCGGGGCGAAACATAAATCCTCGCGGGACGCCTTCATCCTGTCCGTCCGCGAAGACCTCCGCGACACCGATCCCGTAGCCGTCCGACGTCAACCCATACCAGTCCGACGATGCAAAACTGTCGCTCGCACGCACGCTTAGTTCGACACCCGTGCTGACGCGCGTGATCGGGTCGTAGTAGAACGCGGTCCGTCCGAGCTGCTCGCCATCGGGCGTCAGCCGTGTGGACCGTCCCAGCACGCGCCCTGCGCGATCGCTCGTGATGACTTGCGACACCTGCTTCCCGTCGAGAGCGGTATAGCCGGGCCCTGTCAGACCAACTCGCGTGGTCACGCCATTTTCCCACACCCAGCAATCTGTGCCGAGGTAGTCTTCCGTGCCGGGGACGATGCGCATCGTGCTCCCGATCACATATGAGCAATCCTCCGGCACGTACGCCATCGTGGATCGATAGCCCGACGCGCCAAAGTGAATCGGGTCGAACAAGCCCACTCTCGTCGTCGTGGCACCGTCCCAGATCCACTTATCGAATGTGAAGTCACTTCTGTCGCCATTGCTCCGGAAGACACGGCTCGAGCCGAGCACCAAACCCTCGTTTGCGATCTGTACAACACCGCTGGCCCTTTCGCCCTGAGGAGAGGTGTATTCAGGTCCGCGCAGGCCGATGATGTGCGTCTGCTGCCCGTCCCACACCCACGCGTCAATATTGGTGGGCGAACTCAGGGAGTTCGCGCGCGCAGCATACCCGGCAACGAGGCCGCTCTCACTCAGGTGCGTTGGCACAAGACTCTGGTAGGACTCGCCAGGCGGATTGGTGAGCGTGATGGATGTCACCACCCCATTCCGCCAACGCCACGACGTGCTTTGATTCGACACGGCATCGAACGACGTGCCGACGACATCACCCAACTCGTTAAAAAGGAGCGGCTGAGAGAGCGATCCTGGCTGGTCGTAACCGCCACCGGTGAAGCCGATGCGTGTCGGGCTCGCACCCGCAACGCTCACCCATGCGTCGATTCGTGAGACGTTGTTCGCGAAGTATCGGGTCGACGTCCCGACGATGAGGCCGTTCTCGTTTTGCGCCTTGGCAAAGCTGGAACGAAAGCCATCGGGAGCCGTGTACTCCGGACCCATGAGGGGTACGAGTACAAGTTCTTGCCCGTTCCAATACCACACGTCCGATCCGTGCGGAAAGCCGTCGGTGCGGTAGCGTTTGGACGACCCGATGATGCGGCCGTTCCGCGTGACATGCAACGGCCGCGATTCGACGAATCCCGATGCGTCGGTGTAATCGGGACCCAGCAAGGCGAGTCGCCGGGTCTGCGTGCCATCCCAGGTCCACCAGTCGTTCGCCGCGGTCGCTCCCGACCCCTTGCGAGATGTGTAACCGACAATCGCAGACGAGAGGTAGACGCCGGGGATTCCGGTCTGTTCGATTTGGCTGAAGCGCGACCCGTCCGCACCGATGTAGGCAGGCCCGGTCAGTCCAATCTGCAGCGATTCCTGGCCGTTCCAAATCCACGTCTCCACGCGAGCGCCGGCAAGAGGTCGATCCACGAAAGTGGACAACCCACCGACGTGCCCACGCCCGTCAACTCGCAGAGCGATCGAATCAACGTAGTTGGGGCCCCGCAGCCCTACAGGAATCGTCTGGCCATTGGTCCACAACCACGCATCGCGGCCCAGTTCTGCACTGTCCATGCGGCGTGACGATCCAAGAACGAGATCGCCTTGCGGGACGGCCCACGCGTCCGTTGCGCCATTCGCGTCCTCATACGCCGGGCCGGACGGGTCGATGCGTTGCACTCGATACTCGGGCAGCCGCTGTGCGCGGGCTTGGAGTACGAGCAGCAGCGTGCATGCAACTCCCAAACTGGGAAGACGAGTTGAGACGTTCGACATTGCGATCCCCTAGGCGGCTTTGCCGCCCAGATGGGCGGCGGCGGTAGACAGTGTACCAACCCCTGCAACTGAGGCTGTGCCGGGCTTT
The DNA here is from genome assembly GCA_035299305.1 of Phycisphaerales bacterium. Taxonomy (GTDB): domain Bacteria; phylum Planctomycetota; class Phycisphaerae; order Phycisphaerales; family UBA1924; genus BJHL01. The sequence goes on along the minus strand of DATGWV010000434.1, from coordinate 5,501 downwards.
CCTCGGGCCCAAGCACACCCCACCATCTTGTATGCCCCAGGCAGACCAACCGACAGGTTCCGCAACCGCTTGTGTGATAAGCTTCTGCTCAGATTTGCCACATTTTTCTTGCGCAATGCGCCCCCGACCGATAGCAAAGTCGCTACATTGGCCGCCCTGCACTCGCCCGTTGGGCCGCCATGTCCGTTCGGCGTTGGCGTTTTGAGCAGGATGCTCAAGTCGCACACGCACGCAACGAACGGAACGAAACATGGCCACTCACGATCAAGGAGGATCACCCGTGCCCGCACTTCGCGCATCACTTCCCGCCACTCGCGAGTCGATCACGCACAAGTTCGCGATTGGCAATCACGAGGGGTATCTCACGATCGGCCTCTACGCCGACGGCCGCCCCGGCGAGATCTTCATCAAGATGGCCAAGGAAGGCTCGACCATCTGCGGCATGGCCCAGGCGTTCTGCCGGGCGTTCAGCCTGTCGATTCAGCACGGACTGAGCATTGAAGACGCGGTGGCTCGCTTCAAGGGCATGCGGTTTGAACCGATGGGACCGACGAGTAATCCGGATATTCCCGAAGCGCAGAGCATCGTGGATTATGTGGCGCGGTATCTGGAACTGCACTTCACTTGAGTGCTTGTAAGCCCACGCGCGAGATTCACGCAGGAACGAGATTGGCAGGCACGTCGGCGGCGCGCTGACTTGTGGCGGTCTTCGTGCGCGCGGCACGAAGGAAATCAGCGAGTTCTGTGCTGTCGATCGGCGCGATGTACGTGAGCGTCGCACGTGATGACTTGGTGGGGTCTTCGACAACAAGCGTGTTGTTGTTCACGTCGAGTGTCACACGGCAGGTGTGCAGGTCGTAGGGAGTGCGACGAATTTCACCCACGCCAAAGACGCCGCGTTCGATGACTTCGATGCGGCCCGGGGCAACGTTGATGACGGTGGGATACATCGTTGCGACGAGGCCGTAGTGCGTGCTGCAAATCAGAAATGGAAGAACGCCTATCGCTTCTGCGAGTACGCCAATGAACGGCGCGAGTTTGTACATGACCCACGCTGTCGCGCCGAAGAACAAGCACCAGATATGGAAGAGAAGAAGTATGCGCCAGACGGCTCGCTGCATGGAGAATGTGGGCGAGTGCGCGCGGGCGAGGTGGGTGGCAGTGTCGAGTTGCGTGCTGTTGGCGAATGCGTGATGGACGGATGACTTGGCTTGCCAGTGTGCTGGCGTGCTACTGCTGAGAGTGGCCGTGACGAGTTTGGCGACATCGGAACCCTTGCCAATCACGCGGAGGCGAGCGGCAGGGCTGGGGAGGCCAACATCAACTTGCACAGACGGGAGCGCTACCGGAAACGAAGTGTTATGCGCGGGCGAACGTTTGCGCCTCAGCTTGGTCCAGATTTGCTTGGTGAGCATGACCACCGCGATCGTGCCAAGGATGGCGAGCATGCTGTGCCAGAAACTCAATGAGCGAGACATGTAGCCAATGCCCACGAGGCCAAGCATGAGAAACGCGTAGATTGCAATCGCGGAGCCGATGGTGCGAAACGGTGTTACCGGCTGGAGTCCGCCGAGCAGACCCGCCTGCCCGATCGCGATATCGCGGGTGCGGGTCAGCACCACGGGCTCGAGGCCGTCCTGCAGATCAAACGGCTGGGCGAAGCGTGTAGATGACTGACTCATGGTGCGCATCCCCTTCAGTCGCCCGCGGCGGCTGGTGCGGCGACGTCGGCGCCGGTCGAGACGGGCGACTCCCCCGCTGCTGTTTGGTCGGTTGACTCCCCTGTTATGCAGGCAGTGTAACGGAATGTGCAAGGCGGATCGCACGGCGGCGATTTGTTTGCATTCTGATCGTATTTTTACAGGCATTTGCTCGACGCGTGAGCGACTGGATGTGGATGTCGCGAAGACGGTGTCGCGCGAAGATAATTTGGGCCCGTGAATAGGCGTGGCGGCGTGTGAATTTCGGCATCAGAGATGAAGCAGATAGTGGCGAAAATACCGCTTGAAATCCGATACTTTTCACTTCGCGGAACGCGGACTCGCACTACGCTTGCTGGTTCCGATTTGTCGGGTTTTTTCAGATCATCTCACCCCGTCAGCGGTCGATTCTCGCACGCGGTGCATCGCATGCGTTTGGCGAGGGTGACCCCTAACGACTTTTTCGTCAGTTGAGACACCATGCCTACCACTCCCTCGACCCCTGCTCAAGACGCCAAATCACCTGCCGAAGTTGTGGCTGCGGAAGTGAAAGCTGAACCCGCCGGGAAGATCGGCGCGACGGGCAGCAACTACGGCGCGGATCAGATTCAAGTGCTGGAAGGCCTGGACGCGGTACGCAAGCGCCCTGGGATGTACATCGGCGGGACGGGGCTGAATGCGCTGCATCACCTGGTGTACGAAGTCGTGGATAACTCCATCGACGAAGCCATGGCTGGGCACGCGACGATCGTGGATGTCACGATTCAGGCGGACGGATCGTGCGCGGTGGTTGATGACGGACGCGGTATTCCCACCGGGCCCATGAAGCACGAGGACCCGAACCTCAACGGCAAGCCGGCGATTGAAGTGGTGCTGACGAAGCTGCACGCGGGCGGCAAGTTTCAGCAGGAAGGGTCGGCGTACAAGGTGTCGGGCGGTTTGCACGGCGTGGGTGTGTCGTGCGTGAATGCACTCTCCACGTACCTCACAGCCGAGGTGTATCGCGACAACGAGATTCACAGCATCACGTTTGAACGCGGGCGGGTGAGCGAGCCCCTGAAGAAGGTCGGTGCGATTCCGGCGACGGCGGCGCGCAAGCGCGGGACGACGGTGACATTTCAGCCGGACCCGACGATTTTTCCGGAGACGCGGTTTGACTACAACACGCTGGCGAATCGGCTGCGCGAGTTGGCGTTTCTCAATCCCGGCGTGACGCTGCGGCTGACGGATGAGCGCGTCGGGGCGGATGGAAAGATCAAGAGCGAGACGTTCCGCGCGGATCAGGGCTTGCCGGAGTATGTCGAGCACCTGATGACGGGTAAGACGCCGGTGAGCGAGCTCGTGTACTTCAAGCGTGAGGATGCAGCGCAGAGCCTGATCGCGGAAGTCGCGTTTCAGTACAACGACGGGTACAACGAGACGCTGTTGTCGTTCGCGAACAACATCAACAACGTGGACGGCGGCACGCACGCGCAGGGCTTCAAGGTCGCGCTGACGCGCACGATCAACGGGTACGCAAAGAAAAACGGGATCATCAAGGACAAGGACCCGGTGCCGAGCGGTGAAGATCTGCGCGAGGGGCTGGTCTGCATCGTGAGCGTGAAGCTGCCCAATCCCACGTTCAACAACCAGCCGAAGGAAAAACTGCTCAACCCAGAGATCGAAGGGTTTGTGAGTCAGGTGGTGAACGAAGGGCTTGATCGCTGGCTGGAGGAACATCCTGCGGAGGCGAAGAAGTTCTGCATGCGGGGCATCATCGCGGCACAAGCTCGCGAGGCGGCCCGCAAGGCGCGCGAGCTGACTCGCCGCAAGAGCGCGCTGGACAGCGGCAGCATGCCGCACAAGCTGGCGGACTGCAAGAGCAAGCAGGTGGAGAACTGTGAACTGTTCATCGTCGAAGGTGACAGCGCAGGTGGCTCGGCAAAGCAGGGGCGCGATGTTGAGTTCCAAGCGATTCTGCCGCTCAAGGGCAAGGTGCTCAACGTTGAGAAGGCACGCATTGACCAAGTGCTGAAGTTTGAGGAAATTCGCACGCTGATCGCGGCGCTGCGCGTCGGGATTGGCAGCGAGTTTGACATCAGCAAGCTGCGGTATGGCAAGGTCATCATCATGACCGACGCCGACGTGGACGGCAGTCACATCCGGACGCTGCTGCTGACGTTCTTCTTCCGGCAGATGCCCGAGCTGATTCGGCGCGGACACATTTTCGTTGCGCAGCCGCCTTTGTATCAGATCATGAAGTCGGGCAGCCGGACCAAGAAGGGCGGCACGTATGTGCTGAACGAGACGCGGCTGGATGACACGCTGACGGAGCTGGGCCTCACCCACTGCTCGCTGGTTGTGCGCCAAGTGACGCGCAAGGACGAGGCGAACTTTGAGGTGAAGGAAGTGAAGCGGCTTGAGGGTCATCCGCTCAAGCGTGCGATCGTCGCCCTGCGTCGCGTGATGGAACTGGTCGACATCGCGCAGCGACGCGGCATCGTCTTCAAGGACTTGCTGGCGAAGCGCGACAGCGATCCGAGCGGCAAAAAGCATCTACCGACGCATCGCATCACGTGGCGCACGCCCGGCGGAGCGCAGGGTGAGGACTACGCATGGAGCGAAGCGGACGCGATGGCGAACATCTCGCGTCGCAAGCTGCGGCTGGCGGATCGGGACGATTCGCAGTCGCTGTCCAACGCGGAAGACGGGCCGGCAAACGGCGTGCAACTGCTGGGCACGGCCATCGTGCGCGAGTTGCATGAGAACAAGGAGCTTGACAAGCTGTTCGCCGAGCTTGAGTCGCATGGCGTGCCGGTCAACGCAAGCACGTTTGCAGAAGAGCAGGCGGAGACGGTGACGGGGCAGAAGGTCGCCGCGCAGTTTGCGTGGGTTGCGGGGCAGGACCTTGCCGAGGCGGATGTGGCGAGCGAGAGCGATGATGAATCGGCTGCAGACGAGAAGGGAGTGCGGCGCGCGGGGCCCGGCAAGATCATCGAAGCGGCGAACCTGCCTGAGATTCTCGGCGCGCTCCGTGATATCGGGCGTCGCGGGCTGGATGTGAAGCGCTTCAAGGGTCTGGGCGAAATGGACGCCGAGCAGTTGTGGGAAACCACGATGGACAACAGCAAGCGAACGCTGCTGAAGGTGACGCTCGAAAGCGCAAGCCAGGCGGACACGCTATTCAGCATTCTCATGGGCGAGGAAGTCGAGCCGCGGCGCAAGTTCATCGAGGAACACGCGCTGGAGGTTCGGAATCTGGACATTTGAGCGTGACGTGCGCGTGATTGGACGAGCCGTTCGCGATAACTTACGCTGCGGCCGGTCCGGTCACATGGTCGCATAACGCGGGGCGTCTGCGAGCGGCGCGGTGTGCATTGAGTGCAATTCGTGCAATCATCGCACAATCATGTTTCGCGGTGAAAGTTCCCGGTCGCGTATCCGATAGTCGCTGAGGACTGCACGCGCTGCAGCCTGCGGAGACGTCGTGGCATGACTGGACAGCCTTCCAAGCCGGGACTGAAGATCACGGCGGCAGAGCGCCCCAACACGCTGGGGATCAGCCAGCGCGACCTTGTCACGTTGTTGCAGAAGATCGAAGCGTCGGAGAAGGGCAAATCGCCCGTGCGCCGCGACTTCACGCGGTGGCCGTTCCGACACGCGACGGTGAAGACCACGCTCGTGCAGCCCTCGGGCGGCGAGGTGCATCTGCGGCTGGCATGCCGCAATCTGTCGCGCGGCGGCATTTCACTTTTGCACAATGCGTACGTGCATCCGGGCAGTACGGTGGTTGTCTCGCTGCCTCGCCTAGGAGGCGGGTAC
>DATGWV010000433.1:0-4121 GCA_035299305.1 Phycisphaerales bacterium | reverse complement strand
GCAGCCAGCCAAGTGCGACCCGCCGTCCAACCTTGGCGGTCCCTGCTGCCAACTCATCAAGCCGGGTTCGCAAATGTGCAAGCCCGTTCGCCTTGTTGTCTGCCTGTACGCCTGAAGACAGCATTTTGTTAGGATACATCGCGATTCGGCAACTGCAAGCTATTTTTCTCGCGTACCCTCAAAAACTCTCGCAAATACATGTATTCATAACACTTGAGCAGAACGTTCCGACGAACTCATTGCCATCCATCGCGTAGTCGATACCTAACAACCAGAACTCTCCAGTCGACGGTGCGAGATCCCGTCCATCACCAAACGGCTCTAACCGCGACACCAACTTCGACCGCGTCCTCTCGCACGACAATCTGCGTCTCATCATCGATGCCCTGGTCGCGAAAGTTCGACGCTGGCACCAAGACGTGAACGGCGACGGCTACATCGACGACGCCGACGTCGATGCCTTCATCAAGTCTCAGAAGCAAGTCTGCACCTTCGGGCAATCCCCATCCACTGCCGCGTGCCTCGTGCCGCGGGGCGGTGCGTTTTTGGGGCGTTGCGACGCGACGCCGTCCCAATCGCAGCATCTCATTGTTGTCCAAACGCGAACTTTTGCCTGCCGGGTGCGTAGGATTACCCGGCCAATTGCGAAGGAGTCTCAACTATGGCAACCACCACCCTGCCCCAGGCGGGCGACAACACCGGCACGCAAGGCGTCATCCTCACCGAGACCGCCGCGCGTGAGATCAAGACGATCATCCAGCAGCAGGAACTCGACGCCGACAAGGTCTGCCTGCGCGTGGGCGTCAAGGGCGGCGGCTGCAGCGGCTTCAGCTACATCCTCGACCTGACCGAGACCAAAAAGGACACCGACGAGCAGTTCGAACAGCACGGCGTCCGCATCATCGTCGACCCCAAGAGCCTGCTCTATCTGGGCGGCGTCACGGTTGACTTCAAGGACGAAATCATGGGCCGCGGGTTTGTGTTCCACAACCCCAACGCCACCGCCAGTTGCGGCTGCGGCAGCAGCTTCAGCGTGTGATTCTGCCAATCAGTCTCGCCTCGTGAAATCGTCCGCCCAGCGGACGATTTTTTTCTTGGGCGTGTCCAGCAGCAAGTTCCGCGTGGCTAGTCACCCGGTCGGTCCCCGCTCGTTTGCTCAACGCGCCGGAAGAAAAGGGCTTGCCATGTTTCACACGTTCATCTCGCGTTGCTTTTCCACTGTGCTTGCTATCGCCGCCACGTTGACGGTACTGCCTGCGGCCGCTCAGGCACAACCTGCGAACGAGACCTGCGCCACCGCGATTCCGCTGACCGTCGGCACAACCACGCCGTTCAATTCCGGCACGGCGAATGACGCCCTGCCCTTCACGTGCACCACAGGTTTTCGCGACGTGTGGTTTTCGTTCGTTGCTCCCGTCAGCGCCTCCTACGTGATCAGTTCATGCGATGTTGCAGTCAGCGTGTATGAAGGATCGTGCCCGACCGACGACTCAACGTTGGTTGCCTGCGGTCGAGCGTCATGCGATGGCACCACCAAGGGCATCCGCTTCGATGGGCTTGCTGGTCTGACATATCGCATCCGAGTTGGTGCCACAACGAGCACAGCTACCTTTGCCAGCAGACGCATCTCCGTCGAGTTTGCGAATCCCATCACGTACCAGGGCAAACTGCTGGAGAACAATTCACCTTACAACGGCGCAATCGACGTGCAGTTCTTGCGATCGGCGTTTGCGGACGGCTCAGCGTCTAACCAGGTGCCGGGCTACACCGCCACCAATGTCGCCGTCCTTGATGGACTCTTCTCGACGACGTTTCCAGCAAGTCCTGATGACGCGCCCGACACGACATGGTACTTGGGTGTGCGTGTCCGCCCCGCCGGCACCGCCACGTTCACCCAGTTGCTGCCTCGCCAACGAGTGACTGGCGTCACCCGAGCCATTCGCGCCAACGAGGCAGACACCGTCGATTGGCGGAGCATCTCCGGATCACCGTTCACCAGCGCAATCTCCAGCGACAACCTTACGTTGAGCTCGAGTCTCGGCGTGGGCTTTGGCATCGGCGTTGCCACCAGTCCTTCAGCGCCGCTCCATGTGCGAGCGGGAACAGTCGCAGTGACCCCATCAACGTCGGCAACTGCCATCTTTGAACGAGCCGGCACCAACTACCTTCAGATTCTCTCACCCGACGCCAACGAGAAGGGCATCGCATTCGGTTCGCCGCTCTCCGGCTTCGCAGGGGGCATCTACTACACCAATGCCACCGGCATAAGCCTGCGCACCGGCACGAATGACACGCACATGACTATCGACCCGGCCGGCCTCATCGGCATGGGCCGCACGCCAACCGCGAACAAGCTCGAAGTGAACGGCAACGCCAGCAAGACAACCGCCGGAAGCTGGCTCGCCAACTCCGATGCTCGCATCAAACAGGACATCCGTCCCATCACGAGTGCTCTGGACACGCTCGATCGCGTTCAACTCGTGAGCTTCAACTACACGCCCGCCTATCGCGATGCACACACGGGGATCGACGACCGCCGATACCTCAACGTCATTGCTCAGCAGTTCGCGACGGTCTTCCCGGATTGGGTGCAGAGCTCGGGCGAGAAGCTCTCCGATGGCTCAAGTATTTTGCAAGTTGACACCTACCCCCTCACGATCTATTCCGCCGCCGCCGTGCAGGAGCTGCACGGGAAGGTGAAGGGGCTGCAAGGCGAAAATGCCAAGTTGAGGGAAAGGCTGGCCGACCTGGACGCACGCCTGAAGCTGATCGAGCAGGCTCGTCCGCCCGCGAAGTAGATGGGCGTTGAGCGCAGGTCCTCCGCCCGCGTTGCCGACGCGGGTGGCTTGATTTCGGAGACGCAGCAGCCTGGCTAGAGCCCGAATTCAGATCTGATGAACGCCCGGGCGGATTCGGGAACAAGCGGCATCAAGTCGGGAAGCAACACAACTTCAGCGCCCGAGCATGCGGCAAGTCGCGTGAGCCATTGGGCAAGGCCACCGGCAAGCACGACGACGTCATTCGTGCTGGGATCAAAACTCACAACGCTTCCGCGCGAGATGCCCGGAGGATCAGTTGCGAGGTAGATCGTGCGACCGTCGTGCGTTTCAGCGAATGCGATAAGCTGCGTATTGATCCAATCGGGATCGCGTCCCAGTTGCGGGAGCGAAGCGACGAATGACGCGATTACGGGGCTTGCATGCGCGTGCTCGGACGTTGTCGCTGTAACAAGTTGAGCAGATGATCGCAGCACGATAGACGCCGCACGCTCGTGTCCTGTGACCGCGGACGCAGGCGCGATGAACGCGTGCCACTGCTTGCGATCACACCATGACAGAAACGTGTACAACTCAGGAGGCAGTGGACGCTTGCCGACAAGTGGCGCGTCAAAGGAAATCGAGTCCGGCGCGAGCCGCACACCGACGAATCCTCGAGCAGCCGCGCCACTTTCGATGAGTTCGAAAGCAGATTTGATCGACCATGTCTGCCAGGGCGACTGAACCACAACCGGCTTGCGAGCCACCGTGGGATCCGGCGCGACGCAGCGCTGTTGACTGCGTGCATATCGCGTTTTCAAGTCAAATGTGTTCTCCCACAAAGTAACAACCCCCGCTCTCGTCACAGTGGTGCCGCACTCGGGGCAAATCGTCTCATCGGGCAATCCGGACAACCCAAAATGGCATCGCGGGCAAACAAACCCGCCGTGAGGTGCCAGAAATGACTTCACAGCAGAGCGCCGACCGCCACGATAGAAAATGATGAGCCCAACGACGACAACCAGCGGAAACACGATCCACCAGATGTCGAGATGAAGCGACCCAAAGATGGCAATCAACCTCGACACGAACGCCGCACTACCAATCGCGACGAGAGACCAGAATGAGATACGAAAGACGACCTCACCACGTGGCGGTTTTGGGCGCGCGGGCATGGGCCGAGGTGAACCAGTTGTCGCGGCAGAGCCGACCTCTGATTTCATTGTGCACAGTAAGACCGCTCTTCGGCACCTTCTCGTTCCAGTCGGGACGTCCCACCCATTGCGCAGGCGAATTCTGCGAAGTCCGATCACACTTCGGCCTGCTAGGCTACCTTTGTCCACGTCATGAGCCAAGCTGCCACCC
>DATGWV010000432.1:0-12203 GCA_035299305.1 Phycisphaerales bacterium | reverse complement strand
GGGCCTGATGGCGGGAACGGCGGCGATGGCGGCGATGTGGTCGCGGTGGCCGACGACGGCATGAGCACGCTGTATGACTTTCGCTTTCAGGCGGAGTGGGGGGCGCAGAACGGCGACAGCGGCGGAGCGAAGCAGTGCTCGGGGCGACGCGGCGATGACCTTGTGCTGCATTTGCCAGCGGGGACGCTGATTTACAACGACGAGACGGGCGAACTGGTGCATGATCTCAAGGCCGGTGAGACGGTCATTTTGTGCAAGGGCGGGCGCGGCGGGTGGGGGAATGAGCACTTCAAGCGCAGCACGAATCAGAGCCCCAAGAGCAGCGAGCCGGGGCAGCCGGGCGCGGCGTTTCGCGCGCGGTTGGAGCTCAAGCTCATCGCGGAAGTGGGGCTGGTGGGATTGCCCAACGCAGGCAAGAGCACGTTGCTGGCCGCGCTGACGAAGGCGACGCCCAAGATCGCGAACTATCCGTTCACGACGCTCTCGCCGCAACTTGGCGTGTGCGAGATTGATGGTGCGCGGCGGATTGTGATCGCGGATATTCCGGGGCTCATCGAAGGCGCGAGTGATGGCGCGGGGTTGGGGCATGATTTTCTGCGGCACATTGAGCGGACGAAGGTGATCATCCACTTGCTGGATGTTGAAGCCGACAACGGCAAGAGCGCGGCGGAGAACTACGAAACCATCCGCGCCGAACTCAAGGCGTACAGCGAGGTGCTTGCCGACAAGCCTGAGATCATCGCGGTGAACAAGATGGATCTGCTTGAGGATGACAAGGCTCGCGCGATGGCGCTGAAGGCTGTCGCGAAGGCGACGGGCGCGCGGCTGGATCGCGATGTGTTTGCCATCAGCGGTGCGGCAAAGCTGGGGCTGCGGCCGCTGCTGGATCGCGTGTGGACGATGCTGCACCCGACGCGGCGTGAAGCGGTCAGCGGTTGGAAGGAGTCGTGAGCGCGAGTCGCTTCGACGCCCAGCCATGTTGATTCGACTTGCAACACCCGCCGACAGCGAAGCGATTTGGCAGATTCTCGAGCCCGTCATTCGCGCGGGTGAGACATACGCACTCGATCGCGACATGTCCCGCACCGATGCGCTTGCCTACTGGCTTGGAAGCGACCGCGAGACGTTTGTTGCACTGAATGGCAACGCTGTCGCTGGCACCTACTACCTGCGGGCCAATCAGGTCGGCGGCGGCCGGCATGTTGCCAACTGCGGATACATGGTTTCGCCCCGTGCCACTGGCCGTGGCATCGCCCGCGCCATGTGCGAGCACTCGCTGCAACACGCAAAGTTACGCGGCTTTCGAGCAATGCAGTTCAACTTCGTCGTCAGCAGCAACACCCGCGCGGTCGCAGCCTGGAAAGCGATGGGATTCGAAGTAGTGGGGCGATTGCCTGGCGCATTCGCTCATCCCGGCTTGGGTTTCGTCGATGCGCTCGTCATGTACCGCTCGCTCATCGACTAACGCGAACCCAGAAACTCACGTGCCGTGGCATGCAGCATGTTGTTCACATCCTGCGGCGTGAGTTCGTGTGCAAGCGAGCGAATGAGTGACCCCGGCGCATCTTCGCCCAGCGGAAAGGGATAGTCACTCCCCAGTGCAATGCGGCTGCTGCCGAAGAGGTTGATGAGCAGTCGCAGTGCATGCGGCTCATGAACCAATGAATCGACGTAGAACTTCGCCGGTGCCCGATCAGTCGAAAGATAGTTGAGCGGATCCGGCGCGTTGGCGGGAAAGAGATCACTCCGGCAATGACGACCATGAGAAATGCGACCGACGGTGGCAGGAAAACTGCCGCCGCCATGGGCGAAGCAGATGCGCAGTGCAGGGAAACGCTCGAAGACGTTCGCGAAGATGAGCGAGCAGATGGCGATGGTGGTCTCGGCGGGCATGCCGACGAGCCAGGGCATCCAGTAGCGGGCCATTCGCTCAGCGGTGTGCGCATCGGCGTTGACGCGCGGATGGCGCGAGAGACTGAGCATTTCCCACGGGTGAATGAAGACGCAGGCGCCGAGTTTGTCGGCATGGGCCAGGATTTCGATGATCGAGGGATCGTCGAGATTGACGCCGTTCACGTTCGTGCCGATCTGGATGCCGGGGAGTTTGAGGTCGTGCACGCACCGGTCAAGTTCGCGCATCGCGAGGGCGGGATCTTGCAGTGGAATCGTGGCGAGGCCGGCGAAACTTGCGGGGTGGTCACGGCAGATTTCGGCGATGTGGTCGTTCAGCAGGCGAGCGAGGTCGTAGGCGTCTTGTGACTTGGCCCAGTAGGAGAACATGACGGGCACGGTGCTGAGGACTTGCAACGTCACGCCGGTTGCGTGCATTTGGGCGAGGCGCACGGCGGGGTCCCAGCAGTTGGATTGAACTTCACGAAAGCTGGTGCGCGTGCCGTCGCGTTCGGTGCGTTGCATGCAGGCGCAGCCGGGCCTGGTGTGAGCGAGTTCGATCCAGCCTGCGTAACCGCTGCGCGCTGTCCAGTCGGGCCAGCGCTGCGGCAGGATGTGCGTGTGAAGATCGATGACGCCGGGTGAGTTCACGCGAGAGTGTTGCAGGCCGCGCGGCTCAACGCTTGGCGGCGACCTTTGATTTCACTTTCTTCTTCGCGGGTTTGGTGACGCCGATGCGCTTGGCGGACTTGCTCGGCTTGGCCGCGGTGACCTTTCCACCCTTGAGAGCGATGGTGCCCGCACGTTCGATGACGGTGCTGCAATGCTTGCACGTGCGATTTTCGACGGGGCCGCCCCAGAAGCCTTCCATGATGATCTTGAGGTCTTCGTCGATCTTCTTGAGAACCCAGCGGGCTTCGTGTACGAGGTTGTCGCACTTGGGGCAGTACCAGCGCAGGCCGTCTTTCTGCGGGTTGCCGTGTTCGTCGACGCCGCGCGGAAATTCCATGATGAGGCCCAGCGTGCCCTTGGGGCGTTGCGGGCGGTGGGGCACCCAACGCGGCAGCAGGAAGAGTTCGCCTTCCTTGATGACGACGTCGTAGGGCTTGCTGCCATCAAGCGGGCGCACACGTACGGCGACGTCGCCCTTGAGTTGGTAGAAGAGTTCTTCCGTGGGGTTGACGTGGTAGTCGTTGCGCGTGTTGGGGCCGGCGGAGACGAAGACGATGACATCGCGTGCTTCGTTCATCAACTGACGATTGCTGACAGGCGGGACCATCTTGGGCTGGTTTTCGCGAATCCACTTGGCGAGGTTGAGCTTGGGGTAGTTGGCAGCCATGACGGTCCCTTTGCGAGCGTGCGGGCCATGAAACGGGAGGCGGTGACGATAACGCCTCTCGGTATCCATTATATCGCCTTGCGGGAATTGTGGGAAATGCGTGCACGTTGGGAACGCGACGAGTTGTTGAGGGCTCTCAACAAGTGGCTTGGCGCGAGGTGCCGGGCGCGGAGTGCGATATGACGACAATGACTGGAATTCCGACGATGGCGAGCGTGGGGCAGCAGGCGTTTACGGAAATCGACGCGGGCGCCGCGAGGCGGATGCTTGCGGGTGGCGAGTGCGTGCTCATTGACGTGCGCGAGGCGGATGAGCATGCGGCGGAACGCATCGATGGCGCGGTGTTGCTGCCGCTCTCGACGTTGAAAGTGGAGCAGATGGCGCGGCTGGTGCCTGCGGGCAAGCACGTGATCGTGCACTGTAAGGGTGGTAAGCGATCGGCGGAGGCGTGCCGATTGGCGGCGGAGTTGTCGCTCCGGGGTGTGCGGATGTACAGCTTGGCTGGCGGCATAGAAGCGTGGAAGCGGCTGGGGCAGCCCGTGACACGCGGCGCGATCAGAACGGGCATCAGTGTGATGCGGCAGGTGCAGATGACGATCGGTGCGCTTGCGCTGGGTGGAAGTGCGCTGGCGTGGTTCGTGCATCCGGGGTTTGTCGGTGTGCCAGCGTTTCTTGGATGCGGGCTGATCTTCGCGGGAGCGACGGGGACGTGTGCGTTGGCAACGGTGATGAGCAAGATGCCGTGGAACCGATCTCGCGTGAGTGGAAGTTGCTCCATGTGAGCAGCCTAGATGAATAAGTGGTCGCGGTACAAACACGTGACAGGCGCGTGCCTGATTCACGGTGGAAATGTCATGGACTGTCGCACGAGCTCACACTCGCGCCTCTTGGAGTAAAGCAATGCAAGACGCAACGAAATTCTACGAAACCTGGCCCGCCACCATGAGCGGCATGAAGGCCCGCGCGCCCGAGATCGGCAAAGCCTTCGGGCCCTTCTTCCAAGGTCTGATGAAGGACGGCGTCCTCAACGTAAAGCAGAAGGAACTCATCGCGCTGGGCGTGGGTGTGTACGCACGTTGCGAGCCGTGCATTTACTCGCACGTCGAGAAGTGCTTGAAAGCGGGCGCCACGCCAGCGGAGATCATGGAGGCGGCGGGCGTCGCGGTGATGATGGGTGGTGGGCCGGTGTACACATACACGCCGGTGGTGGCGGCGGCACTTGAGCACTTTGAGAAGGCAGGAGTGTGAACGTGAGCGAGGCATCGTGATTGGATCACGATGTGGTCGTTGCAACCCTGGATATGTGAACAAAAACCCGCGAGCGACGCTCGCGGGTTTTCTTGTTGGTGATCAGTAGGCGATTTACTCGGGCTTGGCAGGCGCTTCCGCAGGCTTCACTTCCGCCGCGGGCTCTTCCTTGGGCTCTTCGGCGGGGGCCTTCGCCGCGTTCTCAAGCGCGTTCTTGGTGGCTTCAGCGATGTCCTTGGCGGGGATGATCGCGCCGGCCATCATGTCACGCATGCCGCTCATGCCGCCTTGCATGCCTTCCATTTCGTCCTTGTTGGGAAGGATGATGCTGCTGATGCCGACGAGCTTGCCGTCGGCGTTGTAAACGGGAAGGCCCATCGAGCTGAAGAGGCTTTCGCCGCCGAGCAGAGCCTTGCGGGGCTTGGTGGTCTGGCCGGCGATGCGGAGCGTGTTGACGTTCACGGCGCGATCGAAGAACTTGCCCATGCGCGAGACGACGAAGATTTCGTCACCCACGCCAGCATCGGCATACGTGTTGAGGTCGATCGCGGTGAAGGGCTTCTCGGGGGCCTTGTCGACGCGAACCCACGAGAGGTTGAGTTCGCTGTCACGGGCGATGATCTTGGCATCGACGCCCTGCGTGTCGTCGCCAACGAGGATCTTGATTTCCTGCGGCTGAGGGCCGGCACCCATGCCCATCATGGCGGCGAAGGGGTTGGTGCCCATGGAGAGGCTGCTGACGAGGATGAGGCCGCTGCCGTCGATCATGACGCCGGTGGCTTCTTCTTCGCGGTCGCCGCCGCCCATCATGTCGCCTTCGTCACCCTTGAGGATGAACTTGATGGTGACGAGAGCGGGGGATTTGTCAGTGCTGAGTTTGCGAATCGCGTCGGCCTTCTCGTCGGCAAAGGCGGGCGTGGCAACGGTGCCACTGACGAGAGCGAGGGCGACGAGAGGGAGAGCAAGAAGCGAGGTACAACGAGTCATGAAAGTCCTTTCAGTGAATCAGAATTGGTGCTCCAGCGTGGAGCTCGGATTGCTTGACGATCAATATGGGCAAACGTGAGCGTCGCGTATGACTACTTCTTTTCTTCCGCCTTGTCGGTGGTGGGCTTCCACTCCGGTTCGGCGAACTTGAACTGCGTGCGGTTGCCGCGTTGGACGAAGAAAGCGACGCGTTCGGGCTGTTCTTTGCTGATTTTCTCCATTGCTTTGCGATAGCTGGTCAGGTCGGTGACGACTTCGTTGTTGATGCGTTGGATGACATCGCCTTCGACCATGCCGGCGAGACCGGCCCAGCCGACGCGCTCAACGCTGACGACCATGACGCCGTTGACGGACTCATCCCAGCGGTTATCGTCGCGATCAAAGAACGTCAGTTCGCGCACGGACATTTCGAAGTCGCGGTTGCTATCGCGCAGGGCTTCCTCCGCGGTGATGCGTGTGCGTTCGAGCGGCACTTTCACGTCGACGGGCTGCTTGTTCCGCAGTACGGTCAGCGTGGCTTCGCCGCTGGTGCCAAGTTGGCGCACACGGCGCTGCATCATGCCAGCGTCTTGCATGCCGCGCGGGGCCATGGCTTCGCCGTTCACTTTGGTGATGACGTCGCCGACCTGCAGGCCGCTGTTTGAGGCGAGCGTGCCGGGATAGATGCGTGTCACGCGGAAACCAACTTGATCGCCCAGGCCCATTTGCTTCGCGAGGTCTTTGAGGATCGGCTGCGTGGCGATGCCGATCCAGCCCTTGGGCAGTTCGCGCGGCGGATCGTCACGCTTTTCAGGGCGGGGCTTGATCAGCGTGAGCTGGTTCTTGCCGTTGCGGTCAAACTCGATGGTGACGAATTCTGGCAGCGGATCCTTCGCGGCCATCACCTTGTATTGATTGACGAGGTCTTCGAGCGAGTTGATCGCGACGCCATCCATGCTCTTGATGACATCGCCCCAGGTGAGGCTGGGCTCGGCGATCTCGGCGGGGCTACCACCCTTGACGCCGATCACAAGCGCGCCTTGTGTGCTGTCGAAGTTGCGGTTGCGGGCCATCTTGTCGGTGATCTGGCTGACCGACAGACCGAAGAGACGCAGGGCGGTTTCGTCGCCGCGTTCTTTGAGCAGCTTCTCGGTGGTCACCTTCGCGGTGCCCACTTGGCCGTCGCGCTTGTAGGAGATGTCGAGCGAGGTGCCGACGGGCTTCTCGGCGATCTTGCGGAGAACGAGGGGGATTTCTTCAGGGAAGCGGGCGCTCGTGCTTTGGCCGTTGATGGCGAGCATGACGTCGCCGGCTTTGAGACCGGCTTTGTCGGCCGGGCCGTTCTCGTTGACGCTGTTGATGAGCACGCCTTCTTGGAAGCCGGCGCGCTTGACGCTCTTGAAGTTCGCGCCGATGGTGCTGCGCGGCACTTCGCCGTGCGCGATGAGATTATCGACGACGTACTTGACGAGGCTCGTGGGATTCGCGAAGCCAAGTCCGCTGCCGCCGCGTGTGTTGACGCCGATGATTTCACCCTGCAGATTGACGAGCGGGCCGCCCGAGTTGCCGGGGAGGATGAGGGCGTCGTGCTGAATCCAGCGGGTAAAGATGTCGCTCGAGACGTCGAAATCGAATTCCTGGTCAGCGATGTCGTCGCCCGACATGCCGGTGAAGACGCGCTCGGTGTTGCTGACGACGCCCAGCGTGACGCTGCGCGAGAGGCCGTAGGGAGCGCCCATCGCGATGACATAGTCGCCGACTTGCAGTTCGTCGCTGTTGCCGAAGCTCGCAACGGGGAGCGTGGTGTTCTCGCCCAAGTCCTTCATATTGATGCGCAGGACTGCGAGGTCGGTCATGGGGTCGTCACCCACGAGCGTCGCTGTGGCTTCGCGTTTGTCGGCGAGCGTGACCTTGAAGGTCTTGCCGTCTTCGACGACGTGGTGGTTGGTGACGATCAGGCCGTCGGGTGAAATGATGGTGCCCGAGCCGGTTGAGCCGCCTTTGGTTTCAGTGCCGCCCCAGTAGCTGACCGTGATCACGGTGATGTTGACGAGCGACGGGAAGACGCGGTCGCGGGCGAACTCGACTTTCCGCGTCAGGTCGGGAATGTTCTGACGCGGCGCGGTTTCCTTCGTGCGTGCCGGGACAGCCGTGGCGCTCTTCTCGGCGTGCTTGTCGGAGCCGTGGGCTGCGTGCTTGCTCGCGCATCCCGAAAGACCCGCCGCGAAGGTGGCTGCGAGGGCCAAAAGCAGAGTTGGCGTGCGAGTGGTGAAAGAATCCCCCGAGGCGCGAGCAGGCGTCTTCATGCGAACCGGTCTCCGTAATGTGAGCGGCCTCGTGCGTTGCAGGAAGCCGCAAACGAAGGACAAACTCCGGGCGAAACCGCCCGGTCCACAGACAGTACCAAACCGGACCCATCTAGGTGCGGGTTGGTTCCCAAAAACGTGCAGATTCCATCGTGAGGGGAGCCAATCCTGCGCGGCGAGCAGCGGAGATCGAAGCCGGCGCATCCGCGGTTGCAGTCCCGCCCTCATGCGACAACAGCCGATCGCCGAGGTATAATGGGCTCTGACAACTCGATGTTTGGGGATTGGTGTAACGGTAGCACGACTGACTCTGACTCAGTTAGTCTAGGTTCAAATCCTAGATCCCCAGTTTTCTCGCTGTGCCGGGTGGGCGGCGAAAGCCTCAAGACCAAGTGAGTGTGGTGAGTTCTCGAGCGAGGGCTCGTCGTGCCATTCTGTGAGCAGGCGTGGGGTGCTGCTGTGAGAATCAGGAGGCGTTCGTGATCGGTGCCGCTAGCGGTACTTTGTTTACGCGTTCACGTATCGCGTGAGTTGATCGCGCCCGCGGTTTGTCACGGTGAGTGCTTTGGGTTCGCGGGGGTGCGTTTGCGCGCGCTTCGAGCAGTGCGACCGGCCAGTGAGTCCGACGCGAGTCTGCTGAGAGTGACTTGACACTGGCGACTGAGCGGTGAGAACCATCTGAGGACGGCACTGGTCGCTGAGCAACCGGCACGGCGTGAGCTGCTATACGAGTCTGGCGGCGAACAGTGGTGGGGCGGCGGGTTACGAATGGTGACGAGTTGTTTGGTCACCAAGTGACAAGCGGAGTGCTCCCCCTCAGAGAGAAGCAACTCCGCTGCCACAATTTCGTGGACGTCTAACTATGCATCGCACAAATTTGTGTTTCCGTGCAGCGTCAGCTGGCAATCAGTCGAACTGAGCACAGGCACAACATTCGTCGTCCACGTGAGCAAACCGCCACCCTTCTCGTGAATCAGACACCGCCCGCATGTCATATGACGAAGTGAGCGATGTTGTTTCATCCCGCAACGACACTTGTAGTCGACAACGGTGCGATCACTGACATGATGTCGTCGAAAATTCTGCCGTGTGCGACACGCGAGAATGATCGTGGCGCAGGGACTGCGCGGCGCGTGCAAAAACGCAAACGGGGCACCCCCTCTGTGGAACAGGTAGCCCCGCTGCGTGCGTCATGGCAAACGAATAATCGGCTGAACAAGTAGTGTTGGCGATTGCCCTGTAGCGGGTAGTGCGTGCATCACTTCGATTTACGGCGGGAACTTGCTGGTTTCTTGCCAAGCGCGACCTTGGCGCGCTTGCCCATCAAGAGTGGCGGGGGAGTGTCGCTGGCGGGCAGCAACATGTCGAGCGTGATGCCCAGTCGGTGAACGGCGGCGAGCAGCTCGGTGCGAGTGCTCACGCTGAAGGCGCGATGCAAGCGCTTCATGTGTTCGTGGATGGTGTGGCGGCTGAGGTCCATCGACGATGCGATCGTCTTTTCGCTCCCGCCTGCGAGGATGCCCGCGAGCGTTTCGCGCAGGCGCGGCGTGAGTGACGCGACGATGCGCTGGGCGGTGCGCTCTTTGATGCGCGCGTCAAACATGGGCTGGAGCGAGTGTGCGAAGGCGAGAGCGAGCGCTTCATCTCGCGCTGTGAAGCCAGGCTGTTGGCTGGCGCGGTGGAGCGTGAGGGCGCCCCAGAGGCCAGATTCTTGCGTCGGCGTGGCGATGAACATCTCGGCACCGACATTGCCGGGCGTGCGCACGTTGGCACAGTGCTCGTTCCAGCGGGGTGCGTCTTTGCCCACGAGTGATTCGTGCGACTTTGCCAGTGGTTCGATGCGGCCTGCCCTTTGCATCGCGAGCAAGGCCTCGCACATCGCCGTATGAGCGGGGTCGGGATCGCGGTGAATGTCGGCAAAGTACCGCAGCATCGCGTCGCGTTCTTCCTGCGTCAGTTCGCCCAGGTGCGAACCTTCGGAGACTTCGACCGATGCAAGGCCCGTCGGCGTGTCGCGCGTGGGGCGGATGATGGCGGCGGTGACCAACTTGGCGCTGAAGAGCGAGAGAAACTCGGTCATGACAAGGTGCAGTCGCTCTTCGTAGGAACTGGCAGCCGTGAAGACGCGGGTGACAAGGGTGGTTGCACAAATGAGATCGCGTGTGGAGATCGTGCCGGACTTGAGTTCTATCACAGATGCTGGTTCGGCGATTCGCGTTGGCATAACGGCCCCTGATGTTGACTGGTCGGCGATCTTTCGTTGCATTCTAATGGAAGTCGCGGCAAACGCGAGCCGAAGTTCGTACGATTTAACACAAGGAGCTTCCTCGGGAGATGCGATGTCACGATCACACCACGGGCCCGATGGCGATCCACGCGAATTGATTGACTTGACCACCGCGCCGCTCTCACAGCCTGCTTCAAGTGACGCGAAGCTCCAGGTGCCGCCGCCACTTCCGAGTGTGTTACCGCTCGATCCGGCATCGGCGGTACCGCCCCGGCGGACGGTTGTTCCTGAAGTTTGCGACTGGAAAGCGGTGACCGTCGTGACCGGCTCTGGCTTGTCGCGGAGGGTGTTGCACCACGTGACCGACCCGGATGGCAACGAGACCACGTACGAGAGCATGCACGATGTGCCGTTGCCCGCGCGGCAGATTCTGACTCGCGATGACAATCACGCGTTGTGGCTGGAGAAGGCTCCGCCGGGGGTGCATGGCGAGCGGCCACACCGCAATTGGCGAGACATCGTGCCTGTGTTGCTCTTGGCGCTTGCGATCATCGCCTTCGTGCTTTACGGCCTGTACAACATGTACGCAGAAGCTCTCCGCGGGCGGATATAGCTGTTTTTTGCTTGCGCGGGCTGCGTCGCAAACGGTGATTGTGCGTCTACCCTTCGTGCGTTCGCGACACACTCTTTTGCATTCATTGTTCCAGGAGTCATCATGCCTCACGCAGTCATCCTCGCCGCCAAGCGCACGCCCGTCGGTCGTTTCTTCGGTTCGCTCAAGGGCGTCCACTCCCCTTTGCTGGGCGCGTACGCGGCTCAAGGTATCTTCGCGGAGAACGCGGCCCTCGCCGCTGCGGCAAAGGCAGGCACCTTTGACGAAGCCATCTTCGGCTGCGTGCTGCAGGCCGGGCTGGGCCAGAACCCCGCGCGGCAAGCCGCGCTAAAGGCGGGCCTGCCCGACACCACCAGCTGTCAAACCATCAACAAAGTCTGTGGTAGCGGCCTCCAGGCCGTCATGCTCGCCGCCCAGAGCATCAAGGCTGGCGACAACCACCTCGTCCTCGCGGGCGGGTTTGAGAACATGACCGCCGCGCCGTACTTCGCCCGCGTCCGCGACGGCGCCGGCGGCCCCAAGTACGGCCCCGCGACCTTTGAAGATCACATGCAGTATGACGGCCTGCGCTGCGCGTTCGAGAACTGCCTCATGGGCAGCAGCGCGGATTACATCGCCAAGAAGTACGACATCACCCGCGAAGCCCAGGACCGCTGGGCCGTGCGCAGCCACACCAAGGCCGCCGAAGCCGCGAAGAACGGCTGGTTCAAGAACGAAATCGTCGCGCTCACGGGCGAACAACTCTTTGACAAGAAGAGCCCGGGCTGCGCGGCCGACGAAGGCATCCGCGCCGATTCTAGCATGGAAAGCCTCGCCAAACTCCGCCCCGCGTTTGAGAAGGACGGCACCGTCACGGCGGGCAACGCCAGCCAGATCTCTGACGGCGGCGCGGCTGTCGTCGTCGCGAGCGATGTCGCCGCGAGCAAACTCGGCGTGAAGCCCATCGCCAAGATTCTCGCCTACCACACTAGCGGCGTGGCTCCCAAGGAAATCTTCCGCGCTCCGTCACTGGTCGTGCCCGCCGTCGTGCAGAAGGCCGGGCTCAAAATGAGCGACATCGATCTCTTCGAACTCAACGAAGCCTTCGCTGCGCAAACGCTCCAGAACATCAAGGAAGGCGGCGTGCCCGAAGAGAAGGTCAACGTTTGCGGCGGCGCCATCGCCATCGGCCACCCCATCGGCGGCAGCGGCGCGCGGTGCCTCACCACGCTCATCCACCAACTCCACCGCACCGGCGGCAAGCGCGGCGTGGTCGCGCTGTGCCTTGGCGGCGGCAATGCCGTGGGCCTGGTCGTGGAAGTCGCGTAAGCATCAGCCCACGCAACTGACTTCGCGAGATCGTTTGACAAACTCACCGCCGATGCGCGAACTCACTTCACGCATCGGCGATGTTGATTTCAGGCGTGCGACATGCCAGCCGCGGGCAACTCACCAGAACGTCTCGCGCATGCGCTGCTCGTCCGCCAATCTCTCTGCTTCACGCAGTTCGGCGCGAAGGGCATCCATGTCAGCTTCCTGCTCTCGCGGCATGGGAGGTTCCATGATCGAGTGCATGCCATCGCGGCTGCGAAACTCGCTAGGCTGACGCACGCGCTCACGCCCGATGTACAGGAC
>DATGWV010000431.1:0-19188 GCA_035299305.1 Phycisphaerales bacterium | reverse complement strand
GGCGGATATGACGCGACGCTGATTGCTGGGGAAGAACCTGAGTTGTGTGCAAGGTTGCGCGAGAAGGGCTGGCTGATTCGGCGCATCGCAGATGAGATGGCGCTGCATGATCTGGCGATGTTCTCGCAGGGGCAGTGGCAGACGCGGGCGAAGCGGCATGGATTTGCGATGCTGGAAGTGAGTCGATTTCGCACAGCGGCGAGTCGCGGGCTGTTTCGTCAGCAGATGCGGAGTGCGGTGATTTGGGGGTTGGCGGTGCCGGCGGTGATGTGGGCATTTGTTCTCAGCTACATCTTCTGGACCACGCTGAGCTTTGCGCTGAGTGCCATCTGGGGCACGTCATCCACAAACCATCGCGCGTATGCGGCAGATCAGTTTCTTCGGGTACTCGAAAATCTCTGGTGGATCGTCTTGGCGCTTGTGATTCCTGCGACGTTGCTGGCCTTGCTCACGATTGCACAGTGGCTGCGGCTTGCGGCGCGGGCGCGGCGGGAGAAGCCGCTCTCATGGGGTGAGGCATTGCTGTATTCGCGGCTGCTTTTGGCGAGCAAGTGGGCGAATGTGCGGGGCATGGGGCAGATGTTGTGGCGGCGGTGGCGGAAGGGGCCTGCGACGCTGATTGATTACAAGACGCACGGCGCGCGGTGAGAGGTCCGGGTAGTCGCGCTGAAGACTGCGCACACGGAAGTTTTGCGACAAAATCCGCGTGTGCGTGGTCCCCGCTTTGTGGCAAGGCAACGATTGCGGCCCGCGTATGGTCGATAATGACCGTCGTCGTCAGTTGCGAGTCTTTGTCCGTGGAACACATGCCGAACATGCAGATTCAGAATGGTCGGGTGGTCGCATCGCGTGCCGCGTGGAGCGCGGGAGGTGCGGCGTGATTCATTACATGACGAGCGAAGGGCTGGGGTCGCCCTGGGTGGGCAATGAGATTCGGATTGTGACGAAGGCGGGTGTGCCGGTGGTGCTGCATTGCATGCGCACGCCTGGGAAGATTCATTTTGATGCGCAGTGGGCGAAGGACATGCAGGGGAGCGCGAAGGCGCTGTATCCGCTGCCTGTGGGGAAGTTGATCGCGAGCAATCTGGCCGCGCCGTTTGTATTTGGTGGGCGATGGATTGGCGCGCTGGCGAATGCGGTGTTTGGCGAGCGGGAGAATCTGCGGGCGCGCGTGGCGTGCTTGTCTCACTTTTTCGTCGCATGCATGTGGGCGATGGATATACGCAAGCAGGACGTGACGCATATTCATGCGCAGTGGGCGTTCAGCAGCGCGAGCATCGCGATGTATGGGGCGTGGCTGCTGGGCAAGCCATTTTCGTTCACGGGGCATGCGGTGGATTTGACGAAGCAGCGTGTGGCGCTGTGTGACAAGATCAAGCGGGCGAAGTTCATCATCGCCATCAGTGAGTGGCACAAGCGGTTTTACATCGAGCAGGATGGGGGCGTGACGAAGGACTTGGCGAACAAGACTCATGTGGCGTATTGCGGGATTTATACGGATGAGATGGTGCCGCGTTCGGTGGAGCAGCAGGCGGGAGCACCGACCGCTCAGAGCAGCGGTCGGGGGCACGGGGACACGTTCACGATTTTGAGCGCCGGGCGGCTGATTGGGAAGAAGGGGTTTCCGTATGTCATTGAAGCGTGCAGGCTGCTGAAAGATCGCGGCGTGAAGTTTCGCTGCGTGATTGCGGGGAGCGGTCCTGATGAAGCGATGCTGCGCGGGATGATTGAGAAGCTCGGCGTGGGCGACTGTGTGGAGATGACGGGGAAGGCGTTGCAGCAGGAGAAGATTCCGGCGTTCATGCATGGCGGCGATGTGTTCACGCTGGCATGTGTGTGGGCGGATGATGGCGATGTGGATGGACTGCCGCAACTGACGATGGAAGCGATGGGATGCGGGCTGCCGGCGGTGACGACGCGGCTGGTGGGCAATCCTGATCTTGTCATGCATGAGAAGACTGGCTTGCTTGTGGAACCCAATGACGCGAAGGGATTGGCTGATGCGCTGGAGCGGCTGGCGAAGGATCGCGAGTTGGCGGCGAAGCTGGCGGTTGCGGGGCGCAAGCATGTGCTGGATGTGTTTGATATCACGCGGAGCCTGGAGCCGCTGATTTCGCAGTATCGTGCGGCGCTGCAAGCCGCGGGCAAGAGCGGAGAGGCGCGCACGGCGCGAGCGGAGGAGAGGACGGCATGATCATTTCGCAAACGCCGTATCGTGTGAGTTTCGCAGGTGGCGGCACGGATTTGCCGGCGTTTTATCGCCAGGAAGCGGGCGCGGTGCTGAGTGTGGCGATCACGAAGCACATGTATGTGGCGCTGAGCAAGCGCTTTGAGCCCAGCGTGCGCGTGGCGTACAGCAAGACGGAAATCGCGGACACGCGCGATGAGGTGCAGCACACGATTGTGAAAGCCGCACTCAAGATGGTTGATCTTGGGCCTCACATGGAGATCGTGACGATCGGCGATGTGCCGGCGGGCACGGGCATGGGGAGCAGCAGCACGCTGACGGTGGGCTTGCTCAATGCGCTGTATGCGATGAAGGGGCATGTGACCAGCCCGAAAAAGCTCGCGGAAGAGGCGAGCCGGATTGAGATTGACATTCTGGGCAGCCCGATCGGCAAGCAGGACCAGTACGCTGCGGCGTTTGGCGGGCTGAATTACATTCGCTTCAACGGCGATGACAGCGTGGATGTGCAGCCGGTGCCGACGGCGGCGGAGACGCTGAAGGAACTGGAGAAGCGCGCGTTGATTCTCTACACGGAGAAGAAGCGCGATGCGAACGACATCTTGAAGAAGCAGAGCGAAGGCACGGGCGAGAAGATGCGCCTGCTGCGCGAGATGCGCGACTTGGCGAGCGAGATGCGCGGCGTGATCAGTGGGCGCGGAAACCTGGATGAGTTTTCGCGATTGCTGCATGTGGGATGGGAGCTCAAGCGCAGCATGGGCTTTGGGATCAGCGATCCGGTGATTGATGAGATGTACGCGGCGGCGCGCAAGGCTGGGGCGCAGGGCGGCAAGCTGCTGGGCGCGGGGGGCGGCGGGTTTGTGTTCTTGCTTGCGCCGCCGGAAAAGCATGATGCGATTCGCGAGGCGGTGGGCAAGCCGCGTGAACTCAAGTTTGAGGTGGATCGGCTGGGGAGCAGGATTATTTTCATTTCGTAGGAGGGGTCGCGGAGGGGGGGAGGGGAGCGGAGGGACGCGGAGTTGAATGGGTGGGGTGTCGGTTGAGCGTTTGCTTGAGGTTTGGTTGAAAACTTGTCTCGCTGCTTTGTTTGTCTGGCTTGGTTTCCGCGGTGTTGCAGCTTTTGGAGGTTCTCATGGGCGGCACGATGATCAACTCGGCTTCGGCGTACTTCGCGGAGATGCAGCGGGCTGCGGGAGCGATGGACCAGCGGGCGATTGAGCGGTATGCCGATCTGCTGTTTGCAGCGTGGCAGCGCGATGCGACGGTGCACATCTTCGGCAATGGTGGCAGCCACGCGAACGCCAGCCACACGGTCGCGGACTTTGTCAAGACGGCGATGGTGGACGGCAAGCGGCGGCTGCGGGCACTGTGCATGAGTGACAATTTGCCCATGCTGACTGCGGTGGGCAATGACCTGAGCTATGCGGACTCGTTCGCGTTTCAGCTGGAGAGTTATGCGCGGGCGGGCGATGTGGCCGTGGCGATCAGTTGCAGCGGCAACAGCCCGAACATCATCAAGGCGGTTGAAGTTGCCAAGCGGCTGGGGCTGACGGTTGTCGGGCTAACGGGGCTGAAAGGCGGCAAGCTCGGGCCGATGAGCGACATTCACATCAATGTGCCCAGCGAGAACTTCGGGGTGATCGAAGACCTGCACATGAGCGTGGGGCATATTGCGGCGCAGATGTTTCACAACAAGTTGAAGGGTTGACACAGCGGCCATATTGACACTTGGCCCCATGTCCACATCAAGGTTCACATTCGGTATGCTTGGCCATTGGGCACTTTGACCAGTTGGCCACTTTCGCGGAGCGATCATGCACGTACTTATCACCGGCGGCGCGGGGTTCATTGGGTCTCACACGGCGGATGCGCTGCTGAAGCTGGGGTACAAGGTGCGCGTGCTGGACTCGCTGGAGGAGCCGGTACACCCGGGGCACAAGAAGCCGGCGTATCTGGATCCGCGCGTTGAGTTCGTCAAGGGTGATGTGCGCGATGAGAAGGTGCTGCTGGAGTGTTTGCGCGGCGTGGATGCGGTGTATCACCTCGCCGCGTTTCAGGATTACCTGCCGGTTTTCTCGCGGTATTTTGATGTCAATGTGACGAGCACGGCGCTGATTTATGAGTTGATCGTGCGCGAGAAACTGCCGGTGAAGAAGGTGATCGTCGCGAGCAGTCAGGCGACGCTGGGCGAGGGGGCGTATCGCGATGCGGACGGGAAGGTGTGCCTGCCTGACATTCGCGATGATGCGCAGCTGGCGCGCGGCGAGTTTGAGTGCAAGGCGCCGAAGGGGTTTCGCGGGCCCGTGAAGTGGATGGCGACGGATGAGACGGTTGCGAATCCGCAGAATCAGTATGGCATCAGCAAGATCGCGGAGGAGAAGGTTGCGCTGCATCTGGGCAAGCGCTACGGCATTCCGAGTGTCGCGATGCGATACAGCATTGTGCAGGGGCCGCGGCAGAGCTTTTACAACGCGTACAGCGGGGCGTGCCGGATTTTCTGTCTGTCGTTCCACGTCGGGCAGGAGCCGAGCATTTATGAAGATGGGCAACAGATTCGTGACTTCGTGAACATTCATGACGTGGTGGATGCGAACGTGCTGTGCCTGCATGACTCGCGCGCGGACTATGAGATGTTCCATGTGGGCGGCGACAAGGCGTACACGGTGTCGCAGTTCGCGAGCGCGGTGGCGGACGTGTTTGGCGCGAAGGGATATGTGCCCAAGGCGTGCGGCAAGTATCGCTTTGGTGATACGCGGCACATCTTCAGTGATGTGAGCAAGCTCAAGACGCTGGGTTGGAAGCCGACGCGCAGCGTGCATGACAGCGTGGATGCATATCGCGGCTGGCTGCAGAGCGCGGACAATGTCGCCGCGATTCTGGATTACGCGAACAAGGCGATGGCCAAGATGAACGTGGTGCGGGAGATCAAGAAGTAGGCACGCAGGCACATGGGCACGGAGGCACGAAGTGATGCAGAACGACAACGTGCGAGTTTTGCTGACGGCTGCGGGGGTTGGGTCGCGCCTCAAGCCGATCACGGATGCGTTGCCGAAGGCGCTGGTGCCGATTGCGGGCAAGCCGCTGCTGCAGTATTGGTTTGATGCGTTTGCGCATGCGGGTATTCGGCATGTGCTGGTGAACACGCATCACATGCCGGAGCAGATTCGGACGTTTTTGGGTGCGCAGAACGCGACGGGGAAGTTTGATGCGCGGGAGACGTATGAGCCGACGCTGCTGGGAAGTGCCGGGACGATTTCGGCGAATGCGGATTTTGTGCCGAGGGATGACACGAGCGGCGGCGATGTGCTCATCATCTACAGCGACAACTTGAGCAACGTTGATCTGGGCAAGTTCCTGGCGTTTCATCGCTCACATGGTGATCCGTTCACGATGCTGCTATTTCGGGCGCAGTTCCCGGAGAAGTCGGGCATTGCAGAGGTCGCGCCGGATGGCAAGGTGTTGAGTTTTATCGAGAAACCCAAGCAGCCCAAGAGTGATCTTGCCAACGCGGGGATGTATGCGATGTCGGCGGCGATGTGGCATGAGATCGCGTCGTGGAAGGCATTTGATATCGGGTTTGACGTGTTACCCAAGATCGTCGCAAGCGGGCGGATGCGGGCGATTGAGCATGCTCAGGTGGCGCGCGATGGCAAGCCGTATCACCGGGATATCGGGACGCATGAGAGTTTGGCGATTGCGAATGCGGAAGCGCCGGGTGTGTTTGGTTGATGTCGTAGCGGCTTGCGAAGCATCGATGACTAGCTAATTTCCTGCCGCCCCGGAGGGGCGGGCCACCAACAAATCAGCAGTCGCCGCCGGCGAGGACTTCGAAGAAGTCGATGACGTCTTGGTCTTCGGGGAAGACGGTGTTGTTGTTGAAGTCGATGTCGTTGCAGGTGGAGCATTCGCCGCCGGCGAGCACCGTGAAGAAGTCGATGACGTCCTGGTCTTCGGGGAAGACGGTGTTGTTGTTGAAGTCGATGGAGTCGCACGCGGGGGCGGGCGGGGTGATGACGATGGTCGCGAGATCGACGCTGGTCGGGCCGTTGTCGCTGCGGCCCACGACGGCGAGTGCGCCGGTGGGGAGGCTGGCGATGGCGGCGGCGCGATCGTCGGCGCTTGGGTTGACAGCGTTGCTCCAGCGCGCGGTCCAGTCGGCGGTGGGCGTGGCGGCGTCGAAGACTGCGATCGCGTAATCGTTGTCGGCGGGGAGGCCGGTGGGCGTGAAGCCGGCGATGAGCGTGCGGCCTGAGGGCTCGATGGTGACGCCGGTGCGCGCGCTGGATTCGGCGAGGTTGAGGCCGGCGTCTTGCGTGCGGTGCGAGAGGGGCGCGCCGGTGGAAGCATCGAAGAGAGCGAGGAAGAAGTCGGCGGGAGCCTGCGGGGTGCTGCCTGTGTGGCCTGCGACACGGATCGTGCCGGATGCATCGATGGCGATGGCGCGCGGCACGGCGGTGCGCGTGTCGGGCATGCGCCAGGTGGTGGACCACTGCTGGAGGCCTTGCGCGTCGAGCTTCACGAGGATGAGATCGCCGGTGTTGGCGGCGGCGATGATCGCGCTGCCATCGGCGGCGAGCGCGAGGCCCACGCCTGTGCCCGCGGTTGCGAGCGCGGGGATTTCAACGGTGGTGGCGACGCCCCCACTGCTGACGCGGATGAGTTTGCATCCGCCGCCCGAGATTCCCGCGAGGGCCACACACGCACTCGCGGGATCTCGGACGATCTGGATGATTTGTGAGAAGGGGTAATTGGCCGCGGCGGTCCACACGGGGACGCCCGCGCCATCGAGGGCGGTGATGAATGCGTCTTGGTTGGCGCTGGCGAGGCCGGTTGCGCCGCCCACGTAGAAGCCGAAGGCGCCGTCGCTGATGATGGTGTTGGCCACTGAACTGACGGCGGGATCGCCCAGCAGTTGGTACCAGGCGATTTCGCCATCGGCGGTGTACTTGACTACGCCGGCTTGCGTGAAGCCGAAGAGGCCGTTTTCGCTGTAGCGCGTGGTGGCGCGGCCAGCGGCGGCGACGCCAGCGTCGGGCGTCAGGATCATCGCGGCCATGCTGTCAACGCCCGAGCGGGTTTCGGGGGCGGACTGGTCGTCACCTTCGGTGGGGAAGTCGAAGGAACTAGACCAGAGTTGCTGGCCCGACGCGTTGTACTTGATGACGACGAAGTCGTCGTGGGGAACGAACTTGAGTTGGGGCGCACCGGTGGTGTTTTCGAAGCTCTGGGTGACGCCGCCCGCGAAGATGTTGCCTGCGGGGTCGATGGCGAGGGCGCGGGGGTCTTCGGTGGAGCCGACGGTTGCGCCGGCGGGGGGTTCGCTGGTGCCGTTGTAGGTCTGGAGCCATGCGACAGACTGGGCGCTGGCGTGGGCGGCGAGTCCTGCCGTCGAGATGAGAAGCAATGCGGCGTTCCTGCGCATGGGCACTCCAAGCACGTAGACAACAACCCCCATGTGTGACGACGTCAGAGTCGCTCGCTCCTCGCTGACGCACGAGTGTGCATCATGAACCGGGAATTGCAAGGGAAGTTGCCGGTTTGTTGTCGGCCAAGGGGGTGGGTGGCGTGCCCGAGAAGCGGTAAAAACGAGATTTGTTTGTACGGAACCGGTGCAAACCGGGGAAACGTATGGCATAATACAAGACTGCCACATCCTGAACGCCTGTTCGGGGCGGGTGCGGTGGTATCGGTGAGGTTTCCCGCGCAGGTTCTGCGCGGTGGAGGATTGGGATCATGCGTGGAAAGCGTCTCCCCCGGCTCAAAGCCGAGACCGTGTACGTTGCTCTGGTCGCTGCTGCGGCGGTGGGCGTGAGTTTGTCGGTGGCGACTCCGGTGCCGACGACGCTGCGGGATTTTTTCAATGGCGGGACGCAGCCCAACACGCTGATTGAGCCGCTGATGACAGCGCAGGTGTGCAGCAACTGCCACAGCTATTACGACGAGCACACGGAGCCTTACAGCCTGTGGTCGGCGAGCATGATGGGGCAGGCGTCGCGCGATCCGATTTTCCATGCGGCGCTAGCGATCGCGAATCAGGACGCGGCGTTTGCGGGTGAGATGTGTCTGCGGTGTCACTCGCCGCAGGGGTGGTCGCGCGGGGCGGTGTCGGCGGATACGACGGGCGCGTTGCTGGAAGGTGAAGACCTGCAGGGCGTGAGTTGCAGCGCGTGTCACCGCGCGGTGG
This sequence comes from Phycisphaerales bacterium, assembly GCA_035299305.1. Lineage (GTDB taxonomy): Bacteria > Planctomycetota > Phycisphaerae > Phycisphaerales > UBA1924 > BJHL01. The sequence continues at coordinate 10,819 of DATGWV010000431.1, read as the reverse complement.
ACCCGGTGTTTCGGCCCGGCGAGAGTCCGGCGCGGGATCAGGCAATTCTCGCGAATCTGACGACTCCCACGCCGACGCAGACGGTGCATGGGCGCGTGGAGGCGCTGGCGCACAACGCGAGCTTTGTGTGGGATCCGGAAGACTATCGGCGCGGGCCTTATGACATTGAAGTGAACCCGCACCGGTGGGTGCGGAGTCCGTATCACCGTGACCCGGCGATGTGCGCCAACTGCCACGACGTGAGCAACCCGGTGTACACGAAGCAGGCGAACGGCAGCTATCAGATCAACTCGATGGATACGCCCCACGAGACGCAGAACAAGTATGACATGTTCCCGGTGGAGCGGACGTACAGCGAGTGGCTGCACAGCACGTTTGGCACGCAGGCCGTGTCGATGCCGATGAACCCGCTGGCGACGCCTGATGATCCGGAGTGGGGATTCAACCGCTTTGGCGGGAACAATGAGAACGTGCGGACGTGTCAGGACTGTCACATGCCGCGGACGGAGGGGTATGGGGCGAATCGCGTGCACGGCGCGGTGCTGCGCGAGGATCTGGGCAAGCACACGTTCAACGGCGCCAACACGTGGGTGCTGCGCTCGGTGGCGACGCTGTATCCGGATTATGAAACTGATCTGACCGAGCCGGGCGTGAACGCGGCGATTGAGCGCACGCACGCGCTGCTGCAGGCGGCGAGCGACTTGGAAGTGTCGTTTGACGGATACGCGAACCTGAACACGCGCATCGTGAACATGAGCGGTCACAAGCTGCCCAGCGGGTATCCGGAAGGGCGGCGGATGTGGATCAACGTGAAGTTCTACGCGATGAATGACGTGCTGATTCAGGAGCACGGTGCGTATGACGATGACCTGGCGACGCTGACGACGAGCGACACCAAGGTGTATGAAGCGAAGATGGGACTGGATGCGCACGCGTCAGCCGCGAGCGGCAAGCCGGTGGGTGAGAGCTTCCACTTTGTGCTGAACAACCAGTGGCTGAAGGACAATCGCATTCCGCCGATGGGCTTTACGAATGCGGCGTATGCGAGTGTGGGCGCGGCGCCGGTGAGCGCGACGTACGCCGATGGACAGTACTGGGATGACACGCAGTTTGTGGTGCCGCCTGCGGCGGTGCGCGTGGAGGTGCGTGTGTATCACCAGACAACGACGCGGGAGTACATCGAGTTTCTGCGGGACACCAACACGACCAACAACGCGGGGCAGATTGCGTATGACCAGTGGGAACTGCACGGCAAGAGCGCGCCGGCGCTGCTGGATGAGAAGATCGTCGCGATCAATCCGTGCGGCATTGATGTGAATGGCGACGGCGTGTACCCGGACGCGGCGGACTACGACGCGCTGGTTGATCTGTACTGGTTCAATGACATGCGGGCGGACATCAATCACGACGGATTTGTGAATGGGACGGACGTGATGGTGTTCTTGGATCGGTTGGCGGGGGCGGGGTGTGGGGAGTAATGAGAAGTGCCTGAGTGCTGAGTGCCTGAGTGGTGGATATTTGAATGAGCGATTGAGAGGCATCCGTTGTGGGTGCCTCTTTTCTGTTTGTTGATGTGACTTGGAGATGTGCTGCGTGGTTGGAATACAGCCGCCCCGGAGGGGCGGGCCACCCGGGGGCCTTATGTTCGCACGCTGGTGACGGCGGCGATGGCGAGGGGGAGGAGCATCATGGCGGGGAGGAAGACGCTGATGATGGGGGGCAGGCCGGGCACGGTCATGGTGGTGCCGACGAGGGTGAAGGCAAAGGCACCGAGCGTGATGGGGCTCGCGATGAGACTCTGCGTGAGCATGTTGGCGGGCTCTTTGCGCAGGAAGCAGGGGAGCGTGATGAGCAGACTGAGGAAACTGCAGACGAGGCCCGAGATGCGGCCCCAGCGGATGCGTTCGAAGGTGTCGATGCGGCGCTGGTTGGTCTGGGTTTCGGGGAGCTGCTTGTAGCGGGCTTCGAGCTGCGCGAGCTGCACGCTGCTGAGGTTGTTGGCCATGCCTTCGAAGCGGCGGAGGCGCAGCGTGGTGGGATCGATGTCGGTCTCGAGGAAGCGCACGCGGTCTTGACGCAGGCGCGTGCCGGGGCCGACGTCTTCTTGCGAGAGTTGGCGCGAGAGAGCTTTGCCGTCGGTGAGATTCCAGCCTGACTCGGCGTACTTGGCGCTGGGGGCGCTGATGCGGCGGGTCATGAGGCCTGAGTCGTCGCGCTCGTAGGCCCAGAGGCCTTCGATTTGATTGGTGTCGAGGTCGGCGCGGCGGATGTAGATGAGGCGGCCTTGGGCGTCGCGGATGAAGTCGGACTCGAGGCGACCCAGTTCGTTGCGGCCTGCGGTGGTTTTATCGCGTGTGAGCAGCGGCGCGAGGTGCGGCACGAGCAGTTCGCGATTGACAGCTTGCAGAGTCAGCAGGGCGAGGCTGGTGATGATGACGGGGCGAGCGACGCGCCAGAGACTGATGCCGCTCGCGAGGATGGCGACGAGTTCGCGCTGCTTGACGAGTTGCGCGGCGGTGAAACCCAGCCCCCCCACCATGCATGGACCAAGCAAGTAGCCGGCGAGGAGGACGAAGCGCGGCCACCAGAGATCGGCGGCGTTGAGAGCCGCGCCCAAGCTGACGCGGATGAAGCCGAGGTCTTTGCCCGCTTGCTCACCTGCGGTACGAGCGGCGGCGGGGTCGAGGCCTTGGGCGATTTGCGCTTGCGTGACAGCGCGCTGAGCGGCTTCACGCACGTTAGCGGAGTAGTTGTCGAAGTTGAGGGAGAAGTCGACGGCGAAGATGACGGCGCAGAGGATGACCAGCAACAGGAGCGTGTTGGTGAGGAAAAGGCGGATGATGTAGCGGTCGAGGAGTTTCACGTGTCAGCGCGGGGTGGCGGGATGGTTGGCTCCGCCTGAGAAGCCGCTGGCGAAGCGCCAGAGACTCCAGCAGACAGCGTAGGAAAGGACGATGGCGACGTAGACATCGGTGGCGTAGTGCGCGCCGACGATGATGCGTGTCATGGAACACATGAGGGCGATGGCGAGCAGGGGCCAGCGCAGAGCGGGGAAGAACCAGCCCAGCATGATGGCTCCGCCGAACGCTGTGCCGGCGTGGCTGCTGGCGAGGCCAAAGCCGCCCACATCGCCGTCGGTCCAGCCGAAGCGGTAGAGGCCCATGTCGCCCGGGCGGGCGCGCTGGGAGAGGCCTTTGAGGAGTTCGGCGGCGCCGCCCGAGAGGCCTGCGGCGAGGAAGACCATGAGGCCGCGGTGGAGCGCGCCGGCGCGGGCGATGGGGTTGCCTGCGTGCTTGGTGCGGGCGGTGTGGGTGTCGTGGAGGATGAGGCAGAGGGAAAGGAGAATCCAGAAGAGCAAAGAACCAAACTGGCGGAAGAGCTGCCACCAGTCTTTGCGTTCGAGCGATTTGTCGGGATCAAGCAGCAGCGTGTGCCAGATCGCGTGGTCATAAAGGGTGAGGACGAGCAGGCCGAGTGCGAGCACGAGAGCAAGCATGAGGCGGCGCGTGCGGCGGTGGCGCTGCTCGAGGGGCGTGAGGTAGTTCATGGCGCGCCTCCCAGCTTTGGTGCGGCGGGCACTGGGTCGACTTCGTCGGCGTCGCGCTTGTCGTCGTTCCAGTCGCGCACGCCGGCGGGTGGGAAGCCTTTGTAGTTGAAGGCGAGATAGACGGGGCGGCTAGGTTTGCCTTTGCTGTTGCGTTTGTGATCGCCTTGGAGTGCGCCGACGAGTTCGACGCGTTCAAAGACTTGCTTCCAGTGGAAGCTGGAGAGGCCTGTGACCACGGCGGGGCGACCGAGGAGGGCGGGATCGTCGAGGGAGAGTTGCGGCCAGAAGTCCCAAGGTGTGGTGCGGCCGCCTGGCATGCGGCTGCTGCTGCAGTAAATGTGCGGGTGGCCCGGCATGTAGTACCAGAGTTGGCTGGCGCGGCCGTAGTGGTTGGCGATGATGAAGGGTTCTTGGTTGGTGCGCGTGCGCAGGGCTTGCAGGTAGCGGTCGGCATCGGCGCCCATGAGGTGGGCGTTGGTGAAGCGACCGGCGGGGATGAAACGCAGGCCGGGGATTTGCGCGAGGAGGTCGAGGCGGAGGGCGGCGACGCAGAGAAGAAGTGCGAGGATGATGCCTGAGCGCCAGAGGAAGCGCGTCCAGTTGCGCTTGGTAGTGAGGACTTGGGTGGCGCGGGCGACGCGGAGAGCGGCGAGGATGGTGAGCGTGACGCCAGAGGCGATGGGCCAGTTGCCTTCGGGCTCGGCGATGAAGCTGACGAGGAGGTAGAAGATGAGGACGGGGAGCGAACAGGCGAGGAGGAAACTCTCGGCGAGCCAGCCGGGCTGGGGCGTGTGGTCGCGCGTGGGATCTTTGGTGCGCCAGGCGCGGAGGCCTTCGAGCAGTCCGAGGACGAGGACGGGACCGATGAGGGCGAGTTGGGTGCCGATGAGGGTGAGGGTCCAGAGGGGGTTGTAGTGCCAGGACTTCTTGGTGAGCGAGGCTTGCTGGTTGCCTTCGGCGAAGCCGAGGTGGCCCAGCAGGTGCTTGATGGTGGCGAAGTCGTTGTTGGCGTTCCAGAGAATGACGGGGAGCGAAGCGAGCGCGGCGAGAGCGAGGCACGCGAGTACGCCTGTGATGGGCACGCGCACGCGCGAGCGCCACGCGATGGCCCAGATAATGAGGCCCGGCACGAGCAGAAGGATGGTGTATTTGAAGAGGATGCCGATAGCGATGATGAGGCCTAGGGCGGGCCAGCACCACCAGCGGCGGCGAACAAGCCCGCCCCACGCGCACCAGGATGCGAGGGCCCAGCATGCGACGAGCGGGCCGTCGATGGTCATGAGCATCGACATGGCGAGATACGCGGGGATGATGGTGATGGCGACGGCGCTGAGGGCGGCGACGCGGCGGGAGCGGGTGATGTCGAAGGCGAGGCCCGCGATGGCGACAGCGGCGATGGCTGCGGAGATGACGGCGGGGAGGCGGATGGCCCAGGCGGCATCGCCAAAGAGCTTGGTGGTGAGCGCGATGGCCCATGCGACGCCTGGGCCTTTGGTGTAGTAGCTCCAGTCGAGCATTTGCGACCAGACCCAGTACTGCGCTTCGTCTTCGATGAGGGTGTAGGGGCAAAAGAAGGCGAGGTAGATGATGCGGATGAGCGCGAGGAGGCCGGCGACGAACGCGATGGGGACGAGCACGCCGCGCAGGGTGGCGCGGCGGTCGCCTGTGTTGCTCACGTGGTGCGCGGGATTCGACGCGGGGGGCATGAAGGGCGACTGTAGCGAGCGGGGAGTCGGATTCGCGTGTGGAGGCGGGCTACTTTGGCTCGTCTGTCGCAGCATGAAAGGGGACACGATGACGATGAAGGAAGGTCAGCTCGAGCCGTTTGTGCGGGAGTACTACAACGCGTTGTACAAGCAGGGCGGCGACGTGATGTCAACGGTGATTGAGCCGCGCGTGGGACGCGAACCGGGCTACACGCTCATTATTCTGGGCATCGTCGGGCTGCTGGTCCTGCCGGTTGGGATCGCGATTCTGCTTGCACATTTTGTCCGCGTGAGCAGCTATCGCAGACGCCGCGACGGCGTGAAGCGAGCGGCGACCACGGGCAGGTTGCGATCTTTTGAACCGGTGCTCATCAATGAAGAGTTTCTGGAGGGCAAGGCGGACATGTCGGCGGGGCTGTTCATGGGCGTTGCGGATGACGGGCCTGAACTGGAACATGAGCAGTTGATGGACGCGATGACGGAAGTGCAGTTTGCCGAGCCCAAGTCGGCGATCGATGCGATGATGAAGGACGATCGGTACGGAGTGTTTCGTCGGCGGACGATTCCTCTGAAGTCGGGCGGCGTGCGGGCGGTCACGTTCTTTGATATGAGTCTGGTTCGTGCACGACACAAGATGCCGCTGACGAATTCGGCGGAGTACTTCGCGATGGTGGAACCCGGCGCGACGCAGAACGCGGCGTTTTTCGTGCCCGATGTGGTGGTTGCGTATGCGAAAGCTCGGGCGGCGGGACAGCAGGTGCCCATGCCGCAGGAGCCGCTGCTGGCGGCGAGCGGTCAGCAACGCTGAGCGAGGCTCATTCTTCGTCGGCGGTTGCAAGGGGGACGCGGTCGGCGTTGTTGTCCCAGAGGTCGCGGTCAAGGGTCCAGCGGTCGGTGGCGTAGCGGCGGCGGGCGAAGAGGCGGTCGATGTCGCTGGGGCCTTCGATGCCTGACTCGAACGCGCGCTTTTGCTCGGGGTTGAGGGTGGCGACGACGTTCTTCATGAGGTCCTGATAGGCGTCGTAGCGGAGCTTGCGCATTTGCTTGGGACGGTCGGGGTTGTTGTCGTACTCGTCGGGATCGTCGCCCGCGAGCAGGCGCATGTCGCGTTCGTTCTTTTCGGCGATCAGGCCTCGCAGCAACTGCTCGTCGGCTTCTTTGGTGAGGCGTTTGATGGTTTGGATCTGCTCAGCAGAGAGCGAGCGGATGGTGAGCATGCTGCGGATGTGCGGCAGGCTGCGGAAGCTCTCGTAGTTGTTCGAGTTAGTTTCTTCGGCGAAGAGGCGCTGCTTTTGGAAGGCGACGCGTTTGTCTTCGGGGAGGAGTTCGACGATCTGGCGGGCGGTGCGCACGTGCAACTGGCTGATGCGCTTGACGAGGTCGGCGTATTGCTTCTGCTCGTTTTCGGTGGCTTCGCGGCGGTTGTCGTCGTACCAGCGGCCTGGCGTGTCGCCTTGCAAGCGCAGCAGCGGGCGGAGTTCCTGCACCATGCTGTCGAGCGAGCGCTCGTAGGTGTCGAGGATGGGGTTGATGGCGATGCTGTCCTGCTCGGTGGGCTTGATAGCGCGAACCATGCCGAAGACGTCGACGTCGGTGCGGCCGCCTTCGGAGCGAAGCAAGAGGCGGCGGCGGTGACGCTCGAAGCATGACCAGCCTTCGAGCTGATCTTCATTCAGCAGGAGTTTGAGGTTGGACATGACGTCGGTTTCGAGTTTGGCGGACTCGTCGACGATGCGTTTACTGAGTTCGGCGTACTTGGGGCGCATGCTGTCCCAGTCGTCGGTCACGGCGGGGTCCATCTGCAGTTCGCTGAAGCCGCGAGTCCACTGAACGACGAGCGAGCGGGCCTGAGGCAACGCGCTGCGCATGAGTTCGAGGGCGGCTTCGCGCTGCTCGATGCTGAGCTTGGCACAGCGGTCGAGGGCTTCCAAGTCTTCGACGCCGAAGATCTGACTGCCCAGCCAGACATCGCGCGAGAGGACTTCCTGGGCGCGCGATGTGACGGGCGCAAGAAAAAGCGCGGCTGCGACAGCCGCGCTGGTGAGGATGGATGAGACTTTCAGCATGGCAAGGCCCCTGTTTCCGCGCGAGGATCGTACGCGGGGCGGGGTCGCCGGCTGCTGGGTTTAGGAGCGGCGGAGCTTGTCGAGGAGTTTGAGGATTTCGAGGTAGAGCCAGGCGAGTTCGACGAGGATGGCGAAGCCCATGTACCACTCCATGTACTTGGGTGCGCCGCTGCGGACGCCTTCGTCGGCGGCTTGGAAGGTCATGACGAGGTTGAAGGCTGCGAGGACGATGACGAAGAGACTGAAGCCGATGCCGATGGGGCCCGCTTGATGGACCTGCATGAGGAAGGGAATATGGAACATGCTCAGGATGAACTGAGCGAGGTAGAAGAGGCACAGGCCTGACGTGGCGACGACGATGACCTTGGCCATCGTGCTGCCGATGCGGATGAGGCCGAAGGCGTAGGCGATGGCGAGCGAGAACGCGATGCCCAGCGTGAGGCCGATGGCGGGGCCGATGATGGCTTCGCCTTTGGGGCCGAACTGCTTGGCGATGAGGAGCGTGATGGCTCCGAGGAAGGCGCCTTTGAGGACGGCGTAGATGGGACTGAGGAACGGTGCGCCTTTGTTCCAGAAGGCGAGAACGAGGGCGATGACCAGAGCACCCAAGCCACCACCGGCGACGGGAATCAGGGCGTTGACCTTGCCAGCATCGACTGCGCTGTAGGTGAGCACGGCGACGATGCTGCAGAGGCCGACGAGGATGCCGGTCTTGATGGCGGTGCCGCGGATGGTCATGGTGCCGGGCAGGGCGGCCGCCGCGCCGCCGGACTCGTGGCGCTGCAGGTCGTTCATGATGCCACCCCAACGCTGGCCGGCGAACGTGTCGTCGCGCAGGACGGGATTGCTTGTACGGAACATGGAGACTCCTTCAACGTGGTTCGCGAGCGTTCAGTGAGCGGGCGGATGAGCGATGTGGCTCGTCGCGTGCTCAAGACGCTCCTGATGTAGATCGGTCATTTTCGCACGCCGCCCCCAACGCGGAACGGTCGATGGACGTGCGAGAAGCCGAGCGAACAGCACACAGCGATAGTACGTGGGCTGCACTGAAATAGATCGTCGTGATGGCGAAGAGTTGAGCGAGAGCGTGGGTGAAAACAGATGGTTTTCACCGGAATATTCGAGTTTTTTTCGCGGGGCGTCGTTGGCGTTGCGCGGCTTTTATGACCACCATGTCGCGAAATCGCGCCAATAGTTCACGTAGGTCTTGGCGACGCATTGCGGGTCGTTGATGATGATGTTGGGGCGGCGCAGGGCGATGAGGCTGAGGGACATGGCCATGCGGTGGTCGTCGTAGGTGTCGAAGGCGACGGTGGGCGCGGCGGGTGAGCAATCGAGGCCGTGTTCGGGCGGGGTGATGGTGAGGGCATCGGGATCGCCTTGCGCGCCGACGTCGACGCGCACGCCCAGTTTGGAGAGTTCGACGCGCATGGCTTCCACGCGGTCGGTTTCCTTCACGCGCAGGGTGCGCAGGCCATGGAAGACGCTGGTGCCTTTGGCAAAGCAAGCAACGCTGGCGAGGGTCATGGCGGCATCGGGCATGTCGGCGAGATCGGCGAGGATGGGGGCGAGTGTTTGTGGGCCGGTGACGGTGGTGAAATCGGAGCCGAACTCGTCGATGCTGCGCTCGACGTGCGCGCCCATGCGGGCGAGCATGTCGGGGAAGAGGGCGTCGCCTTGCAGGCTGCGTTTGCCGAGTCCAGGCGTGAGGCAGGTTGCGCCGGGGAGCAGTGTGGCGGCGGCCCAGGCGTAGGTTGCGCCGCTGGCGTCGGGTTCGACGTCGTACGTAAACGCGGGGATGCCCGCGGCGACGCGCGTGCCTTGGATGTCGCGTTCGAGCGAGCCTCGCACGCGGATGATGCGGAGGTCTTCGCTGCATTGCACGTGCGCGCCGAGTTGCGCGAGCAGGCCCAGCGACATGCGGACGTAGCTTTCGCTGGTGAGCGAGCCGGTGCTGCGGAGGAGGACGCCTCCGGGCAGGAATGCAGCGGCGAGGAGGACAGCGCTGATGAACTGGCTGCTTTGCGTGGTGCCGACGGTGAGCTCGCGCGCGGCGGCGGTGAGGGGCGCGGGCTGGATGCGCATGGGCGGGTAGCCGTCGCGCAGCGGGAATGACACTTCGCAGCCGAGTTGGCGGAGAACGGCGGCGAGTTCGCCGATCGGGCGTTCGCGCATGCGGGCGTTGCCGTCGATGGTGATGGCGTGCTGGGCCAGGGTGGCGCAGCCAGCGAGGAAGCGCGTGGCGGTGCCGGCGTTGTTGAGATTGAGGGTGAGTTCGCCTGTGGTGGGCCACACGCCGCTGACGCCGGTGATTTTCACGCCTGCGGGGTCAGTCGCGTCGATGCGTACGCCGAGTTGCAGGAGGGCGGCGAGCATGCGCTGGGCGTCGTCGGCGTCGAGCAGTGCGCCGCGGAGGGTGCTTGTGCCGGTGGCGAGGGCGGCGAGGAGGAGAGCGCGGTTGCTGAGGCTTTTGCTGCCTGGCGGGATGATGACGACGCGCGACGGGGTGGCTGTTACCGGGGGCGGCAGGCGCAGGACGCGAGGGAGCTGCGCGAGTGGCAGCTTCAGCACGTCGAGAAGTTGGCGTGAGTCATCGGGCATTGCTTGTCGGCCCCGCGCTGGTGAGCGAGGGGCGTGAATCTCTCTCCGTTCACGATCACATCTTTGCGAGAGCCGCCGCGGCAGTGTCACGATCGGCCTTGGCTTTGGCGAGTTGATCGCGCGTCTGCTGTACCATCGCGGGGGGCGCGCGATCGGCGTAGCCCGGGTTGCTCAAGCGGCCCTCGAGGGTCGCGATGCTCTTGTCGAGATCGGCGACTTGCTTGGTGAGGCGGGCCTTCTCAGCGTCGGCAGGATTCTCGCCTGCGGCAGCCGCGGCGGCGGCTTCGGCGGGATCGATGAGACTGCTGACGCGGAGTTCGGCGCCTTCGAACGCGAAAGGCACGCTTGCACCTTGCGCGGCGGTTTGCGTGATGGTCTCGATGTTCGCGAAGGTCTTGATGAGATCATCCACGCCAGTGAGCGAGACGCTTGCGGGCACGTGCAGGGTGATCTTGCGAGCGGGCTTGACCTGGTGCTTGGCGCGGATGTCGCGGATGAGGGCGACCAGCGACTGCACGCGGGCGAAGTCGCGCTCGGCGGCTTCGTCGCGCAGCGACGCGCTGACCTGCGGCCAGCCGGCGGTGCAGAGCGTGCCCAGTTTGGTGGGCGGCGTGAGCGTGATGCCTGCGACCGGCGCGGTCTGAATGTGGCGGAGATTTTGGAAGATGGTTTCCGTCACGAAGGGCATGACCGGGTGGAGCAATCGCACGATGGATTCGAGCGTGTGCGCCAGCACAGCCTGCTGCTGGGGCGAATTCGCGACGGTGGGCTTGATGCCTTCGAGGTACCAGTCGCAGAAGTCATTCCACAAGAGCGTGTAGCAGCCCATGGCGTATTCGCTGAACTGGTAGTCCGCGAGAGCGGCGTCGGCGGATTGCACGCCGGCGGCGAGGCGGGAG
>DATGWV010000430.1:0-3503 GCA_035299305.1 Phycisphaerales bacterium | reverse complement strand
ACACCGCGACGAGGCTGTTGGTGGTGCCCAGGTCGATGCCGATGATGATGTCCCCCACTGCGCTGGTGCTCGCAGCATGGGCCGCCCCGGTGGACGGGGTGGTCATGGTGTGGGCTCCCAGGTTTGCGTGCGGACGTCGCGGTAAGCCTGCGCGATGACGGCGAGGGCGGCGGCGTCTTCGCTGAGGGCGGGCGAGAGGAGCATGCTGCGGCGGCGGCCGTTGGCGGACCACCAGACACCGACCATGCCGGTGCGATTGAAGACGGCGGAGGCGTCGCCGACGGGTTCGCCCACTGCGCCGTAGTTGAGGATGCTGGCATCGGCGAGTTGTTGGTGGAGGGCGTCGAGTTTGTCGCGCGAGAGGGTGGTGGCACGACGAGGGAGGCGCGTGTCGCGGGTGACCTCGCCCGCGAATTCGCGGACGCCGCCATCGGGATCGACGACGATCCAGCCGGGCGCGAGATCGGCGTCGCGGAGTGCGCTGGGGACGACGATGCCGAAGGAGAAGTCGTCGGGGGTGGTGTTGGTGCGCGGGGAGGCGGCGCAGCCGGTGAGAGTGGCGGCGAGAAGGAGAGATGCACAGATGGAGTGTGCGAGACGCATCGCACGCAAGGTATGCTGGATTACGCGGGCTTTTCGATGGGGCCGACGGCGTCGAAGAGGGACATGAGCTGCGGGATGGTCATGGCTTCGGCGCGGATTTGGGGATCGACGTTGGGGGGGACGGACTTGCCGTGCGTGCGGAGGACGGCTTGGAGTTGTTTGCGGCGCTGCTCGAAGAGGGCGTGGCAGAAGGCGAGGAGGCCGGCGGGATTTGTGTGAAGCGGCGCGGGGCGGCGCGTGAGGGCGAGCATGATGCTGGTGACGTCGGGTTGGGGCCAGAAGCAACTGGGCGGGAGTTTGGCGATGAGGTTGACGTCGCAGGTGACTTGCGCGAGGACGCTGAGGGGGCCGAATTCCTTCGTGGCGGGTTTGGCGGCGAGGCGGTCGCCGACTTCGCGCTGGATGGTGACGTAGAGGCCTCGGCAGGCGGGGTAGTGGGCCATGAGCAGCGACATGACGGGGGTGGCTGCGCCGTAGGGAAGATTGGCAATGTGGACGAAGGGGCGATTGTCGAGGGCGGCGACAACTTGCGGGGCGATGGCGTGCTTGCCGTCGAGGCAGTCGCCTTCGATGAGGGTGAAGTTGGGGTTGGCCGCGAAGCGTTCGCGGAGGATGGCGCACATGCCGCGATCGATTTCGCAGGCGATGACGCGGCAGTTGCGCGCGAGGAGTTCGTCGGTGAGGACGCCGGTGCCTGGTCCGATTTCGAGGACGACTTCGCCCGGCTGGACGTTCGCGGCATCGATCAACTTGCGGAGCATGTTGTGATCGATGAGAAAGTTCTGCCCGAAGGTTTTGAGGGGCGACATGCCGTGAGCGGCGAGGAGTTCCTTGATGGAGGCGACGGTTTGCGGCATGGGAGAGCGATAAAGCGAGAAGCGATAAAGCGAAAATCTTTGGAGTTGAGGATGGTTGGCGGTGGAGTTGGCGCGTGCAGTGGCCGAAAGCCCAACATTTTCGCTTTATCGATTTTCACTTTATCGATTTATCTCAACGTCACCACGCCGGTCCACATGAGGGCGAGGAGGACGAGGGCGAGGAGGATCCGGTACCAGCCGAAGATGCTGAGGCCGTGTTTGGTGAGGAAGGTGACGAGCCACTTGACGGCGAGGAAGGCGCTGGCGGCGGCGACGAGGATGCCGACGAGGACGGGGAGAACACCCAGCACTTCAAACATGTTGGGCTCGCCGGTTTGGTGGCTGTGCCAGAGGTTTTTGAAGAGTTTGTACGCGCTGGCGGCGGTGAGAGTCATGGCGCCCAAGAGGAAGCTGAATTCGGCGGCGGGCTTAGGTTTGAGTCCGGCGACGACGCCTCCCGTGATGGTCATCATGCTGCGGCTGGTGCCGGGCCACATGGCGATGATTTGGAAGAGGCCGACGGTGAGGGCCTGCGTGGGTGATATGTCGAAGACGCTTTCGGTGAGGCGAGCGCGGTGGACGGGCATGCTAAAGCGGCCTTTGCGCCATTGCTCGAGGAAGAGCATGAAGATGCCGCCTGCGAAGAGGGCGAAGATGACGGGGCCGGCGTGGAAGAGTTTGGATTCGATCCAGTCGTCGAGCAGGAAGCCGACGACGGCGGCGGGAATGAAGGCGATGATGAGGTTGATGCCAAGGGCGAAGCCGGCGTTGTCTTGACCCAGGAAGCCGCGGAGGATTCGGAGGACGGTGGGCCAGAAGAGGCCCAGCACGGCGAGGATCGCGCCGCCCTGGACGATGACGTTGAAGGCGTCGACGGCGGCTTTGCGCTCGGCGGGGGCGTCGAGGCCCATAAGGCTGCTGGCGATGATGAGGTGGCCCGTGCTGGAGACGGGGAGGTACTCGGTGATGCCTTCGACGACGCCCAGGACGATGGCTTGCCAGATTTCGAGATGCTGGGGGGTGGTCATGAGGAATCACCGCGAAGGCACAAAGGGAACGAAGAACGGCATGGGCTTGGGGACGCGAGAGTATCGGCTGGATGGGAGGTGGTGGCGTATTGGGGTCGCTATCTTGTTGGGGTGCGCGATGTGTGGTCGCGTGGGGCGGGGTGGTTGGTGCGGATTGGTCTGGATCATGGTGACACCTCTTGGTCAACTTGGTGATGATCCGCGGGCCGGGATTTATGCGAATTTGAAGGATGCGCAGCTGCGGTCGCGGGAGTTTTTGGGGGAGCATCCGCTGTTTATCGCGGAGAGTGAGCTGGTGGTGCGGTCGCTGCTGAGCTCGCGGTTTCCGGTGCATTCGATTTTGTGCACGGCGCAGGCGCTGGAGACTTTGGCGAGTGCGCTGCCTGCGGAGCCGACGTTTCCGGTGTTCACGGTGTCGCGCGAGCTCATGCATGAGATCGTGGGGTTTCCGTTTCATCGCGGGGTGCTGGCGGCGGGGCATCGGCTGGCGGAGCCGACGCTGGCGAGCGTGCTGGCGACGGCGACGAGTTTGACGATTTTGGAAGGCGTGAACAACCACGACAATGTGGGCGGGATTTTTCGGAATGTGGCGGCGCTGGGGGGTGAGCGGCCGGCGATTGTGCTGGGACCTGGGTGTTGTGATCCGCTCTATCGCAAGGCGATTCGGGTGAGCATTGGGCATGTGCTGCATGTGCCGTTTGCGAAGGTGGCCGAGGCGGAGTGGCTGGGGAGTCTGGACGCGATCGCGGCGGCGGGGTTCACGATTGCGGCGTTGACGCCGGCGGGGGCGACGGACTTGCAGGCTATCCGACCGCCCGCCAAACCGGCGTTGCTTTTGGGAGCGGAGGGGCCAGGATTGACGGCGGCGGCAATGGAGCGCGTGGGGCTGCGGGTGCGGATTCCGATGCGGCCTGATATGGACTCGCTGAATGTGATGGTGGCGGGTGCGGTGGCGATGAGCCACTTGTGTGTGCCGGGGGGACGGACGGGCGGCGGCACTAGCGGCGGGGTTGGG
>DATGWV010000429.1:0-2710 GCA_035299305.1 Phycisphaerales bacterium | reverse complement strand
GGAGATCTCGACGAAATGCTCTGCGTGCTGGCGGCGGCTGCGGCTTTGGTGTCGTTCAGCGGCGGCGTTTGGTTCGACCCGCAGGAGGGCGAGTGTCGCGATGCGGCGGGCGCAGTGAAGGAGGCTCACGCCGGCATTGCTGCGGCCGACGAGTGAACCGCGAATAGGACACCAAGGAGGGTTTGGAGGGTACCGGACGATTCACGTACGGACGAGCGAAAAAGTTCAACTGGCGTACTGTCACCCTGATTTCGTTTTATGCGAGCGTCATGTTTCATGAGGGGAGCGTGAGCCTTGATCGAAGGCTGGCACGGCAACGATTATGTGGTGCTTTTCGATGCGACAGAGGCAGCGGCGTTGTCCGCTCGATACGACATTGGCAAGTATCTCCCCGGGTACACGATCACTGGTCTGCTTGGATGGGACGACTTCATCGTCAAGGGCGATGATGGGCGATATTGGACCCTGCCGACTATGCCGTGCAGCGCAGATCACATCGCACCGCTGAAGCTCGACATTGATGCCGGACGCGTTGTCGCCGATGAGCGATTTCGCGGCAAGCTGAAGTGGTACACGACGCCCCTTGTGTTTGGTGGCAGCCCGGCTGATGAGAGCAACGTCATCTGGGTGACGCTTGACCAGCATGTGGAGTTGGTGAAATGGTGGAATGATCGCTACCACAAGCTTCGGTGAGTGGCACAGAGCCCTACACATGGAGTCGATACGGTGTCTACGAGACCTGAACCAAAAACCGCCATTGACGCGTACAAGGCGATAATCGATCACTTAGTGGACAAGACCACGAACGGCTTGGCCGAGCGGCTCGTGCGTGAGTCGGGGAAGTACTCGAATGCCGTGGACAGTGAAAAGTTCAATGCGTTCGTCGCGTCGCTTACTCAAGAACAGCGCGAGTTGCTGGCCGCGATGCTCCGCGAGGAGCGGATCGAGGCGATCCACGATGTTCTAGCCGAACTCACGTGGTGGTTGCTGTGTCGCGACGTCGGCTTGAAGTTTCGCGGCGAGCCTATGCCATTCGAATTGAGCGGCATGGGTCTGCATGGAGACTACATCGGACGGTTGGGTGGGTGGGAGTGGCCGGCAGCAAATGAGCCGAGATAGAGCGGGTTGGCTTTGTGGCACAACAATGATTCTCGGATAGTCGCAGATGCGCACCTCGTGTTGTGATGGAGAACTGACATGCGATTTGGACCGCCGCCACTCATTGCCATCGATCATGACGACGATCACGCCGAATTCGTGGGCATGCTGCAAGACGGAAGGCAGTTCTTTCTCACGACGCCTTTCGAGCCCGCGATTGGCGACTCGGCGGGATGTGAGTTTGTTGCACTCTATCTCTTCAGCGCGGGCGGCCAGCTGCTAGAAGCGCGTATCGAAAATCTGGGGCCGCGAGCGACGATGGATCGGCAGCGACGAAGTACGTTGATGGATGAATGGCTGCGGGGCTTGGGATCTGTGCACTTCGGACGCATCGAGGTCGCGCCGTTTGCAGTCGAGCGCTTCGGCACGACGTTCGGTCTTGTGCCGCGTGCTCCGGAGACGGACGAGGATAATTGGGTGGTCGAGGCGGAGCCTGGGAACTACATGGCTTTCTTCGAGCCTTGGGATAGCGGGATGTATGACACTTGATGCCGAGCGCTTGCGTACCGACACGTTGTGTGATGCGAGGCGTTCGCGTGTAAGCTACGTTTTCGAACACAATGCTGGCGACTGACTACCGTGGCCGCTCGTCGAATTTATAGGAGATTCACTTTTGCCCAAGGGATTGTTCTGCCAGACGGTGTGTCTGCTGACGGACGGCACGACAACGCTAGACGAAGTTCTTGAGTCGCTGCGAGGTAGTGAATTTGTCGTGCTGCGGCAAACAACTGGCCAGAAAGAATGGCACTTTGGCGGGCCGTCGTTGATCATTCTCTATTGTGCTGAAACGAACGGAACGGTGGGAATCGATTTGTTGCCGCAGTCGTGGCCGGACAGCATGGGGGATGCCAAGTCGGATCTGACTCTGTTCGGCGCGTGGAGTCTTGGGCAGTTCGGACCTTTCACGTATCCACAAGGACTTGCCCGGGCTCGTCACTACGGTTGGATGTGGCAGGAAGGTAGCGACGCGGCGGCACGGCACACCGGTGTGATTCGTGTGCGAATGACCTATGTTGGCGGCAGCGGGCCTGATGCACCAGTTGCACCGAAGGATCGCAGTGCTACGGATGAGTTGAACTTTCTGACTCGATTAGTGCTGACGATCGGCGCGTGTCGCGGTGTGATTTGCTACTTCAATCCAAACGGCGAGACGCTCCAGAGCATGGATGGCATCCGTGCAACGCTTGATGAGTGTGAACAGCAAAAGACGGAACCGTTGGACCTTTGGTGCAACCTGCGGTATTGCAACATTGATAGCGAATTCGCCCTGCTCGACACCGTGGGTAACGGCCAACTCGATGTGCCTGATGTTGAAGCGGTGTTTTCGCCGAGCGAGCATCAGCCAAGTGACATCGCTTCGTTTCTGCGCGGGATCACGCGCCATGTGATGCACAGTGGGCAGGTGTTGAGCGTTGGGACACAACTGCGCGGCGTGAACGGCGACGATGACGCATGGGTTGTGGAGCAGCCCGAAACTTCGTTAATGCTGCCGCCTCGGCGGGTGCTTCGCGTGGCACCACGAGCGCACGCTGAGCGCGTGGCCAATGTGGTG
>DATGWV010000428.1:0-8951 GCA_035299305.1 Phycisphaerales bacterium | reverse complement strand
GGGCTCTACCCCTCGCTCGACGCGACCGGCAGCGCGGAACGCCGCCGCAACAGCGACAACACGGGCCAGCCGGGCTTCGCCGGCACCCGCAACACCTTCCGCACCGGGCTCGAAGCAAGCTGGGAACTCGACCTCTGGGGCGGCGTGCGACGCGACATCGAAGCCGCTCGCGCCGATGTCGATGCAAGCGCCGAAGACAAGCAAGCGATCCTCGTCTCCATCGTCGCCGAAGTCGCGACCAACTACATCCAGCTCCGCGCCGCTCAGCAGCGCCAACTCGTGAGCGACAACGCCATCACTACCCAAGGCGAAACCGTCGACCTCACGCGCTCACGCCTCGAAGCTGGCCTCGCCGCAGAACTCGAAGTCGCACAAGCTCAAGCTCTCCTCGCGACGCGCCGCAGCCAAAAGCCACCGCTCTTCACCGCCGAACGCTCCGCGATGCATCGCTTGAGCGTGCTGCTGGGCCAAAGCCCTTCCGCGCTCGCCGCCGAGCTCGCACCCAAGGCCGACATCCCCAAAGCCTCCGGCAACATCGCCGTCGGCATTCCCAGCGATCTGCTCCGTCGTCGCCCCGACATTCGCCGTGCCGAGCGCCGCATCGCCGCCGCCAGCGCACGCATCGGCGTCGCAACGGCCGACCTCTTCCCGCGCTTCAGCCTCACAGGCGACTTCGGTTTTCAAAGCGAACAGGCCGATGATCTCTTCGACGCCAGCAGCCGCACCTGGGGCTTCGGCCCGGCGGTGCGCTGGAACATCTTCGATGCAGGCCGCATCCGCCGCCTGATCGACGCCGCCAGCGAGCGCGAGAAGCAAGCCGTCATCGCCTACGAACAAGCGATCCTCACCAGCCTTGAGGACGTCGAAAACGCCCTCGTGCGTCTCAGCAACGAGCAAGCTCGCAATCAAGCTCTCATCGATGCCGTCAACGCCAACAAGCGCGCCGTCGCTCTCGCCGACGAACGCTACCGCAGCGGCGTGGGCGACTTCCTCAACGTCCTCGAAAGCCAGCGCCAGTTGTTCGACGCCGAAGACCAGGTCGTGCTCAGCGAAGCCGAAGTGACTACCGCCGTTGTCTCGCTCTACCGCGCCCTGGGCGGCGGCTGGGCCGAGCCCGCGAACCAATCACAGTCACCGCAAACGTCCACGCAACCGTCGGAGACCGCGCCAACACCGCCCCCCGCGCAGTAATCAATCACGCTCACACCAAAACAAACAAGCCCGCGAGTCTCCTCGCGGGCTTGTTGCTTTTCATCACGAGCTTTCACTCGTCATTTTCTGATGTCGCACCCGGTCACGCAGCGACCTTGTGCTTCATCTCCCCCGCCGCCCGCTTCAACGCCGCCGGCTTGGTCTCCGTCGTCGTGGACGCAGTCCCTTCCGACAGCTTGAAGCGCGACACCAGTTCACGCAACTGCTCGGCCTTGGTGCTCAGTTCGCTGCTGGCCTGAGCCGCCTGCGCCGCGCCGCTCGTCGCCTCGCGAGTGACACTGTTGATGTTCTCCAGACTGCGGCTGATCTGCTCACTCGCGCTCCCCTGCTGCTCCGCAGCCGCCGCGATGTTCTGAATCATCAAAGCAACTTCCTTCACGTTGCTCACGATCATGTTCAGGCTCTCACCAGCGGCCTGGGCCTTCTGCACGCCGGTTTCAACCTGCTTGGTGCCGCTGCCCATGCGATCCACCGCACGCCGCGTCTCATCCTGAATCGCGCGAATGCTCTCGCCAACTTCCTCCGTCGCCTTCTGCGTGCGCTCGGCAAGCTTGCGAACTTCATCCGCCACGACCGCGAACCCACGACCATGCTCGCCCGCGCGGGCCGCCTCAATCGCGGCGTTGAGCGCGAGCAGGTTCGTCTGATCAGCAATGTCATTGATCACCTTGATGATCTCGCCGATCTGCTCGCCGCGCTTGCCCAATTCCGTCACGCTCGCGCTGCTCGCGCTCACGGCTTCGTTGATGGACTGCATGCCCGCAACCGTCTCGGCCACGACCTGTCCGCCTCGCGTGGCGCTCTGCCCGCTTGCGTCCGCTCGGTCGCGTGCGGTCGCCGACTTGCTGCCGACTTCCACCACGCTCGCGGACATCTCCTGCACCGCGCTGCTGATCTGCGTCACCTGGTCAGCCTGCTGCTCCATGCCACGCGCCATTTCTTCGCTGCTCGCCGCGATCTCGGTCGACGCTGCGGCCACTTCCTGCGCGCGAGCGCGGACCTGCGTCAGAATCTCCTGGAACTTCTCCATGAACGAGTTGAACGTCCCCGCGACCTGTCCCAGTTCGTCCTGACGAGAGTCGTCCGCACGCAGCGTGAGGTCGGCATTCTGCTCCGCTCTCTGCATCACGTTCACAAGCGCCTTGACGGGATTGTTGATTGCGCGAGCGATGACATAGGCCGTCAGCACGCCAAGCACGAGCCCGACGATCCCGATGACCTTGGTGAGCAGCATCGCGCGGTTGACCGTCGCATCAGCCGTCGTCTTCACCGATTCAGTCTCTTCAAGCATGGCCTTGGAAAGATCGGCTGAAAGAACGCCCAGATGCTCCCCGGCGGGATCAAGCGCATCATGACGATTCGCGACCACTTTGGCCTGCAACTCCTGCACCGCCGTGCCGATGTCGGCGTACGAGTTCATCGTTTCAAGCGCGGTTTCAGCCATTTCACGCAGTTCGTCGCTTTGGGTTTCTTTGATGACCAGACCGAGGTTGCTCCGCACGGCTTCCGTGCCGGTCGTGGCCTTCGCGAACTCCTTCGCGTCATTGGTGACGAGAAAACGGGCGACGCCAAGTCGCGCGAGGTTGCCGTTTGCCAACGCCTCATACGCCCGCTCCGCGTTCTTCGCGTCCCCGCTTTCATGCAGCGTGTTTGCAAGCTCGCGAAGTTGCGATTCCAATGCCTCGCCCGTCGGGCCGCATTGCTTGTAGAACACATCCACCTTCGTCAGGGTCGACGCGATCAGAACATCCGCGGCCTTCTCATACGTGTGCGAGGTTTCGTTCACATCCTTGAGCAGTTCCTGCACCTTGGGGTTGCCGCTCTGCGACGAGAGCTTGTCCTTCAGTTCGTCAACGCGCCCCATCAGCTTTGCAAACTGCGCCGCGCCGTCTTGCGTAGGGTGAGACTCAAACTTGTTCGCGAACACCCGCAGTTGACGCATGCTCGCGTCAAGCTCGCCCCCCGTGCGAATCGCGTCGGCCATTTCCGCCAGTTGCGTCTTCGCTTCCGAAGCCTTGTTCCCTGCATACAGCCCCATCCCACCGATGGCGGCCAACATGAGGATGGTCGAACCAAACCCGATACCCAGTTTCTTCGCGATCGTGAACTGCATCTTCCTACTCCCTGATAACCACTGAAGACTCACCTCTTTGCCGGTGGTTTCACTGGAAATCGGATGCTGCCGCCGCCTGCTTTGGTCACTACCCTCAACTTTTTTGTGAGAGCATCCGACTTTTCTGAATCCGCGCCGTTTGCTCCCCAAGTCGCGTGAACACTCCGTGCGTGTTCTCGGTGCTAACCTGCGTCTTCCTCCGGAGCACCTCATGCAGACGCGACCGTTCACCAAGACCTCTCTCGCCGTTTTCGCCGTTGCGGCCATGACTGGCGGGTTTATCGCGACGCAGCTTTCATCGCCTCGCGCCATCGCACAAGTGACGTCCCCCGCCGCCTCACAGCGAATCGCAACCGTCGACACCCTCGCCGTCGTCGAGCGCCTCGTCCTCAGCGACCGCTACAAGCCCGCCCGCGACAAGCTGACCGAAGACAAGAACGCGGCTCTCAAAGTCATGCGCGAGAGCATCGCGAACCTTGAGCAGCGGGCCCAAGGCCTGGCGCAAGACAGCCCGGAACTCCGCGCGTTGGCTCAGCAATACACCCAGCTCAGCGACAACCTGCAAGCCGAAGAGCAAAAGGCCGTTGCCGAACAGGACGCCTTCAACGCCCAGCAAATCGCCGAAGCCTACCGCCTCGTCACCGAAGCCGCCGCCAAGCTCGGCACCGACCGCGGCTACTCGCACGTCGTGCAGACCCGCACGGGCGAAGTCACCTTCCGCAGCCGAGGCGTCGCCGGCACGATCCAAGAAATTCTGGCCCGCAACGTCATCGCCAGCCCCGCGGCGGACGACCTCACGCAAACGCTCATCGATCAGTTCGGCGTGGCCAACGTCAACATCGACGCGCCCGTCGCGCCGCCCGCGACTGCCCAGCCGGTCGCCCCCGCCGCGCCCGTCACCACCGAGCCCGCCAAGCCGCAGTGACCATTACACCGCATGCGAACAACAAACGCCGCGTCACCACGCGGCGTTTTTCATTGCGAATCAAGAGAATCAAGCTCACGCCGCCAGCAGCTTGATCTCGCGACGCTGATCCGTCTGACAGCGCATGCGAATCGCCAGCGTCGTGATGTCATCCGCCTGATGCAGACTGCCGCACTGCTCATCCAGCATGTACTCAAGCTGCGTCAGCACCGCCGAAGGATCATGCGCCGCCAGCCGCTTGAAGAGTGACTCCAAGTGATCAACATGCGCGAACGCGTGCTTCCCCTGCTCCAGTCGTGTCGCCCGCAGTTCCTTCTCTACCGGGAACGCAGCTTCCAGTCCATCGGTGTACAGCACCAGCGTCTCGCCCGGACACAGCTTCACGCGCGTCGTCGGAAACTCCGCATCGCTGAACACACCCAGCAGCGGCCCGTCCGTCAACACCTCATGGGCGCCGCGCGGACTCATCACAATCGGCGCAGGATGCCCCGCGCCCGCGATGTGCGCTTCGCCCGAAACCGGATCGACGATGCCATACACCGCCGTCGCAAATCGCCCCGTGTGCAAACTGCTATCCAGCAGCCGCCGATTCAGTCGTTCAAGCACATGCGATGGCGAAATCTCGCCCTCATCGCGATCAGCACTCAACAAACTGTTCGTCAGCACCATCGTCAGCAGCGCCGCCGGCACGCCATGCCCCACCGCATCCGCGATGAAGAACGCGACCCGCCCATCTGGCATCTGCCGCACGTGATAGATATCACCCGACACCGCATTCACGGGCCGATACACCACGCCCATCTCAAGCTGCTCAACAACAGGCAGTGATCCCGCCGTGAATTCATGCTGCACGCCCGCCGCCAGATGCAACTCCTCGTGCATCCGCTCCACTTCCGCCCGCGCCCCCGCCTGCACGCGCATCGTGATCGACAACTCGCGCGACATCTGATCCACAAGTTCCTGCCGCTCCGCCAGCGCATACAGCATCGCCGCGAGCACACCCGCCGGCGTATCAGTCGGCTGCACAATCACACCCTGCTGCTGCAGCGGCTTCCATCGCGCCGCATCATCCGCGAGAATCACCGCAGGCAGGTTCGCCGTGCGAAGCTCATCCACGCAGCGATCAATCGCTTCCACCGTCTGCCGATTCGTCACCAGCAGCAAACTCGCCGCGGCACGCGTGCGCAGCGACTCATCTCCCGCGATGAGCCGCGCCAGCAACTGATCAAACGTCATGCGCTGCGTCGTCGGCGCAGTTTCATCGGGCCACGCCGCAAGCAGATTGCTCAGCAGCGCACCATCGCCCTCAGAGCGTGATTCGCAGGTGGCGACGAGGATGTTGTGCTGTCCCATGCGTGCCCCAATCCAGAATCGCCGCCCGATCGCGACGCAGCGAGAGGATCGGACGAATACCCCACAAGCCACGTTGCTTTCAACGCAACGTGCCCGAACTGGGGCTCTGATGGAACGACTATGCCACCTCGGCAAAGGATCGAGGTGTTCTCGGGCTTCACGCCTTCGCTGGCTTCTTCACCAGCTTCTTCGCCAGTTCATCACACTTCGCCGCAAGGTCAAAATCCTTGCTCGTAATGCCATTGGCATCGTGCGTTGCCAGCGTCAGCGTCACCTTGCTGTAGCGAATCAGAATGTCCGGGTGGTGCTGCGCAGCCTCGGCGATCGTCGCGACCTGATCAACGAACTTCATGGAACTGACAAAGTCCGGAAACAGGTACGTCCGCTGGATCGCCTCACCCACGAGGTTCCAGTCTTTCGCCTTCTTCAGCTGCGTCTCGACCTGCGCGACGGTCATCTTCTCCATGAGCCGTATCACTTTCCCACGGCGCGCGACCGGAATGGGTCGCGGGCACAAAAACCATCGAAGCCTCAGCGACTGTAGCATTGTGCCCGTTGCCCGCCCCACTTCCCTCAACTCCCGCGCCTCCCCCCACCACGCGCCTCGCCCCCAGCCCCACCGGCGCGCTCCACCTCGGAAACGCCCGCACCTTCCTCGTCACCTGGGCCTGGGCCCGCCAGCAAGGCATGCGCATCGTCCTGCGAGTAGAGGACTTGGACACTCCACGCGTCAAGCCCGGTGTCCTCGACCTGACCGTTGATCTCCTCGCCTGGCTGGGCATGGACTGGGACCAAGGCCCCATCACTCAATCCCACGACCTGCCGCGCCACCGCGACGCGATGACCAAACTCGTGCGCGACGGCCACGCCTTTCCCGACGCCCGCACACGCAAGCAACTCGAAGAACTCGCCAGCCCGCAAAGCGCTCCCAACGAAGGCTCGCACGAACTCGTCTTCCCCGCGTCACTGCGCCCCGCCACATGGCCGCGCGACTTCCGCGACGACGCGCCCGCCTGGCGCTTCGCAACGCCGCCCGACCCTATCGCCTTCCACGACGACTTCGCCGGGCCGCAAGTCACGCACCCCGCGCGCACCATCGGTGACTTCATCATCTGGACGCGCCGCGACGCCGCCGTACCCGGCCAGCCCGCCTATCAACTCGCCGTCGTCGTCGATGACGCCGCACAGGGCATCACCCACATCATGCGCGGCGACGACCTCATCGAAAGCACCGGCAGGCAATTGCTCCTCTCGCGCGCACTGGGCTTCACGACCACGCCGACATACGCCCACCTCCCCCTCGTGCGCGGCAGCGATGGCCGCCGCCTCGCCAAACGACACGGCGATACGCGCCTGGACATCTACCGCGAACGCGGCGTGACAGCCGAGCGCGTCATCGGTCTCGTCGCACATTGGTGCGGCATTACTCCTCGCCGCCAATCAATGAGCGTGAACGAATTTCGCGATGCCCTGCGACTCTCTACGATTCCTCGGGGTTCCATCACATTCACGGCGGAGGATGACTCATGGCTGCTGGCGAAAACCTGAACACGCACACCGCACTCGCAACACTGCTGACCGCGCTGCTCACGCTGCCAAGCTGTGGCCAAAGTTCCCCCGCAACGCCGCCCGCCAAGCCCTCAGAAACTAAGCCGTCTGAAACCAAGCCGACAGAAACCAAGCCCACAGACACAAAGCCTGCTGACACAAAGCCCGCAGATACCAAACCCGCCGACACCAAACCTGCGCAGCCCGCCATCGACGACGCCGCGTGGCCCGCGCCCGCAAATCCGATCGGCTCGCTCGAAACCATGGACGTCAAACTCGGCGGCAAAACCTTCAGCCTCGAGAAAGCCATCACCAACGAATCACGATTCGGCGGTCTCTCTGGTCGCCGTGACATCGCCCCCACGGGCGGCATGATCTTCATCTTCTCGCGCCCCATGCTCATGCAATTCGTCATGCGCGACTGCCCCATTCCCATCGACATCATCTACGTCGACTCCGGTGGCCGCATCACGGCGATGTACAACATGAAGCCCGAAGCCCCGCGCTCCGCAGAAGAAAAAGAACTCAGCGCGATGACGCGCACCAACGAGCGATACGAGAACCGACTCAAGAAGTACTCAAGTCGTTTTGACGCACTCATCGCCATCGAGCTCAAAGGCGGCACGCTCAACATCGACGGCAGCAATCCCGGCGGCATCGAGTTGAAAGTCGGCCAAAAGCTCGAATTAGACATGCAAGCGCTGCGCGCGATGGCAAAGTAAAAGCTTGCGTCTCGCAATCAATGCGGACAACGGCATCTGCTGAATTTGGTGATTTCCCCCTGCTTTGTGCTAATTTGTCACATGGTTTCCCCTGGCGCACTCCATCGTGCGATAAACTTTTGTATGCCCGCGTTTTCGTGAGTCTCGGGAAACTCACATCGCGAGACGAGGAACGCCAGTGACAACACTCATGCAGGAACGTCCGTTCGCAACAGGTGAAGCTCAGCCGATCGGTGCGTCGGCTATCGCGATGCTGGCAAGCATGCCCGGCATGCGTCTGGCCGCGCACGATATGCAGTACGGATTGCTGTGGTGCAACGAAGCGTTCGCCCGCGCGTGCGACCCTGCGCATCCCGCCAAGCCGGGCAGCACGCTCTTTGACATCATGCCGCAGGCCGCCGCCGCCGCGCGCAAGCATCACATCGATCGCCTCCTCGCCGCCAAGAGCGGCCAGGGCTTCTGGCAGTTCTGGCTCGACTGTCGATGTTTCACCATCGTGCGCCACGTCGAAACCAGCGTCTTCGGTCAGCCCGCGATGCTCGTCATCATGCAGACTCCGACGCTGCCGCGCAGCACGCCCGGACAACTGCTCTGCGCCACGCCGGCCCTTGGCGTCTTCACCACCATGACGCCCACGGAACTTGGCGTCCTCTACTGCCTCTCACGCGGCATGCGTCGCCAGGCCATCGCCAAGGCCATGCACCGCAGCACCCACACCGTGGTCGATCACCTCCGCGCCATCAATCGCAAACTCAAAGTGCGCCACTTCGCCGACGCCCGCGCCATCGCCATGGACCGCGGCGTCCACTGCTTCACGCCCGCTGAATGGGCCGAAGTCACCGGCGCCGTCATGCCCGAAGGCGCGGCGTGGGAAGACGCGGAGTAACCCAAAGAACTCGAGGGCGCGAGCCCTCGACTACTTGCTCACGTCATGGCCGTTGCGCACGGCGATGTCGTGTGCCGCGATTGCGACATGGGGTTTTGAGTGGATTTGTCCGGTTGTCGATAACCCGCGTGCGTGGGATGACCTGGGCTGCTTTGTCAGAGCAGCGAGCGTGGCTGGCGCACCGGGATCGGC
>DATGWV010000427.1:0-17676 GCA_035299305.1 Phycisphaerales bacterium | reverse complement strand
GTCTTCACACCCCGCGGCCTCACTACTTCCCAGCCCGCCACCACAACCGCGCAAAGCACCAAGCCCCGCGCGCCTCTCTTCCGCGCTTCGCTCGACGACTTTCTCGTCGGCTCCAGCAATCGCGTCGCCTACACCGCCGTCAAGCGCATGGCCGAAGATGACGAACCTGTCTCCCACGTTTTCCTCCACGGCGCGTGCGGCCTCGGAAAAACCCACTTGCTCCAAGGTGCGTGCTCACTCTACCAGCAGCGCAATCCGCGTGGCGTCATTCGTTACGTCACGGGTGAGCAATTCACCAACGAGTTCATCGCCGCCGTCCGCGCCAACAAGGTTGACGCCTTCCGCAAGACCTACCGAGGCGTCGATCTCCTCTGCATCGACGACGTCCACTTCCTCAGCAACAAAGACGCGACGCAGACCGAACTCCTTCACACCTTCGACGCCATCGGCCTCGCGGGCGCGCGAGTCATTCTCGCCAGCGACGAACACCCGCGCGAGATCGTGAAGGTCTCCGACAAACTCATCAGTCGCTTCCTGAGCGGCGCAGTCGTCAAGATCGATTCGCCTGACCCCGCGCTGCGCCGCCAGCTCATCGCTCATCTCGCGCGCAAGAAAGGCATCGTTCTCGACAACGATGCCATCGAACTCCTCGCCGTGCGCAGCTCGCGCGCCGTTGGCAGCCTGGGCGGCTTCGGCGGCAGCGTCCGTGAGATCGAAGGCCTGCTCAATCAGATCGAAGCTATCGCCCGCCTGCTCCCCGATGAAACCAGCGCCAACACCGGTCGCGTCAGCGCGGGCGTCGTCCGCCGCGCACTGGGCATCGACGAGCCCGCCTCCACCAGCCCGCTCAGCAGCACCATGCCGCGCCGGCCCATTCCCGTTTCACACATCGTCGATCACGTCTGCCAGGCCCTCGCCGTCGATGCCGCCGAGTTCGGTGGTCGCGGCCGCCACAAGCGCGTCGTCTTCGCCCGCTCCGTCGCCGCCGTGCTCGCTCGCCAACTCACCACGCAGAGCTTCCCCGAAATCGCCCGCGCCATGGGACGCGGCAATCACTCCACCATCATCACCGCCCAGCGCCGCTTGCAGCGCGACCTAGAGAAGAAACCCCATCAGTTTGTCGAAGCAGACCTGGCCCCGCTGCATCCGGGCCTCACCCTCAGCGAACTCCTACAAACGATCGCGACGACGATCCGCCAGTCAGCGCGATAAGGCGAGATGTTTGACCCACCCAATCGATGGGTCTCCGCCAGAGTTTTCCACCAACGATTCCTCTAGTTCGATCACTGGTTATCGGTAATTGCTGTCGTTTTTCAGCTTTGCCCTTGCAAACCCATCCGGTTTCTCGGATACTACAACCGCTGTTTACCCAGCCTCCCTCCTCGGGTGGCACGCCGGACCCCCCTCACAGGCGTGTCACCCACTTTCAGAATGTGTGCTGACAACAGTCAGCGAATTGCTACTCCGCGCTCGCGTGTGAAAATTCACGGCGAGCGTTGTCGTTTCTACACCACCCGCATCGCCCTCACCCGGTCGCACCAGCCGACGCAATCACGCGCACCAACTCGCGCACACGTTGCGCTAAATCGTCCAACTCGCGAGGCGAGCAATGCCCGCGCGTGTACAACGTGATCCCGCGATCACTCAGCAAACATCCCGACTTGTGCGGCATGTTCGTCAGCCACGCCCGCACCGTCGGCGTGAGTATCGCCCGCGCCTTCGCCTGATCAATCGCGCGCACCACACACCGCTGATCCAGCGCGGCATCGCCGCTCGCAAAAATGTCCGGATCGCCCTTCGCCCCCAGCGCTCGCATGCTGCGATCGCGCACATGCATGAGCGGCAACCCCCGCACGCTCGTCGTGCATGCCAGCGTGTGGACATAGGTGTCATCGCCGCCGTCGGGCTCGCTGTGCGTCCAGGCATGTTCAACAAGCGTGATGGCAACCGTCTGGCCCGACTGCTCATCATCTATCGCCATCCACCGCACGCCATCCGCGCCGGTCTCAAAGTAGTCCGTCGTCACCAGTTCGTTCCACCGCTCGCGCCGCTCCGCCCGCGACGGCACCTCACGCATGCCACTGCTCGCGACAAATTCCTGCCGCGCCACCCGTCGCTCCTCGCGCCGCTTCGAAGACCGCACGGCGGCGATCGCGATGAGAACGCCAAACAGAATGAAAAGAGGAATCGCCAGCATCGCGTCGCGCGTTTACGCCTTGACTGCCGCTCGAATCTTCGCGAGTTGCTCCAGCAATCTCGGCATCATTTCCAGTTCCAGCATCGTGCTCGCGTCGCTCAGCGCCGTCTTCGGTGTCGGGTGGCACTCAATAAACACCGCGTCCACGCCCGCCGCCACTGCTGCCTTCGCCAAGAGCGGCGCACGCTCAGGCCGACCGCCGGTTTGTTCGCCAGCGCCGGGCAGTTGCGTGCTGTGCGTCGCATCAAAGCACACCGCAGGCGGCGTCAGCGCGATGGATTTGAGCTCCATCATGTCGCCCAGGCCCAGAAAGTCATTCACCAGCCGTCCATAACCAAACGTCGTGCCGCGCTCAGTGAGCATGATGTTCGTGCACCCTGCCTGCACGAGCTTCTTCACCGGCTGTGCCATTTCATGCGGCGCGAGAAACTGCCCCTTCTTCACGTTGACCGCCTTGCCGTGCTGTTTCGCCGCCGTGCCCGCCGCCACCAGTAGGTCCGTCTGTCGGCACAAAAACGCCGGAATCTGCAGCAGGTCGACCGCCTTCGCGGCAGGCAGCGCATGTCCGGGCTCATGAATATCCGTCGTCGCCGGCACGCCCAGCGTTTCGCGAATCTGCGCGATCCACGCCAGCCCCTGCTCCAGCCCCGGCCCGCGCGGACTGGTGATCGACGAGCGATTCGCCTTGTCGTAGCTCGCCTTGAAGACGTACTGCAAGCCGTACTGCCTGCACGCGTCGCGCACCACGCGCCCAATCGACAGACCAAGATCAAGCGACTCCAGCACACAGGGCCCCGCGATGATCGTGAGCGGAGCGGCGGACGAAACAGTGAGCGAACCAACGGTGCAGGAGCGGGGCATGCACGACAGTAGTGATGGAGTGACGAACTGACGAAGTGCAGCCGCCCCGCACGATCCAAAAGAAGAAAGAAGTCGCAATCGCGACTCCTTCAGAGTACAACTGTGCCTTTCCTCGGGTACTCCGTCTCTTGAGTACTCCGGTACTGCTTCTCGTCAGTTCGCCGCCACGCCATTGCGCACGCGCAGCGTTCCATGCACCGTGATGTCCTGCGTCAATCGCGCATCACACAGCGGCTTGTTCAGGCTGTTGGGCTGGTCAATCAGGTTCTTCAGCGTCACGCCGTCGAACATCTTGATGACTGCCGCCGCGGCGTTGTCCATGGTGCGGTGCAGCGGGCATAGATTCGGGCCGTGGTTCGCCAGCCCGAGCGGGCATGTCGTGATGCGCTGCAGCGTGCCCACGGTGTTCACGATTTCAAGCAGCGTGATGCTGTCGGCCGGTCGAGCCAGCCGGTAACCGCCGCCCACACCGCGACGTCCCGTGATCATGTTCGCCGCCGCCAGTTGCTGCAGCACCTTCGCGAGGTAGTTGGTCGGCACCTTGGTCATCGCGGCCAGTGTCGTGGTCGGCACCAGCTGGTCAGGGGCCAGAGCAAGGCAGGACATGGCGCGAAGGGCATACTCGGTGGTTTGCGAAAACATGACGAACTCCAGAGCACCTGACGGCGAGAAATCGCAATCGAGGCTATTGCTGAATTTCGCCAGCATTTCGCCATGGATTCCACCTATTCGGATTTTCTTGTCATGACCGGTCTATTACCCACCCTTGTGCGTTCCCCTCACGGTGGCCCGTCATTCCCCGTGGTTTTCGGACTGTTCTGGCTTCCTAAATGCCAGTAGTCGCAAAGAGTTAAGCACAACCAACACCGTCCCACCCTCGTGCGCCAGCACCCCGATCGACAGCGGCACGGGGTGTTCCGTCCGGCTGGCAATCAGCGTCACGATCGCCATGATGATGATGATGGACAGTGCGAGCACAAGGTTCACGATGATCGTCTGCCGTGCTCGCCGGGCCAGTCGAATTGCCCAGGGCACCGTCTGCAGGCTGTCGGTCAGCAGCACGACATCCGCGCTCTCAAGCGCCGCTGCCGTGCCAATCGTGCCGATCGCCATGCCCAGGTCCGCCCGCGCCAGCGCGGGCGCATCGTTCACACCGTCACCGATCATCGCCAGCCCGCGCTTGCGCGCATGCGCCGCGTCGGCCATCTCGCCCACGATGCGCAGCTTGTCTTCGGGCAGCAAGTCCGCGTCAAACGCATCAAGCTTGAGGCTCTCCGCCACCCGCTGCGCCGTCGCTTTGTTGTCACCCGTCAACATCCGCAGCGGCTTCACATCGAGCGCGTGCAGCGTGGGCACAAGCTCGGTTGCACCCGGTCGCACGGCGTCCGCCATGATGAGCACCGCCGCCTCGCCCGTCTGCGGATCGCTGATCTGATGTCGAGCGATGACCACCGCGATGTGTCCGCGCCCTTGAATCTTCGCGAGCACCTCGCGCGTGCGATTGCGGAAGCACACGGGGATGAACTCTTCCACAAACGAATATCGCCCGAGTCGCACCTTCATGCCGTTGTGCGTGCCCTCGAGCCCTTTCGCGATCACGTGATCAATCGCATCCAGCTTGATGGGCACGACGCCGCGCTGCTTCGCCGCGTCGATGATCGCCTGCGCAATCGGATGCGTCGAGTCCTGCTCCAGGCCTGCCGCGAGTGCGAGCAGTTCATCCCCATCACTCCACGCCACCGGATGCACTTCGTACAACCGAGGCCGCCCATACGTCAACGTGCCTGTCTTATCGAAGCAGATCGCTCCGACATTGGCGAGCCGCGAAAGTGCCTGCCCACCCTTGAACAGCACCCCGCCGCGAGCCGCTCGCGCAATCGCCGCGAGTGTCGCGGTGGGCGTCGCGATGATGAGCGCACACGGCGACGCGACAATCAGCAGCGTGATTGCCGTGTACAGCGCGCCGGGCTGCGACTCATTCCCCAGCAGCGGCACCTTGAACCCCAGCCACCACACCAGTGCCACCGCGAGACTGACGAGCATCACGCTGATGCTGTACGGCTGACTGATCTTGTCAATAAGCTGCTGCGTGTTCTCACGCTGCTCCTGCGCTTGCGTCACCAGCCGCAGAATCTTCTGCACGCCGCTCTCGCTCGCAGGCCGCAGCACGCGCGCCTCCAGCACGTTGTCCGCATTGATCGTTCCCGCAAACAGCTCATCACCCACCGCCACATCACGCGGCATGCTCTCACCCGTGATCGCCGATTGATCAATCGTCGACGAGCCGACCGTCACAACGCAATCCACCGGCACCGCCTCACCCGGCCTGATGCGCACCATCTCATCCACACGCAAGCTCTCGGCGGTCGTTTCGATCCACTGGCCATCGCGCAGCGCCATTGCTCCCTTGGGCATCAGCTTGTGCAGCGCATTCACTTCGCGCAGCGTTCGCTGCATCGCAAGTTCTTCCAGCGCGCCCGCCAGCGTGAACAGAAACAACAGCAGCGCGCCTTCTTCAGGATGTCCGATGAGTGCGGCCAGCCCCGCCCCCACCACCATCAGCACATCGATGTCAAACTTCCCCTCGCGCAGTGCACCCCACGCCGCCCGCGCGCCGTACACCATGCCCAGCGCCAGACTCGCCCACACAAATCCTTCGGCCCACCCCAGCTTCATCACCGTGTGCAGAATGAACCCAATCAGCAGTAACACCCCGGCCGTGATCGCTCCATACAGCTCGCCCTTCGCCGAGAAAAAGCCCGACTCCGCAGCGGGTTCAGCAGTATGTGTGATCGGCGTGGGCACGGCGGCAGCTTGTGTCATGGGCAACTGCATTGTAGTGTCGCGGCGGCTGCGCTAAACCTGCTCTCGACATACCCAACGCAGTAACGCGATGCACCACCGCGCGAATTGTCTTGCCAAGGAGTCCGTATGCGTCACGTATTGGTCGTGTCTTGTGTCATGCTCGCCCTTGGTGCGGGCGGAGTACTCGCTCAGCCCCAAGCAACAACAGCCCAGTCCGCAAAGGCCGCCGCAAACGCTGGTTTTCCGCAGTCGTGGGCCGGTTCTTGGAAAGGCGACGTCGAAGTCATCGGCGCCGACTTCGGCAAGTTCTCCATGGAGCTCGTCATCGCGCCCACGACCGAGGCGAACACATGGGACTGGAAAATCATCTACGACGGCCAGGCCGGTCGCCAGGAGCGTCCGTACGCGCTCATCGTGAAAGACGCCGCTGCAGGCCTCTACGAGATCGACGAGCGCAACGGCATTGTGCTGCCTCAGCGCTGGATGGGCAACGTCCTGCGCTCGCAGTTTGAAGTCATGGGCTCGCGCATCGACGCAAGTTACGAACTGCTCGGCGGCGGCACCGCCGATGAACGCATCGTCTGCGAACTCGTCAGCTATCGCGCCGACCAAAGCGTGACCACGGGCGGCAAAGACAACGTGCCTGAAGTCAAAGGCTGGACACCCAGCACCGTGCAGCGTGTCGTGATGCGCCGCAAAGACGCCCAGCCCGCCAACGCGCTTGTGCAAGGCGAAAAGCCCGCGCCCGCACCCGCCGCACTGGGCCGCGCCGCGCTCCCCGCGTCCGACATCAAGTGGACCACGTTCATCACCGAGCGCTATCCGGGCAAGCAAGACGACGTCTTCTTCGTGTCGCCGCAGGTCGGCTGGTACGCGAACGGCGCGGGCAAAATCTTCAAGACCACTGACGCGGGCGCAACATGGAACACGCAGCTCCACAAGCCCGGCACCTACTTCCGCTGCATCGCCTTCGTCGATGACAAACTTGGCTTCGCCGGCAACATCGGCCCGGGGTACTTCCCCAACGTCACCGACGAAACGCCGCTTTACAAAACCACCGACGGCGGCACAACATGGGAACCCGTCACCAGCATCGAAGGCCCCAAGATCGTCGGTCTCTGCGCGATCGAAGTCGTCAAGTACAAGTTCATCAACGCCGGCAATCTCGCCGAGAAAACCCGCCTCGTCGCCGTGGGCCGCGTCGGTGGCCCCGCCGCGATGATCGTCTCCGACGATCTTGGCGCAACCTGGCAGCAGATCAAACTGCCCGACTCCGCGAAGATGGCTTTCGACGTGCACTTCTTCGACGACAAGCATGGCTTCATCGCCAGCGCCACCAGCGACAATGTCGAAGAAAGCAAAGCCCTCATCATCGCCACCGACGATGGCGGCCAAACCTGGCGCGATGCCTACGTCGGTGCACGTCCCTTCGAGCTCACATGGAAAATGTCCTTCCCCTCGCGTGACACGGGCTACGTCACCATTCAGTCCTACAACCCCGACCCCGCCGCGTCGCAGCGCTTCGTCGCGAAAACCACTGATGGCGGCAAGACCTGGAACGAACTCCCCCTCGTCGACGACGCCAAAGTCCGCCAGTTCGGCATCGCCTTCATCGATGACCAACGCGGCTTCGTCGGTGCCATGCCGGGCGGCTTCGCGACCACCGACGGCGGCGCAACCTGGCAACGCGCCGAGTTCGGCAACGCCGTCAACAAGATTCGCATCCTTCGCGATGGCAACGACGCCGTGCTCCACGCTATCGGCGTGAATGTCGCGACAACGCGCATCCCGCTCAAGCCCTAACCAACACGCACAAGAACGAAAAACGCCGACGCACTCGCGTCGGCGTTTTCAGTTGCATCATTCAATCACTTACCGACGACCGCGCGGGTTCTGCGGCAGGTTGCGGTTCGCGATCAGTTCAACTTCGATCGTCAGATCGACGCCGGTCGGGCGGTTGAGTTCAACGCCCGGCATGGCTTCGTTGAAGCCCTTGGGCACCTTGATCGTGCGCTTGCCGCCGACCTTCATGCCTTCAAGGCCCGCCGTCAGACCTTCAAACTCACCCGGGAACCACACGTAGGGCTGGCCCGCGGGGTTCTGCCCCACAACCTTGCCTTCGCCGTCCTTGATCACGTAGTTGGTCACCGGCACGCACTGCCCCGCGACCACATCGCCCGTGCCGACAACCGTGTCGGTCGACTGCACCGCATCGACGAGCTGAATCACGAAGACCAGATCGCTGTTGGCGGGGATATCAGGGCTGGGGCTGTTGGCGCCGTACGCCATCGCCGCCGGAATGGTCAGACGACGCACGCCGCCGATCTTCATGCCCGGCACACCCTTCTGCCAGCCTTCGATCACGCCCGAGAGCGGGAACGCGATCGGTTCGCCACGCTCAAACGCGCTGTCAAAGACCTTGGTCGGGTCGGCCTTCAGCGTGCCGTGATACAGCGCGACAACCGCGCCGCCCGGCTTCACTTCGTAGCCTTCGCCCAGCTTCAGTTCTTCGATGAGGATGCCCTCAACCGTGCTGGTGGCGACGGGGGCGTTGTCCGGAACGGGAATGGCTTTCTTCACTTTGGCGAGTTCCTGTTGAGCGAACTCCGCAGCCTTCGCAGCGGCGGCGGCGTCCTGTTTGGCCTTCTCCGCCGCGGCATCAGCAGCCTGCTTGGCAGCTTCAGCCGTCTTGGCGGCATCGGCGGGTTGCGTGGCGGTGCCGTCTTGGGCATACGCACACGTGGCGAGGCCGGCGACGAGAACGAGAGCGGAAACAATGCGCATAAAGATCCTTTCGTGTCCCGCAGGGTAGGACACAACACCCCTTTCTCAATGTGTCCTCACAAACGCCGCACGCCTCCCCTGTTCTCTGCTCTCCGTTCTCCCTCTCACACCACCACATTCACCATCTTGCCGGGCACCGCAATCACCTTCTTCACCGGCTTGCCTGCAATCGTCGCCACAACCTCCGCATGCGCCATCGCGAATGACTCGAGGCCCTTGGCCTCCTTTGCCACCGCCGCCGGCACCATGATGCGCGTCTTCACCTTCCCATTCACACTCACCGGCACCTCGATCTCATCATCAACGAGCATCTTGGCATCCACCGCAGGCCACGTTTGTGTCACCACGCTGCCACTTGCAACGCGTGACCACAGCTCCTCCGCAAAGTGCGGCACAAACGGAGCCAGCACCTGCGCAAACCGCGCGACTTGATCGCGCGTCAGACTGCCTTGTCCCTTGTCCGCACCGGTCGCCGCATTCACAAACTCCATCATCGCCGCGATGGCCGTGTTGAACGCCAGGCGCTCGATGTCGCCGCCCACCTTTGCGATGAGTCGATGCAGTTGCTTCTCCAGCGCAGTCGACACTTCGCTCGTCGCTTTGAGTTCGCCCGTCTGCTCATTCACACACAACCGCCACGCCCGCTGCAAGAACCGATAGCACCCGCTGATATCCCGCGGATTCCAAGGCTTGCTCGCATCGAGCGGCCCCATGTACATTTCATACAGCCGGCACGTGTCTGCGCCAAACTCCGCGATCACGTCATCGGGATTGATCACGTTCTTGTACCGCTTGCTCATCTTCGTGATGATGGGCGTCACCTTCGCGCCCGTTGCGATCTCAACGTACTCGCCCTCACTCACTTCCTTCACTTCATCCACCGGCACAATGCTCTTGTCGCTGCGCTGATACGCAAAGCTCGTGATGAGCCCCTGATGGAACAGCTTGCGGAACGGCTCCTTGCACGACACGACGCCCAGATCATGCAGCGCATTCTGCCAGAAACGCGAGTACAGCAAGTGCCCCACCGCGTGCTCGCTGCCGCCCAGATAGAGATCAACGCCCTGCGCCGATCCGCCCATCCAGTATTGTTCCGCCTCGCGACCGACCATCTCGTTCGCGTTCCGCGGATCACAATACCGAATCGCATACCAACTGCTGCCCGCACTGCCAGGCATCGTGTTGGTCTCGCGGGTCACAGGCGTGTTCGGTGCCAGCAACGACGGATCAACGCCCGCCTCGCCTGCCGTCGTGTGCATCCATTCCTTCGCCTTCGCCAAGAGCGGCTGCGGATCATCACTCTCCACCGGCGCATAATCCGCCAATTCCGGCAACTTCACCGGCAGCGTCTTCTCTCCCACCGGATACGCATTCCCCGCTGCGTCATACACAATCGGGAAGGGCTCGCCCCAGTAGCGTTGGCGAGAGAACGTCCAATCGCGCAGCTTGTAGTTGACGCGGCGCTTGCCGATCTGCTTGCTCTCCAGCCACAAGTTGATTTTCTGCTTGGCCTCGGCAGTGGGGAGACCGTTCAGAGAAACGTCGCTGCTTGCAGAGTTGATCGCGACTCCGTCACCACTGAAGCACTTGTCCGACGACTTACCTGCTTGGTCGTTCGCGGCAACCACCTGCACGATCTGCAACCCAAACTTCTCCGCAAACTCCCAGTCCCGCTCATCATGCGCCGGCACCGCCATGATCGCGCCCGTGCCGTACCCCATCATCACATAGTCCGCCGTCCACACCGGAATCTGCTTGCCCGTCGCCGGGTTGATCGCGTAGACACCTGTGAACGCGCCCGTCTTCTCTTTGCTCTCCTGCCGCTCCACATCGCTGCGGTTGCGCGCCCACTTCACATACTCCGCCAGCTTCGCGCGCGTCGCATCATCCGCGCTGCCAGGCGTGTTGATGATCGCGCTGCACAGTTCGTGCTCGGGCGCAACCACCATGTACGTCGCGCCAAACAGCGTGTCGGGCCGCGTCGTGAACACCTTCAGCGGCTTCTGCACATCAACAGCCGACGATTTCGTCTCGACGACCAGCCGAAACTCAATCTCCGCCCCCTCACTCCGCCCAATCCACTCCCGCTGCATCGCCTTCGTGCTGCTGGGCCAGTCCAGTTCCTCCAGTTGATCAATCAACCGATCGGCATACGCCGTGATGCGGAACATCCACTGCTTCATCGGCTTGCGCAGCACGGGAAATCCGCCTCGTTCGCTCTTGCCGTCGATCACTTCGTCATTCGCCAGCACCGTGCCGAGCTTCGGACACCAGTTGACCGTCGTCTCGCTGCGATACGCGAGGCGATAGCTGTCGACGATCCGCCGCTGCGTCGCCGCGTCCACGCTGCTCCACGCACCAAACACGCGAGCCCGCTCGGCCTCGCTCACCTCGTCCGCGCGCGGATTGAACCGCACCGCGCGCACCCCACGCGCGAACGCATCCACCAACTCACTGATCGGCCGCGCCTTGCTCGCCTCGCCATCAAACCACGCCCCATACAGCTTCAAGAAGATCCACTGCGTCCACTTGTAATACCCATCATCAATCGTCCCGAACTCGCGCGACCAGTCGTACGAAAATCCAAACCGCTGTAACTGCCGGCGGAAGTTGTCAATCGCCTTGCGCGTCGTGATCGCCGGATGCACGCCCGTCTGAATCGCGTACTGCTCCGCAGGCAATCCAAACGCGTCCCAGCCCATCGGGTGCAGCACGTTGTGCCCCGTCATGCGCTTGTACCGACAGATGATGTCCGTCGCCGTGTACCCCTCCGGGTGCCCGATGTGCAGCCCCGCGCCGCTCGGATACGGAAACATGTCCAGGCAGTAAAACCGCGGCTTGCTGAGATCAAAGCCGCTCGCGCCCGGGTTGGGCGTCTCATACGCCTTGCTCTCCGCCCACCGCGCCTGCCACGCCGGCTCCATGCGGTTCGCAAACCCAGCGTCATACCGAAACTGCGGCACATCGTTCGACATAGAAGGATTCCCAAAAGACCAACCACCATCACTCCGCCACTCTGCCACCAAAACAAATAAGGCCCCGCCGAGCGGAGCCTGCTGACGTCACATCACCAGTTCGCGCGCGGCTACCCCTTGCTCACCCGCGTAAGCAGCGAGCGAGGCACCACCAGCCTCATCTGTTGACGTTGCGAGAACTTCACGACGCGAGTATAAGCCCTCAACCCGGCGGCTGATTTCCGCCGCGTCCGCTCGCACCCATTGACGCACGAATCGCCCCGCGCACAGGCGAGCCCTTCGCATCAATCGATTTCACTTCCACCGACCGCCGCTTCTCTTCCAGCAGCCGCTTGGCTTCGCCCGCGACCGCAAATGACCCCGTGACCAGGATCAAATCCTGCGTCTGTACCATCCGCGCCGCATGGTTGAGCGCATCGCGCACGCTCTCTTCCACCAGCACGGGTTTGCTCACCATCTCAAAGTACCGCTTGCTCAGTTGCCGAGGCTCCGCCGCCCGCGCATTGCCCGCCGCCCGCGTGAAGATGACTTTGTCCGCCCCGCTCGCCATCGCCGCGAGCATGCCGTCAACTTCCTTGTCCATCGCGCAGCCAAACACCACCCACAGCGCGTCATACTTCATGTGCTGCCGCAGAGCCTTGATCGTCTCGCGCACACTCTCCGGGTTGTGCGCGCCATCCACCACGATGCGAGGCGACCCATGCACCAGTTCCAGCCGCCCCGCGCAAGGCGTCGCCGCCAACCCCGCCGTCACGCGCTCGGGCGCAAGGTCATATCCCTGCCGCACCAGCTCATCCGCGATGGAAAGCACCAGCCCGCAGTTGAGAGCCTGATGCTCGCCCTTCAGCGGCACAATCACATGCTCGAGCGCCAGCGCCTGCCCCTTGAAGTTCACGCGGTAATGCGCCCCAAGCTCCGGGCTCGCCTCCAGCCGCAGCGAAAAATCATTCCCCACGCCGACAACCGTGAACGGCGCGTTGACGCCCTCCGCCGTCGTGCGGAACACTTCACTCACGCGCTCATTCACTTGCGGCAGTACCACCGCCGGCACATTCGCCTTGATGATTCCCGCCTTGTGCGCCGCGATTTCCTCCAGTGTGGAGCCCAGAAACTGCTTGTGCTCACCCTGAATCACCGTGATCGCGCTCACGCGCGGCGTGACGACATTCGTCGCGTCCAGTAGCCCGCCCATCCCCGTCTCAATCACCGCGAAGTCCACCGCCTGCTCCGCAAAGTGCAGCAGCGCCAGCGCCGTCACGATCTCAAAGTGCGTACACACGCCGAGCGTGGCGGGCAGCCCGTCCGCCGCCGTCATCACGCGACCCAGCAGACTCGCAAACTCATCCCCGCTGATCCACTGCCCGCCAATCTGCACCCGCTCGCGCAGTTCAATCAAATGCGGACTCGTGTACATCCCCACTGCATACCCGCACCCCTGCAGCATGCTCGCCGTCATGTGGCACACGCTGCCCTTGCCCTTGCTGCCTGCGACATGAATGCACGCCAGACTCTCCTGCGGATTGTCCAGCGCGCCCATCAGCGCACGCATGCGATCAAGCTGAAACGCCTTCTTCAAGCCCTCCACATCGCCCGCATGCTGCCGCGATGTCTCCACATTCAATCGCGCATCCAGCGCGGCATATGCCTGCGCGAGCGAACTGAAATTGTGCGTCTGCCGAGATGACACAACTTCATCATAGCAAAAGCCGTCGGAATCGCTACACAAAATCGCCGCGCGCGTCCATGAAGACTCTCACCCCACCGCGCAACATCTTCGCGAAAGATGCGTCAGATGTCCTTGACAAACATCCCCATCACCACATCGTCAACATATCGCCCGTTGATGAGCATGTACTTGCGCCGCCGTCCTTCTTCCACAAATCCATGCTTGCGATACAGCGCAATCGCCGGCGCATTCTCCGCCACCACCTGTAGCTCCACGCGCGCAATCCGCGCATGCGCCCGCGCCCAGGCCAAGGCCATCCCCAGCATCGCATCGCCCAATCCCACCCCCCGGAAATCGCGCCGAATCTCCATCCCCATCTTCGCCACGTGCGCAATGCGCCGAAATCCATGCGTCCCCAGCGTCAAATCCGCAATGACATCCTCATCTCCTTTGCCGCACCGCGCGATCAATCGCAAGTCATCTTCATCGCGCACACCAACGCGCCTGGCAATGCCCGGCGCCTTCGCATCCATCTCTTCCGGCTCAAACAAAGTAAACCCGCGCTCCGCCGCCACGCTCCGCATGAGCAGCACCACCCCTGCGCCATCGCGGGCCTCCGCCTCGCGCACGCGCACGCGTCGCCCGTCGCGCAGCACCACCTCCTGATCAATCACGCCGCTCATCATGCACCCACCGCCTCACCCCTGCCGCCGCGTAAACGCGATGTGATCCGTGCTCGCCCGCTGCCCGCCCAGTTCATGCACAATCCGCGCAACCTGCCCGCGGTGATACGTGCTGTGATTGAACACATGGATCAGCACATCGCTCACGAGACTCACGTACTTGGTCCCGTCACTCGCCGTGTAGCGCAGTTCGTTGCTCAAATCACTCTCGCGCAGCGAACCCAGATACTCGCGCCACAGCCCGTCCACTTCCGCCGCCATCGCGCGCGTCTGCGCCGCATCCAGCGCGGGAAACCAATCCTTCGGATTGTCATGCGGCGTCGCGCGAATCCGCAGCAGCCACGTCTTTCGCGCAATCAAGTTGTGCGGCACCAGTCCGCACGCCCGCGCGTACTTCTCGCCGGTTCGCTGCCCCGCCGGAATCGTCTCCAGCGACGCAATCGTCCGCTCGTTCGCCCACGTTTCGTACCCCAGCATCTTCTGATAGTGCGCAATCACGCTCATGCCGCAACCGTATCGCACCACCACCCCGCCCGCACCGCTCACACCCGGTCCTCGCCCAGCACTTCGGCTACTTCAGCGCTCACCGGCTCGCGCATCGCCGCGAGCATCTCCCGCGTCGCTTCGCGCAAGCCACTAAACACGCTCCGGCTCACAATCGCGTGCCCGATGTGCAACTCAACCACGCCAGGCAGCGCCGCAATCGCGCTCACATTATGATAGTTCAGCGCATGCCCCGCATTGAACCGCATCCCGCGCTCCACGATCGCAGATCCCGCGCGCATCACCTTCGCCAGCGCCTCGCGCAGCATCGGCTCGCGAAAATCTCCGCCACTCGCCGCAAACACCTCGGCAAACGGCCCCGTGTGCACCTCGCACACATCAAACCCCGCATGCAGGCACGCATCAATCTGCCGCTCCTCCGCATCAATGAACGCGCTCACCTGTGCCCCGCCATCACGCAGCCGCTGCACCACCTCGCGCATGCGCTCCAGTTGCCCCGCCACATCCAGTCCGCCCTCCGTCGTCACCTCATTGCGACCCTCCGGCACCAACATCGCGCTGTGCGGCCCGATCTCCCGCGCAATCGCGATCATCTCATCCGTCGCCGCCATCTCCAAGTTGAACTTCACCCGGCACAACTCGCGCACCACCCGCACATCGCGATCAATCACATGCCGCCGATCCTCGCGCAAGTGCACCGTCACCCCGTGCGCCCCGCCCAACTCAACCTCTTGTACCGCCCGGGCAATGTCCGGCTCCCCATACGAGCCACTCTTGCGATACCGCGCCTGCCGCAGCGTGGCCACATGGTCGATGTTGACAGATAGCAGTGCCATGGAGGATGGTAGAGAACGGAGAACAGAGAACGGAGAGAGGAGAACCGAGAACAGCCCACTTCATCCTCCCCTATTCAGTCCCCCACAATCACCTGCTCACCTGCTCACCTGCTCACCTGCTCTCCGCTCTCCGTTCTCCGTTCTCGGTTCCCCCCTCCTCCCCTACCCTCCCCGCCCATGCGCCTGCTCATGCTCCCCGTGGGCTCCCACGGCGACATCCATCCTTATATAGCCATCGCGCACGAACTCGCGCGACGCGGCCACCAAGGCATCATCGCCACCAACCCCTACTACGAAAAACTCATCCGCGGCGAAGGCCTGCCCTTCGAACCACTGGGCGAACACACCGACCTCGCCCAGGCCGCCCAGACCCCCGGCGCGATGGACGAACGCATGGGCTCGCTCAAGCTCATGCGCCGGCTCATCATGCCCGCCATCCCCGGTGCCACGCAGCAACTCCTCGAAATCGCCCAGCGCGTCAAGCCCAACGCGATGGTCATGCACCCCCTCTCACTGGGCGCACCCACTGTCTGCGAAAAACTCAACATCCCTTACGCCTGCACCAACCTCGCGCCCGTGGGCTGGATGAATCCCCTCGATCGCCCCATCTTCAACTCCTGGGAAAAAGACAACCCGCCCATCTGGATGGCCCGCCTCCAGATCGCCCTCGGCAAACTCGTCTTCCGCTTCCTCGTCGACGGTCCCCTCAACCGCATCCGTCGCGACATGGGCCTCCGCGCCCAGCGCAATCACTTCTTCCATCTCTGTCAGGGCGGCGATGTCAACCTCGCCATGTGGTCGCGCCACTTCCGCGATTCAGTTCCAGGCGACCCGCCCACCGGCATCATCTGCGGCTTCCCATGGTTTGATCGCGTCCGCGCCCACGACGCCGAACAAGAGCGACTGCAGAACTTCCTGCAATCCGGCGAGCCGCCCATCCTCTTCTCGCTCGGCACCGCCGCCGTGCACGTCGCCGGCAACTTCTATGAAGCCGCCGCTCAAGCTTGCACCCGCCTCAACCGCCGCGGCCTGCTGCTCACTGCCAAGCCCGAATACGCCCCGCGCACGCTCCCTCCCAACGTGCAGAGCTTCAACTACGCCCCCTACTCACAAGTCTTCCCACAGTGCGCCGCCATCGTCCACCATGGCGGCATCGGCACAACCGCCCAAGGCCTCCGCGCCGGTCGCCCCGTCCTCGTCACACCGATGAGCCACGACCAATTCGACAACGCAGCGCGCGTGAAGCGATTGGGCGTCGGCCTGCGCCTGCGCCACGCCAGCGTCCAACCCGACCGCCTCGTCGAACGCCTCCGCCGCCTGCTCGAAGATGCGTCCTTCGCGCGCAACGCACAAACGCTCGCGCCCAAGATCGCGCAAGACAACGGCGCACACATAGCCGCCGAAGCCCTCATCAAAGCCTTCGCCTGATCAAATCGGGTACCCCCACGCTCCGCGTGGGGCACACTTCCTCACGCTGCCTCCCGCTTCAATTTTGCCACGACATCGGCAATCTGAATCGCATTCAGCGCCGCGCCCTTGCGCAGCTGATCTCCAGCCACCAAGAGGCAGAACCGCTTCACCGCGCCGTTCACCGCACGCTCACCCGGATCCTCGCGCAGCCGACCAACCAGAATCTCATCCCGCCCGCTCGCCTTCAAGGGAGTCGGAAACTCATTCGCCGCGCGATCATCAATCACGCGCACACCCTCGGCATGCGCATACGCCGCGCGCACCGCCTCAATCGTCGTCGGCACGCCCAGTTCCACGCAAATCGCCTGCGTGTGCGCCCGAAACACCGGCACACGCACGCACGTCGGACTGACCGCCAGCTCCGGCAAGCTCCAGATCTTGCGACTCTCGCTGATCATCTTCGCTTCTTCGCCGTTCAGTCCCGTCTCCAGGCTCACGCTGCTGTTGTGACTGAACACGTTGAACGCTGTCTGCTCGCGAAACACCTTGGGCTTGGCCGCATGTCCCGCAAGCACCTGTCCCGCTTGCTCGCGCAGTTCCTCCATCGCACTCGCGCCCGCCCCGCTTACCGCCTGATACGTCGCCACCGTCACACGCGTCACGCCAAACCGCTCATGCAGCGGCTGCAACGCAAGCAGCATGATGATCGTCGAGCAGTTGGGATTCGCAATCAACCGCGATTGTCCGATCGCTTGCGCATTGATCTCAGGTACCACCAGCGGCACCCGCGCATCCGCCCGAAACGCGCTGCTGTTGTCCACCACGAGCGCCCCCGCCGCCAGCGCATCATGCGCGTACAGCTTCGCAACATCGCTGCTGGCACAGAAGAGCGCGACATCCACGCCCTTAAACGCATCATGCGTCAGCTCGCGCACCACCAGCCGCGCCTCGCCAT
>DATGWV010000426.1:0-2494 GCA_035299305.1 Phycisphaerales bacterium | reverse complement strand
GCCCGCCAGATTCATGTCGCCGCGGATGACGCCGGGCGTCGTTGCGCTGGCTGATAGTGACGCCGTCATCAGGTTGTTGTCGATCTTCACGGCACTGCCGCTCGATGTCTCGATAGAGAACGCGGCAGCGTTGCCGAACGCGCCTGTTCCCAGGCCCACGAGCGTGCCCGCACCAAACGAGCCGCCATTCTCGACAAGCAGCGCAGTCTGACGAATCCCCACACCGCTTGTTGCGGTCAGCGTTTGCCCCGTGCTGATGACGGTGTTGTCACCGCCCAGCAATCGGCCCAGCGCCGA
This sequence comes from Phycisphaerales bacterium, assembly GCA_035299305.1. Classification (GTDB taxonomy): domain Bacteria; phylum Planctomycetota; class Phycisphaerae; order Phycisphaerales; family UBA1924; genus BJHL01. The sequence continues at coordinate 2,197 of DATGWV010000426.1, read as the reverse complement.
CACACTCCCGAGTTCTGCGTACGAATTGGTGATGATCACGGAGCCCGACTGCCAGTCAAGCCCGCCCGAGACATAGCCCGTCTCAAAGTTCCCCGCGTGCACACGGAAGGTCGAGTTCTGGCTCAGCCGAATCATGCCGCGCAGATCGAGCCTTCCCGCGTTGTAGTCGAGGGTGCTGCTGCGAAGTTGAATCGCCGGATCCTCGGGCCGCAATGCAAGTGTGATGTCGGGGCCCGCGTTGTTCTGACCGATGCGGATGATGCTGTCATCAGCGGTGTAGGCAGTATCCACTCGACGCTGGAGGTAGGAATTTTGAGACAACTCGACGACGCCGCCAAGCAGATTGACCTCCGCTCCGTTCGTCGCCCTCACGGGCTGCATGGCTCCCGCCCACCGCCCGCCGTACATCTCAAGTTTGCTGTCATCAAAGATGGTCGGCACCTCCAAGCCGCGCGAGCTCGCAAAAATCATCTCACCTCCGGTCACTCGCATGATCGTGTCTTCGCTGAACGTGCGGATCGACTCAGGTTCAAACTCCAGCTGACCATCTGTGACTTCTACATACGACGCTCGCGCGGAGAAACTCGCCGTGTTCGCGTCGTTCGCCTCGCCGCTGGTCGAGAACCGTCCGCCGGCGATCCGCAAGATGGACCCATCAAGTTCGAACGAGGTCACCTCGACTTCCCCGCCCTGGACGCGAAGCGTGCTGCCTTCATCGACGCGCATCACGGAGCGTCCCCCACCCTGCAATCGGCGTCCCTGCATGGTCAGGCGGGCGTTGTCCCTGACGGTCATCTGCGAGGCTCCCCGCAGACGCATCGTGCTGAAGCCAACCAGACGAGAATTGTCGCGAAGGGTGCTGTTCAACGCGTCGGCGTAGAAGAAGCCACCCACACCGTTGGTGCTCAAGTCGTACGGCAGGCTCGCTGCTCCTCCCCCGCTCGCATTGATCGTCGCCGACCCCGCGAGGTTCAGCGTCGAGGGGCCACCGAGAATCAGGTCCCCACCTCGGCCACCCACCCCGTCTGGCGCGATGTCATCGGATCGAGGTGGCCATGGAAAGGCGTACATAGCCGTTCCACCCTGCCCCCCCGTACCGCCGGAAAGATCGACGTATGCACTGGCGTTCAGGGAAATCAAGCCGCCCGCCGCGAGGATGAGGCTACCTCCATCGCCCCCATTGCCCCCCGGCTGCGCTGAACTGAGGACTTCATTGTTGGGCGTCAGGTAGTACAAGCCTCCGTGCCCATCCGCCCCGTCTTGCCCACTTAGGTCGAGCCCGTCGGTAATCGCCACCGGCACAAGAAACTCAATAGTCTGACCATCGGCCCCACGCGCCGCGGGTGGGGATGTGTAGATCTGCGCAATCGACTGGGCTGCCGGCACACACATGCCCGCCGCCACGATGAGCCCGCGAATGAGGCCTGCCCGCTCACGCCTGCCAATGCCGACCACTGCCGTACGCACCTGCGCCATTGTCTCTCTCCTATAAGGTTGATCACTTCCTGTCCCCTCATCCCGCGACAAGCGCGCGCAAGAACCTTGGGGCAAGGTGACAGAATTTCCAAACTTGCCCTCGAGCGAAGGCCGGCGAGACCATGCCATCTCAACGCAGAGCGACCTCCCCACGCGGTTGGCTCGGCTCAAACGGCGGTTTGCGAGGCAGGTGTCCCGAAGTCCGTCCGAGCACCTCTGAAGCCTCGGAGCGTCGAGCGCGGAGTACCTCATCTTGCGGACTCGTGACCCAAAGGTGAATCTGCGAACGTCCCTGCTCCGGCTCATCGCGAGATGTGGTGTCACGCCGCGGGTGAAAGTCTGGCAAGTCCTTCGCGCCCGCCAAGCAACCGAACTCGCGAACGAGTCTCCCGGACACGTTGCAGAGGCGTGGGCTGGGCACACGCAGGGAGTCGCGATGAATCACTACTGGACGGTGACGGATGCCGACTAGCAGAAGGCCCTTGCTAAGCCCGGCCCCACAGCGGTTTCACCGGCTGCCAGCACGGGCGAAAACGCGGTGCAAATTGCAGCGCACTATGGCCCCGAATCGACACGAACTGGCCCACAAACGAACAAGCCCTCCGCACGCGAAGGGCTTGTTATTCGAGAACTTGTGTTTTCATGCGGGAATACGCAGAAAACGGGAATGGGCGAGGAGGGATTCGAACCCCCGAAGACGTAAGTCAGCAGATTTACAGTC
>DATGWV010000425.1:0-2441 GCA_035299305.1 Phycisphaerales bacterium | reverse complement strand
AGCAGCAGGAACGGAAGCGACAGGACGAGGCGCTTCATGGGCCGATGTCAACATTGGCGAAAGTGCTCGCTGGAAGCGCACAAGTTTCGCCTCAGGAAGCCGGACGTATGGAAGGTCTTGTCGACAAAGCCTGGGTGGTGCTGAGCGTGCTGGCGGGCATGGGAGTGCTGGGCGTGCTGCACTGCATGGCCAGTTCCATCAACAACCATCACAAAGTCCACGACCTGCGCGTTCGCGTCAACGAGCTGCGCAACCAGCAGATTCGCAAGCTGAAGGCAACCACGCTCGAATACGCCGATTACGACGTTGTCGAAGAGGGGTCGAAAAAGGCCGCCTGAGCGGTGTCGTTATCGAGACTCGTTGAGCCAGTCGAGGAACTTCGCGTGTTCCGTCTATTCTGCGCGCTCAATCGGGCTCGACTGTGGAGCACCACAGGATGAGAGTGGTGCCATTGCACACGTTGCTTTAGCGTGCCGTCAAGAACTCCAGAAACTCTCGCTCCCGCATGCCGCCGGTCATGCGTGCGATTTCCTGGCCGTCTTTGTTCATGATGATGAACGTCGGCACGCCCGAAATGCCAAACTGGTTTGCGTCGCTGGGCCGGGCATCAATATCGATGTACACGCCGACGAAGTTGTCGCGGACCGTGGTCGCGACTGCATCCTGCGGCAGTACGTTCTTCTTCATTTCTTTGCAGGGCGGGCACCAGCTCGCCGTGAAGTAGAGCAGCGTGGGCTTTTGGGCCTGCTTGCCTGCGGCGAGCGCGTCTTCCACCTTGATGATTGGATCGAAGCCCACGAGCGTCACATGCTTCTCAGCGTTGCGAGAGCGCACGAACGCGACAACGACCAGCGCGAGAATCGCCGCGATGACAATCACCAGCCAGCCGCCCTGTCCGCCGCGTCGATTGAATCGCATCGCCTGCTCCTTTCGCACATGCCCGCCCGTTTACAAACCTTGCAGTTCGCCGGTTAGCGGCGCGACCAAGTCCTTCGCCGTGACCAATCCAATCGGCCGCCCTGCGGCATCTTCAACAATCGCCACTCGCGACTTCTTGAGGCGCAGCGTCGCCAGCGCTTCTCGCGCGGGCGTCTTGATGCCAATACGCGGCACGGGCTGAATCAGTTCAGCCAGACTCTTTCGCGACTGCGTGTACAAGTCCAGGTGCCGCACGACCCCCACCACCTTCCCGCTGCGATCCACCGCTGGGAAATACGCGTGCTCTTTGCCCGCGACCAGATCGAACACGCGCGCGCGTTCCGCGCTCGCGGGAACGACAAACACCTTTTCCCACGCCGTCATCTCATCGCCCGCCGTGAGATTCCGAAAGAGCAGCGCACGATCAAGCATCGTGACCTGCGCGTCACTCAACACGCCCGATCCTGCGCCTTCTTTCAGCAGGTTCGCAATGCGTTGCCGCGCGTCGCTCGCCGAGTCCTGCGGCAGCTTCAGCAGCCGCTCCGCGACATGCGCAAACCACTGCACCAGCGGAAGCACGCCTGTCCAAGTCAGCAGCCAGCGCACCAGTCGCAACGCGCGAGCGAAAACCGGCATGAGTCGATCGGCTTCGACACGGAAGAGCTCCTTGGGCAGGGCGTCACCCAGCACAAACAGCAGCGGCCCCAGCACCACCGTGTTGATGATCGCAATCATCCATGCAGCTTTGCCTGTGCCGTTGAGAATATTCGTTGTCGCTTCGGCCGCGACGGCGTTGACGATGTTGTTGCTGATGAGCAGCGTGGCGAGCAGCCGGCCCGGATGCTCGAGTTCTTTGCGCAGCACGCGGACGTTGTCGCCCGCGTTGGAGCGCGATGCCTTGAGGTCCAGCCGCACGCGATTGAGCGAATAGCTGCCGATTTCCAGCCCCGAGCACAGGAACGAACCCACAAACGTGAGGACGATCAGCGACCACCATACCAAGAACTCCCACGTGCTCATGATGCAGCCTCCTTGCTGACTGCATCGAGTTCCGTGATCGACACGCGCACGCGCTCGATGTTGCGTCCGCGCATTGCATCAACCACCAGTCGCACGTTGCCGATCGTCACGCTATCTCCCACACGCGGCACACGCCCCAGCCGCGTGAGGACAAGCCCCGCCACCGTGCTCACGCCCTCGCGCCGCGTGCCTTCCATCGGTTCGAAGAATTCTTCCCAGTGATGGACCGACAAACGCCCCGGTACTTCCCACTCGCCCAGCCCGACCATGCGCACCTGCTGGCGAGGCGTCTCGTCGCTCACCGCCGCGAACTTCACGAGTTCGTTGACGACGTTGTCTACCTGCACAAACCCAACAAGCTCGCCGGTTTCGTTTACAACGAGCGCCGCGTCGCTGTTGGTTGCGCGGAACAACTCAATCAACTGATCCACTCGCGCCCGCTCTGGGACGAATCGCACTTCGTCCACCAGCCCAGGCAATGGCAGCCGTGCCGCGACACCCTG
>DATGWV010000424.1:0-10667 GCA_035299305.1 Phycisphaerales bacterium | reverse complement strand
GGCGATCTGCGAGGGTGGTGCCGCTCATGATCTGCGAGTCCAGCGGCCGCTGACTGACGAGAAAATGACACGAAGCGGCAGGATTGGCGGCGATGACGCGCTGGGCGATAGCGAGCGCGGGGAAGATGTGTCCGCCCGTGCCGCCGCCCGCGAAGATGAATGTGGCATCCATGCTCAGGTTCCATCGTTCGCGGCTTTGAGCGGCATTTCTCGCAACTTTGGTTGCAATTCGCGGTTCCGGTGGCATGTTGGGAGCGGCGACAGGCACCGGCCTGTGGATGTCCTATTTCTTCGTGGGAGAGGTCCGATCATGCGTGGGAAGACTTTGGGTAGCGTCGCGGTTGCGTCGGTTGTCATGTGCGCCGGTGTGGCGCGGGCCGATGTTTCGGGGCAGTATTCGTTCAACTACGTGCCGGCCCAGAGCGGCCTGAGCGTGACAGCGAACAACTCGCTGAGCGCGAGCGGGACGCTGATCGGCAACTACAACGTCGACACGAATCCAACCGGCACGCGCACCAAGCCGGGCCTCTTCGGTGCGTTTGGCGCGACGGAGAACGTCGCAGTGAACGTGAACAACCTGGGCGTGAGTTTGTCGGGGCCGATCAACACGGACACCACCGGCAGCTTCCAGATGAACATCGACACGGTGGGCGGCACGATCTCGATGTCGGGCTACTCGGCCAACTTTCTTGGCAATGGCTCGGCAAGCCTCCCCGTCAACCTCAATCTCAGCACCGAGACCTTCCGCACGCGTAACCCCACGTTCCTCTACCCAGGATTGCCCATCAGTCTGCCTATCGGCAACGCGACGATCTCGGCGTTCAACATGACGCAGGTGGGCGCGGGGCTGGGCACGCTCACACAGACGGGCCCCAACACCTACGACTTCATCGTCGCGCCGCTCGTCAATGTCGAGTTCGCGGTGAATGTGCTGGGCAACGAGTTCACGCTGCCCGGGCAGGCGCCGCTGCCTTTTGCACTGCAAGGTTCGCTGACGCTGAACGGCAACAGCGCGATTATTTCAGGTGTCACGCCGATCGATTTCTCGCAGTCGGCGCAGCCCGGTCAGGCTCTGCCCGAGTTTCCGCTGGCCTTGCCCACGACCAGCGACCCGGCGAATGTGCTGCTGAACCTGACGCTTGCCGACATCGGCATTGGTTTCCAAGGCACTGCGAACACCTACGCAACGGGCACACTCGTGCCGACGCCGGGCGCGTTGTGTGTGCTGGGTCTCGCAGGCGCACTTGCCGCGCGTCGTCGGCGTTGAGCTGCGCATTGTGAATTTTCTCACTGCACTGCGGGAAGTATTGGTGTATCGCGTACACCAGAATTCGCTGTGCGTGCTGTGGAAAACGTCCGGAATTATCGCGAACGTGCTTGCGTGACACACGGTCATGCGTTTATGTTGGTGTGCATCTCTCACTTCTGGAGGTGTACGCATGACTCGTTTTCTCGTGGCGAAGCGTTTGGCGGTTTCCGCACTCGTGCTGATGACGTGCGCGGGCAGTCTGTGGGCTCAGGCATCCACGCGGCCCGGCATGGGCGCGGTTCCGTACAGCGGCGGCGTGACGTTCCGCGTGTGGGCACCCAATGCGAGCGCGGTGCGCGTGGCAGGCACGTTCAACTCGTTTAGCGCGACGGCCAACCCGCTGTATGCGGAAGCCGGCGGCAACTGGTCGGTCGACGTGCCGGGCGCGACGGAAGGGCAGCAGTACAAGTTTGTGCTGGTGAACGGCGCGAACACGATTTGGAAGAAGGACCCGCGCGGGCGCGAAGTCGTCAACAGCGTGGGCAACTCGATCATTCGCGGCGACACGTTTGACTGGTCGGTGTATGGACCGACGGTGACACTGTTCAGCGACGGCTTCGAGAGCGGCAGCGCGCTGGGTGCGGGCTGGGCGACTAGCGGCACGAGCACGTGGCGGGTGCAGACGTCAACCACGTACAAAGCCGCGGGCACGCGCGGGGTGGCGTTTGACAGCAGCGCGAGCAGCACATATGCCACGAGCCAGCTGACGTTGACGATCAATGCGAGCAACCACAGCAAGTTGAGCCTGACGTACAAGATTCGCAACGTGGGCGATGAAACGCACACGCAGGACGGCATCTACATCTCGGGCAACGGCACCACGTGGACCAAGGTGCAGAGTTTCCCTGCGATCGGTGCGTCGTTTGTCACGCAGACGGTTGATCTGTCTGCGGCAGCGGCGACAGCAGGGATCACGCCCGGTGCGACGTTCCGCATTCGCTGGCAGCAGTATGACAACTCGCCGCTCAGCAGCGACGGCATCGCGATTGATGATGTGAGCGTGACGGGGCGCGCGAAGAGCCCGACGTTTACGACGCCGCCTTGGAATGAGACGGTGATCTATCAGATGCACGTCGGGACCTTCAACGATTCGCCCGGCGGGACGCCTGGAAACTTCAACAGCGCGATTGCACGGCTGGACCAAGTGCAGGCGCTGGGCGCGAATGCGGTGCAGGTGCTGCCCATCAATGAATTTGCCGGTGACTTCTCGTGGGGTTACAACCCGGCGGACCCGTACAGCGTTGAGAGCATCTACGGCGGGCTCAACGAGTACAAGCGCTTTATCAACGAAGCCCATGCGCGCGGGCTGGCAGTCATTCAGGATGTGGTGCACAACCACTACGGGCCCAGCGATCTTGAGTTGTGGCAGTTTGACGGCTGGCAGCAGAACAACAAGGGTGGGATTTACTTCTATCAGGATTTCCGCAGCAGCACTCCCTGGGGCGACACGCGGCCTGACTACGGGCGCGGCGAAGTGCGCACGTTCATCCGCGACAACATCATGAGCTGGCTGCAGGAGTTCCGCGTGGACGGCCTGCGCTGGGACTCGACGGTGAACATTCGCAACACCAACAACGGCACGGGCAGCGATATCCCCGATGGCTGGAGCCTGATGCAGTATTGCAACAACGAGATCGACGCGAGCCAGGGTTGGAAGCTGTCGATCGCGGAAGATCTGCAGAACAACGAGTGGCTGACCAAGACCACGGGCGCGGGCGGCGCTGGCTTTGACAGCCAGTGGGACGCGCGGTTCGTGCACCCCATTCGCGACGCGATTATCACGGGCACCGACAGCAACCGCAACATGTTCAGCGTGCGTGATGCCATCAGTGCGTACTACAACGGCAGCGCGACGCAGCGCGTGATCTATACCGAGAGCCATGACGAAGTGGCCAACGGCAAGAGCCGCGTGCCGGAAGAGATCTGGCCGGGCAACGCGGGTAGCTGGGCAAGCAAGAAGCGCAGCACGCTGGGCGCGGGTCTCGTCATGACGTCGCCAGGCATTCCGATGATCTTCCAAGGTCAGGAAGTGCTGGAAGACGGGTTCTTTGCGGATACCGACCCTGTCGATTGGACCAAGGCGACCACGTACGCGGGCATTCAGACGATGTATCGCGATCTGATCCGGCTGCGTCGCAACTGGTTTGACACCACGCGCGGCTTGCGTGGCAACAACATCAACGTGCATCACATCAACAACACGAACAAGGTCATCGGGTACCACCGTTGGCAGAACGGCGGAGCGAAAGACGACGTGATCATCATCGCGAACTTCGGCAACGCGAGCTACAGCAGCTACAACCTGGGCTTCCCGCGTGCGGGCACATGGCGCGTCCGCTTCAACAGCGACTGGAACGGCTACAGCAGCGACTTCGCGAATACCAACAGCTACGATACCACGGCGTTCAGCGGCGCGAAAGACGGCATGGGCTTCAACGGCAACATTGGCATCGGGCCGTATTCGCTCATCATTCTGTCGCAGGATAACTGAGCGTGGATGTGTCTGGTGTTCTGATTCAACACAGACCCAGAGACGAGATAGTGAAAACCGGCTGCGAGTGCAGCCGGTTTTTCTTTGTTGGGATGGGAGCGAAGTATGCGTGTTCATTCGCGCGCGGTGATCGTGACGATCATCTTCGTGCGAAACTTCGGCAGCTTATCGCCGTCGGCGATCCACTCTGGAGTCATGCGGTCGGTGTCGGGGTGGTACATGCCGGTCCAGGCGATGGTCTCGCTGCCGAACGCGGTGAGACCCACGACGGTGCCGTCCATGTCGGCGGCGTAGATGTTCTCGACGAATCGCGAGCCGGCGAAGACCATGTGGTCGGGTGAGGCGGCGCCGGCGCGAATGTGGGTCGCGAGCGATTTGTCGTTCGCGATGCTCGTGACAAACTCGGCGATGGATCTGTTGGCGGAAGCGGGCTGGCCGGCTTCGCGCAGGAAGACTTCGACACGCGGGCCGGTGGGGGCAACAGCAGTGAGATTGGTGCCGTCAAAGTCCCAACGGGGCGGCGTGCCTTCCTTCAGCCCCATGAGCAGCAGCGTGGCGTGAATGTGCGACGGCTTGACTTTGGTGACGACGAGCGTCTCGTGCTCACGCGAGTTGGGAGTGCAGACGAGCACTTCGAGGTACACGCGTTCGTCTTGAGCGTTGATGGGCACCTCGGCGTCAAACTCGATCGTTTTACTTGCGATGTCAACGCGGAGACCGGGGAAGGTTTCGCGGAACACGGCTGGTGGTGGCGCGACGGGTGCAGGCGGTGGAGCAGGTGGTGTGGGGGTTGGCGTGGGCGTGGAGTCGCGAGGCTGTGGAGTCGGCGCAGCGGGCGCGTTGTCAGTTGCTATGGCTGGCGTTGGCTTCGGCGCGACAGTCTTGCGAGCACACGACGGCAGCAGCAGTACTGCGGTGCTGATCGCAACGAGCGCGGTGCGATGGAACTGTTGATATGTGCGAACGGGCGTAGTCATCATTCGACTCCTTCCACCAGTTGCTTGAACTGCTCGCCGCGTTGTTCGAAGTTGTCGAACTGGCCCCAGCTGGCGCAGCCGGGGCTCAGGAGGACGACATCACCGGGCTTGACACGTTGTTTGACTTCGACGAATGCGCGCGCGAGGTCGCCGCAGTCCTTGGCTTTGCCGGCGCTCTCCTGCACGATGATCGGTGCGGTTGCGCCAATCGCGTAGACCCCGGCGACTTGATGGGCGAGTTCGCCCAGGTCGCGCAGGCTCACTTTCTTGTCGTAGCCGCCCGCGATGAGATGCACGCGTTGCAGCGGCGTGGACGTGGCAATCGCGGCGAGCGCGGTCAGCGTCGCGCCAGGCGTGGTGCTCTTGCTGTCGTTGAAGTACCTGACGCCCGCGACTTCGCGCACGAACTCAAGGCGATGTTCGAGGCCCTTATACGTCCGCAGCGCATCGCGGACGCGGTTGGCGTCGAGTGTGGGAATGGCTGACAAGCAGGCCGCCAACGCGGCGGCGGCGTTGGCGCGATTGTGTTCGCCGGGCAGGGTCATGGTGCCGGAAATGTCGCTCACTTGCGGGCGAATGACTCGCACGCCGGGTTGCACGCTGGGAAGCCAGTCATCGAGCTCGCGCGCGATGATGGCTGTATCTCCAGCTCGCTGGTGACGCAGGATGTGTCGCTTGCTCTCGCGGTAATGCGCGAGGTCGCCGTGCCAGTCGAGATGGTTTTCGACGAAGGCCGTGACGACGGCGACGCGGGGCGAGAAGGGCGTTGTTGTCTCGATCCAGTGGAGTTGTGCGCTGGAGAGTTCGAGCACAAGCCATGTGTCGCTGGTGATGGTCGCGAGGTCGGTGAGCAGCGAACCGCCTAGATTGCCGCCCACTTTGACGTCGATGTTGCACGCGCTCAACGCGTGTGCGATCATCGCGGTGGTGGTGCTCTTGCCGACGCTACCCGTGATGGCGATGGTGCGGTTCTCGCGGGTTTCACGCGGAAGGTTGGCCACAAGCAGCGAGATTTCGGTAGTAACTTCAATACGTGCAGCTTGAGCCGCACGGAGAAAGCGATTGTTCCACGGCGTGGGCACGGCGGCATTGGCGACGACGAGATCGCACGTGGTGAAGTCGCTGACGTTGTGCTCGCCGAGGCGCAGCGTGACTTGGCCCGAGCGAATGAGCGGTGCCAGCGCGGCGAGTTCCTCAGTGAAGGTCTCGGCGGGCTTCATGTCGGTGACGAGCACCTGCGCGCCCCGGCTGGCGAGCCATTGGGTGACACCCAGGCCGCCGCCGAATCGGCCCAATCCCATGACGGTGACGCGAGCATTGTCGAGCGAGCGCATGGCAGAAGGTAGCGAGGGTGGACGCATGGATGAAGGTTGCGCAAGCGTTCGCGTTTCGCTTGGCAAGCGGCTGCGGAGTGTTTGCGGGCTTTGTCATGATGCGGTGAAATAATCGAAACTGTGAAATCGCAGAAACGCGGGAGCGGGCCGTGCATCCCATTTGCACGCCCGCGACATGCGGAGCGAGACACACGAACACACGTTGAGTTGGAGTGAAAGGAACTGCAAGATGGCACGTTTCAAGGGACGTACTGCGCTCATTACCGGCGGCACCAGCGGCATTGGTCGCGTGACGGCGATTACGTTTGCAAAGGAAGGCGGCAACGTCGTCATTACCGGGCGGCGCGAGGCGGAAGGTGCGAAGGTGGTTGCCGAGATTCTCGTCGCTGGCAAGGAGCATGGCGTCAAGGCTCAATTCGTGCAGGGCGACATCACGAACGAAGCAAGTGTCGAAAAGGCTGTCAAGGCCGCTGCCGCAATCACTGGCACGCTTGACTACGCATTCAACAACGCGGGTATCGAACTCGGCAACGTGCCACTCGCCGAATCGACGGTTGAGCAGTACAAGCAGGTCTTTGACATCAACGTGCTGGGTGTCATGCTCAGCCTCAAGCACGAGATTCGCGCCATGAGCGCGAAGGGCAAGGGCTCGATTGTCAACAACGCGAGCATCGCCGGCAGCATTGGCATGGCGAACACGGGTACGTATATCGCCAGCAAGCACGCGGTGTTGGGATACACGAAGAGCGCCGCGCTCGAAGTCGCGAAGACCGGCATTCGCGTAAATGCCGTCAGCCCCGGCGGCATCGATACCGACATGCTCGATCGCTTCACGGGCGGTCGTAACCCCGATGCGCTGGCGTGGATGAACAGCATGCACCCCGTCGGCCGGGTGGGCAAGCCTGATGAAATTGCAAAGGCCGTGCTCTTCCTGTGGAGCGATGACAGCAGCTTCGTGACCGGGCACGACCTGAAGGTGGACGGCGGCTTCACGGTGCCGTGAAGCCCGAACGCTGATTCATAAACCCCCTCTCCAGCCTGCGTTGCGTGCGAGAACAAAGTCACGCGGCGCGGGCTGTTTTGTCGATATCACCAGCTTGCGAGCGCATGGTCGCGCTCGCGTGGCGGTGCCATGCGCAGCAAGAGACGTGCGCGGCGCGGAGAGGTGAAGCTGTATGGGTCGCAAGGAAGCCAGTTCGCAGCCGTTCAACTGGACGTCGTTCTTCACCGCTCTCACCAGCTTCGGGTTGGTGGTGCTGGTGCTGGGCGCTGGCGTGGGCGTGGTGCTGGGGATGCGGCCCCTTGAGCGACGTGCCGCCCAGCTTCCGGGCACGCGTGCGACGCTGATTGATATTCGCTGGCCCACTGTGCAGACTAGCACGGGTGAGCGCGTGACGTGGGTGCCCAAGGCTGAGCGCGACGCGCTGGGCGAGATGGCGCAGTCGGCGCTGGCGGGCGATGACGAACGCTTTACGGGCGAAAGTCTGGAGCGCGTGGGCAAAGCCATGGCAAGCAGCGGCTGGTTCACGCACACGCCCAAGATCCGCCGAGTGGTGGGGGGCAAGATCGAGATTGATGGCAACTGGCGTGCGCCGGCGGCGGTCGTTCGTCGTGACGGCGTCGACCAGCTCATCAGTTGGGACGGATTTCCGATGCCCGTGACGGCGAACGTCGGCGCGACGCAGTTCCCGGTGATCGACTCGCCCGCGTTGCCGGCTCCCAAGCTTGCTGGCGGTGCAGTGGTTGATTTCAACACCGCTTGGCAGGGTGAAGACATCGCCGCGAGTCTGGAGTTGCTCGCGGTGCTCCTGCGCCAGCCGTGGGGAAGCCAGATTGGCGGCGTGGATGCGAAAGAATTTTCCAGCACACGCGCGATGGTCGTGACGACCACGTTCGGCACGCGTGTGTATTGGGGCGGTCGCTACACCAAGCCCGCACTGGGCGAAGTGAGCAGCGAGCAGAAGCTCGCGCACCTCAGCGAGTTGTACAGCAAGCACAATCGCATCGACGCGGGTTACCCGATGATCTATGTGAACAACACGAAGCTGCAGTTCAACATCAGCGCGACGGCGGAAGCGCTGGCTGCACGCATCGAAGCGATGCGAGCCCAGCCCGAAGGCGAGTGATCGCGCGCTGTTAGAACGGCCGCTTGGTGGGATTCACGACGATGTTGTCGCGGCCCAAAATCAGCAGGTCCGCGATCTCCATCGCTTCTTCAAGGCTGGCTTTGGCCGCTTCCAGATCGGGCACGGGGCTGGGCGATTTGCCTTGCTCGATGTGCTCGACGGTGGGGATGGCGTCGCCGCAAATGAGCACGGTGTGCCGCGCGTGGCTCAGCAGCAGACCGCACTGGCCCGGGCTCACGCCAGGCAGTGGGAAGAGATCGACGCGATCAGTGAGCGAGTCTGGCGCGGGCTTGCACTTGGAAAGCAAAGCGACGTCCTGCTCGAGCACTTCGCGCAGCGAGTCGTCCTTCGCGACGCCGCCCTGATCTTCGCGCCGCATGACAAGGTCCTTGAGCGCGGTGGCGAGATTGACGCCCACGACTTCGCGCTCAGTCTCGCTGATGAGCCACGTCGCGCCGTCAAAGAGCGGCAAGCCACGGCGCACGTCGGGAGAAAAGCTGGTGAGGAAGACGTCGGTGATGTCTTGTGGCGAGATGCCCGCCCGCTCGCTGAGTCGCGCGGCCAGCGCCTGTGGCGGCAGTCCCGGGTCGACCAGAATCTTGCGTTTGCCGGCGGTGATCAGCGTGGTCGTCGCGTGACCTGTGCGCACTGCGCTGCGCTCGTTCCACAGCGGATGAGCCGCCATGCAGCCGATGGAGATGATGCGAAAGTCCATGCTGCGAGCGTATGCGGGACGATGAGCGTGCTGCGTAAGTCAGCAACGCAGCCGATCACGACGCGCGATCGCACTCGCGGGCGATGGCTTGCAATTGCGTCATCGCGGGTCCCAGATCGGCGTGCGAAGGGCCGCAAACATTCACATGCCCGATTTTGCGATTCGCTCGCGGTTCCTTGTTATAGAGGTGCAGGCGCGCTCCGGGGATTGCCAGCACCTTTCGCGGATCAGGATTTGTTCCGATCAAATTCACCATGCCGCACGCACCGCTCGGCTTCGTGCTCCCCAGCGGCAATCCGAGTACGGCAAGAACATGATTCTCGAACTGGCAAGTGATGCCTGCGTTCATGGTCCAGTGGCCGCTGTTGTGCACGCGCGGCGCCATCTCGTTTGCGAGCAGCATCGTCACGCCATCGCGACGCGCGACGAAGAACTCAATCGCAAGCACGCCGACGTACGCGAGGTGGTCCATCAGTTCATGCATGTGCTGCGTCGCTTCGTGTGCGAGTCGCGCGTCAACTTCAGGCGCCGGGGCGATGCTCTCTCGCAGCATGCCGCGCTCGTGTCGATTCTGCGTGAGCGGATACGCGGCGAACTCGCCGCTGCGGCCGCGCACCGCGATGAGTGACAGCTCGCGCTCGAAGGGCACGAAGGCTTCCACCAGCAGCGGCACGCGTCCAAGCGTGTGCCACGCGTTGCGAGCGTCGGAGGAATCGCGCAGTACAAGCTGGCCTTTGCCGTCGTAGCCGCCGCGACGAGTCTTGATGACACACGGTGTGCCGATTGATGCGACTGCGGCGACCGTTGATTGCTCGTCGTCCGCCGGGGCGTATGGATGGACGTGCAAGCCCGCACGCTCGAAAAGCTGCTTCTCCAGCAGCCGATCCTGGCCCGTTTCGAGCGCAGCGACGGGCGGATAGACGGGTGCATGCTTGCTCGCTGCATGCAACGTGGCGACTGGCACATTCTCAAACTCGAACGTGACACAATCGCAGCCCTGCGCGAAACGCGCGAGCGCGTCGGTGTCGTTCCACGCGCCGGTGTGCAACTCGCACACATCGCCCGCGCACACGTCCGGATCAGGGTCATAGCAGCGCACGCGCACGCCCAGTGGTGCGGCGGCCAGTGCCAGCATGCGACCGAGTTGCCCGCCTCCGAGTACGCCCAGCGTCATGCGATCTTCCTTGCGTGGTGCGTGTGATCACTTCTTTGCGGCTTTGCGCGGGTCGCGTTGCGACAGCACACGCGTGGTCTGTTCATCGCGATAAGCCGCGACTTTCTTCGCAACCTTCGCGTCATGCAGTGCGAGGATCTTCGCTGCGAGCAGCGCGGCATTGATCGCACCCGCCTTGCCGATCGCAAGCGTGCCCACGGGCACGCCAGCGGGCATCTGCACAATGCTTAGTAGCGAGTCCATGCCCTTGAGAGCGTGACTCTCAACCGGCACACCCAGCACGGGCAGTGTTGTTTTGCTGGCGCACATGCCTGGCAGATGAGCTGCGCCACCAGCACCGGCAATGATCACATGCAAGCCACGTTGCTGCGCCGAAGATGCATACGCGAAGAGCCAGTCGGGCGTCCGATGCGCGCTGACGATGCTGACTTCGTGCGGCACACCCATCGCATCCAGCGTCGCGCTCGCGTGCTGCATCGTCTCCCAGTCACTTTGCGAACCCATGATCACGCCCACGAGTGGCGGGGGAGTTGCGGCGGTA
>DATGWV010000423.1:0-4839 GCA_035299305.1 Phycisphaerales bacterium | reverse complement strand
GGCGCGTCGGCCATGTGGGGAGTGTAACGGGGGAAAATGGGCGTGGAAACAGGCGAGCGGGCGGTCGTATATGAGATAAATTGGAAGTTGTGAGAAACGAGTCGCAACTGCAGGGGGCATGCCCGCGAAATGACTGGGACGCCTTGGTTCTCGAGGCGAAGGGTAGATGGCAACGAAGGAGTTGGCGGATGAACGCAGCACGAAGTGTGAGCGCGGTGGCGTTGTTGTTGGTCGCGGCGGGCACAGCGAGCGGGCAGTGCGAGCGGCAGTGGCTGACGGGTGATGGCGTGCGCGGGGTGTTTGGCAGTCCGAATGTCGCGACGACGTGGGACCCGGACGGGGCTGGGCCTCAGCAAGAGGTGCTGGTGCTCGCGGGCAGCATTTTGCAAGGTGGCACATCGCCTGCGTGGATTGTGTCGACGTGGGATGGCGCTGCGTTTCGGCCGCTTGCGAATACGGGTGCGGCGACGAGTTCGCGGTGCGAGCCGGGCAGTTTGTGCACGGTGAGCGCGATCAACGCGGTGACGGTGTTTCAGGGCGACTTGGTTGTTGCGGGGCAGTTCAATGTTGGAGATTCGTCGAACGCGACGCTGAATGTGGCGCGGTGGACGGGGAGCGCGTGGGAGGCAGTGGGCACGGGGCTTGAGCCGGACGTGAATCGCGGTTTGCCGTTTCGTGTGCTGTCGCTGGGTGTGTGGCAGAACTCGCTGGTGGCGGCGTGCAGCGATCGTTCGTACATCTTGACGAACGGGACGTGGACGCGGTTTGGCGCGAATCGCGTGGATGATGTGCGCGATTACATCACGTTCAATGGCGAGTTCTTTCGCGCGGGTGCGCTGCCGGGTTCGTTTGTGGGGCAGGAGGCGGTGGAGCGGTGGAACGGGTCGGCGTGGGAGGGTGTGTGGGGGAACTTGCTGAATGGATTTGGGTACGACTTGTTTGTGTTCAACAACGAGTTGCATGTGGTGGCGCGGACGTCGTTTGGCGGACCGTCGATTTTGTTCTCGGGAGTGTTCAAGTGGTTGGGCGGGAGTGATTGGCAGCAGGTGGGGCCGCTGTTTCAGGGAATTGCGACGAAGGCGGCGGTGTACAACAACGAGATATATGTGCTGGGGCAACTGGCGGGTGATCAGACGGGAACGGTGGGAACGAATGTGCTGCGGTTTGATGCAGTGACGCAGACGTGGCAGGGAATCGGGCCGATCAATGCGTCGACGCAGTCACCGGGCATTGCGGGCAATCTTCGTGACTTCGCGGTGTATGACGGGAAGTTGTTTGTCGTGGGTGAGTTCAACGTGGCGGGGAACACCCCCACTGCCAACGTGATTGCGTGGGATGGGAATGCGTGGAGTGCGCCGGCTGCAACGGGGAGCACGGGGCCTGTGGGCGGCGTGGCCGTCGCGGATGGGAAGACGTATGTGGCGGGGAACTTTGGCGCGATTGGGAATGCGACGGCGCTCAACGTTGCGGTGGATGATGGCTCGGGATGGCAGCAGGCGGGTGGTGGGTTTGCGCGGTCGATTGGTGATTTGAGTTCGTTTGGCAACACGGTTGCGCTGGTGACGAGCAACGGGTTGGCTGCGGAAGTTTTCGCGCTGCAGAGCGGCGTGTGGACGCAGCTCGGGTCAGCGTTACCGAATCCGACGGGGTTCATTCCGATTGGGTTTGTTGATGAACTGGATGGACAGCTTTATGCGAGCACGCTGACGTCATCGACGCCGCTGTATCGGTGGGATGGGTTTGACTGGCAAGTTGCGATGAACGCCCCCACTATCTTCGCGTCGGTGTATGACACGACGCGATTTCAGGGGCAGCTTGTGGTGGGCGGCAATTCGCTGGTTGAGACGTTTGGCGGGGTGTTTGCATCGTGCGTGGGCACGGTGGACAGCGAAGGCAATGTGACGATCTTGGGGCGTGATGATGGGGACTCGCCGCTGCTGACGGGGATTGTGCAGGCGGTGGAGGTGTACAACGGCGAGCTGTACGCGGCGGGGTCGGAGCTGCGGCTGCCGCAGGTGGGCAGCGGGTTCATCGGGAACATTGCGAAGTGGACGGGCAGCGACTGGGTGCCGGTCGCGAGCGGGGTGCAGGGCGCGCTGGGGCCGGGGTTCATTCGCGATATGAAAGTGCTGGATGGCGAGTTGATTGTGAGCGGGTTCTTCAACACGGCGGGTGGCGCGCCGGCGCGGAACATCGCGGCGTGGAATGGGACATCGTGGCGTGCGCTGGATGGCGGGTTGGGGCAGCCGACGAATGGCGTGTCGCCGATTCTTGAGGCGGCGGCGACGATGGCGGTTGATGGGGACGAGCTGGTTGTCGTTGGGTCGTTTCTGACGGCGGGGAGTCAGTCGAGCGCGTTTGTGGCGCGGTGGGCGTGCGCGGCGGGATGCGACAGCATCGACTTCAACCGCAACACGGTGTTTCCGGAAGATCAGGACGTTATTGATTTCTTCAACGTGCTGGCGGGCGGGCCTTGCCCGTATGCGGAGCCGTGTGACATTGATATCAACAACAACACGGTGTTTCCGGAGGATCAGGATGTGATTGATTTCTTCGCGATTCTGGCGGGGGGCGAGTGTTCGCGGTGAGGTGATGCTGGGAAGAGCTTTTTACACGCCAGGAGGCCGGTGGTGAGAGCCGCTGGCTTTCTGCTTTATCCACCCAATCAACCCGCTGACATCATTCGCGGCAATCGACCGCAACTTTGCGTGAATGGCTGGGGGTACATGCACGACGAGACCCACTGTGGGATGTTGAGTGAAGCCGCTGTGTTCTTTCTCAGCGTACTGAAGTGCGAGTTTCGCACACTCTGCCGCATCGGAAGGGGCTCCGGTATCAGCCAAAATAAAACTCAAGGCAGTTTGCAGCCGGAAGGAGTCTATCGCAAAGTCGCCGTCCGGAGACTGGACACGTTGTTCGTATGTCCGCAGCGCGCGTGCGTACTGATCGTGCTTGGCGTGTATCGCGACGGTGTACAGCGCATTCAACGCTCCATGCACCAAGACATTTGGAAATGCGTGTTCCTGCGCATCTGCCGCGAAGTAGCACTCGATGGCAGCATCAATATCGCCGAGCGCCAAGAGCGCGTCGCCACGTGTCATGTGGGCCGGTGCAATTTCTAGACGGGCATCGGCGAAGTCGCGCAGCAACCGATCGATCAACTCGACCGCGACTACATTGTCACTTTGAGTGTTTGACCGCGACAGGTAATGGGCTTGAATGCGAAGATACTGAGCGCGGTTCCAGGGTCGTGCCCGATTCCATCTACGCCAGAACTCGGACTCGGCCTCAGCTGTCCAATGAGGTTGGCAATACCACTCCGGCGTTGACACGAGTCACCACTCCGGGCCGCCGCTGTAGCGGCCGTAGATATCGGCCATGGCCTGGACCATTTCGCCCATGGTGCAGTTGGCGAGTGCGCCGTTGACGAGGGCGGGCATGACGTTGGTGGCGTGGACGGCGGCGGCCATGGCGTTGGCACCTTCGAGCATGCGGAGGTCGCTGCGCTGGCCGCGGCAGGCGGCGCGGATGGCGTCGAGGGCGCGGTTGACGTCGTCGATGTTGCGGCGCTTTTTGAAGTTGGTGAGGCGTTCAACTTGGTCGACTTCGACCTGGTGGGGAATGACGAGGATGTCGATGGGGCGCTTTTCGTCGTTGTCCTGGTAGGCGTTGACGCCGACGATGACGCGGTCGCCGGCTTCGCACTCTTCGCTGAAGCGATAGCTGGCTTCGGCGATGGAGCGGCGGAAGTAGCCTTTGTTGATGCCGGCGATGACGCTGCGACCAAAGCCGCCACGCGACTGATACGCGCGGTGGAGTTCGCTGTCGCCACCTGCGGGCTTGGGCGTGCTGCTGTACGTGCCCATGCTGTCGATTTCGTCGATGAGGCGAAGGGCTTCGCGCTCCATGGTGTCGGTGAGTTGTTCGACGAACCAACTGCCGCCCAGCGGGTCGGTGACGCGGGTGACGCCGGTTTCGTGGGCGAGGATTTGCTGGGTGCGGAGGGCGACGGTGACGGCTTGCTCGGTGGGCAGGCCCAGCGTTTCGTCCATGCTGTCGGTGTGGAGGCTTTGACAGCCGCCCAGCACTGCGGCCATCGCTTGATAGGCGACGCGGACGATGTTGTTGAGGGGCTGCTGCTCGGTGAGTGAGCAGCCGGCGGTCTGCACGTGGGTCTTCATGTAGAGCGAGCGTTCGCTCTTGGCGCCGTAGCGCTCCTTCATGACGCGGGCCCAGATGCGGCGGGCGGCGCGGAGCTTGCAGATCTCTTCGAAGAACTCGTTGTGGCTGTTGAAGAAGAAGGAGAGGCGCGGGGCGAATTCGTCGATGGGCAAACCGCGTTCGAGGCTGGCTTCGACGTATTCCATGCCGTCGCGCAGGGTGAAGGCGAGTTCCTGGTGGGCGCTGCTGCCGGCTTCGCGGATGTGGTAGCCGCTGATGGAGACGCTGTTCCACTTGGGCACGAACTTGCTTTGGAACTCGATGGTGTCGACGACGAGCTTGACGCTGGGCTCGGGCGGGTAGATGAATTCGTTCTGGCTGTGGAACTCTTTGAGGATGTCGTTTTGCAACGTGCCGCCCAGGTTGTTCCAGCTCATGCCGCGTTGGATGGCGTGGGCGAGATACATGGCCCAGATGACGGCGGCGGGGCCGTTGATGGTTTGGCTGACCGTGACTTTGTCGACGGGGATGTCGGCGTAGAGACGGTGCATGTCCTCGATGGTGTCGATGGCGACGCCACACTTGCCGACTTCGCCCACGCAGAGGTCATCGTCGCTGTCGCGGCCCATGAGGGTGGGCAGGTCGAAGGCGGTGGAGAGACCGGTGTTGGCGGCGGTG
>DATGWV010000422.1:0-14168 GCA_035299305.1 Phycisphaerales bacterium | reverse complement strand
TGGCGAAGCTGGCCGCAGGCGGCGGCGATGTCGCGTCCGCGGCTGGCGCGGATGTGGACGTTGAGGTTCTTGGCGAGAAGGAATTCCTGGAAGCCGCGTACGTCTTCGTCGCGCGGGCGTTCGAAGGGCATGCCTTTGACTTCGTTGTAGCGGATGAGGTTGATGTTGGCGCGGATGTCGCGGGCGATGTCGGCGAGTTCGCGGGCGTGCTGGGGCTGATCGTTCACGCCGCGGAGGAGGGTGTATTCGAGGGTGATTTCGCGGCCGGTCTTTTCGAACCATTTTTGACACGCGGCGAGAAGCTCGTTGATGGTGGTGTATTCGGCCCAGGGGATGAGCTGGCGGCGGATGGCGTCGTTGGGGGCGTGGAGGCTGAGGGCGAGGGTGACGGGAAGTTCGAGTTGCTCGGCGAGTTTTTCGATGGCTTTGGGCAGGCCCACGGTGGAGATGGTGACTTTGCGGGCGCTGATGGCGTGACCCCAGAGGGCGCAGATGGTGCGAATGGCGGGGACGACGTTGGCGAGGTTGCTGAGGGGCTCGCCCATGCCCATGAAGACGACGTTGGTGATGCGCGGGAAATCGGCGTCGTTGCGGGTGCCGCGGCCGGCTTGTTGAGCGCGCATGAATTCGCGGAGCATCCAGACTTGTTCGACGATGCGACCGGCGGTGAGATTTTCATCGAGGCCGCCGATGCCTGAGGCACAGAACTTGCAGCCCACGGGACAGCCGACTTGACTGCTGATGCAGGCAGTGCGGCGATCTTCGGCGGGGATCATGACGCACTCGGTTTGGCGTGTTTGATCGAGGGTGTTGCCGAGGATGGGCAGCGATGTGGTGGGAGGTTGTTGCGGGAGTCCTTCGCTGGCGCTCGGGTTGTTTGTGGTGCGGTCGTGCCACTGGACGAGGAGCTTTTGGGTGCCGTCGGTGGCGAGTTGTTGCTTGACGACGTCGCCTGTTGAGAAGCGGATGTCGGCGGCGAGCTTGTCGCGATCGAGCTTGCTGAGGTTGCTCATGCCCGCGGGGTCGAGAACGCCTTTGAGGTAGACCCACTCAAGCACCTGCTTGGCGCGGAAGGGGGGCATGTTGTTGCGCTCGCACCACTGCGAGAGGCTGTCGGGAGTGTGTTCGAAGATGTGCGTGGTGGGGGGCATGAGAAAGCGGGGAAGAAAGCGATAAAGTGAAAAGCGATAGAGCGAAAATGAGGAGACGGTTTAGCGGGAAATTGGGGAGCCTTGGATGGTGAGGGGGACCGCGCCGTAGAGGTCTTGGGTGATGGTGGGGGATTCGATTTTGAAGCGGCGGGTGGCGGGGTCGATGCCCTTTTCGATCATGATTTTGCGGAGGTTGCCGGGAGCGGCGAACTCAACGTCTTCGGGCATGATGTCGGCGGTTTCGATGGTGCCGCCATACCGAGTGAGCAAAGCGCGGCAGACGTCGGCGACGAGGTCTTCGGGTGCACTGGCGCCAGCGGAGATGAGCACGCGTTCTTTACCTGTGGGGAACCAACTGAAGTCGAGTTCGCTGGAGTCGTCGAGGAGTTTGGCGTCGGTGCCGACGTTCTTGGCGATTTCAGTGAGGCGCACGCTGTTGCTGCTGTTGCGGCTGCCGATCACGAGGACCATGTCGCAGCGTGGGGCGAGTTGGCGGACGGCGTGCTGGCGGTTGGTGGTGGCGTAGCAGATGTCGCTGCTGGGCGGCTCTTTGATGTTGGGAAACGCCTGCTTGAGGGCGTTGATGATGACGGCGGCGTCGTCGGTGCTGAGGGTGGTCTGCGTGAGGTAGACGAGTTTGTTTGCGTCTTTGATGTGCAGATGGGGAATGTCTTCGGGCGACTCGACGACTTGCGTCGCGTCCGGGGCTTCGCCGCTGGTGCCGACGACTTCCTGGTGGTCTTTGTGGCCTACGAGCAGAATTTGGTAGCCTTGGCGGGCGTAGCGGATGGCTTCGGCGTGAACTTTGGTAACGAGAGGACAGGTGGCGTCGATGGCGGTGAGTTTGCGATCGGCGGCCTGCTTGCGGATGGCGGGGGAAATGCCGTGGGCGCTGAAGACGATGATGCCGCCTTCGGGGACTTCGGCGAGGTCGTCAACGAATTTGACGCCGGCGTGCTGGAAGCGACCGACGACGTGCTTGTTGTGGACGATTTCGTGGTAGCAGTAGATGGTCTGGCCTGGGAAGAGGTCGATGACCTGGTCGATGACATCGACGGCCATGCGGACGCCTGCACAGAAGCCGCGTGGGTTGGGGAGGATGAGGTGCATGAAGGCGAGGTGACGGAGTGACGGAGTGACAATGTGACGAAGCGCCGGGAGGTGACGTCACGTACGAGGGATCGTATGCGGAAGATCGTGTGTTTTCGGGGGTTGCGCGGACGACGGCGGGTGCGAATGATTGCGGTGCATGGGCGTTGCACCTGAGCCCGGACAGAAGAAGGATGTGCGGGAGGCGGTTGGCATTGATGCTGACGTGCTGTCGCGTGCGCGGGGACATGTGCGGCGGATAACCGGCGGGGCGAAAGAGAACTTCACGGTGTTGTCGCGGCTGGTGCCTCGCGAGCTGCGCGACGACTATGCGGCGGTGTATGCGTTCTGCCGAGTGGCGGATGATGCGGGGGATGAGGCGAGCGCGGATGAGGCGTCGCGGCGGGCGAGTTTGGGGAAGCTGGCGGAACTGCGAGCGAAGCTGGTGGCGGCGGAGAGACGCGAGTTGACGCGGGCGAGTGATGATCCGTTGTTTGTCGCGCTGCAGGAGACGATGGCGGCGCGGCGGCTGCCTGCGAAGGCGCTGCATGACTTGCTGGATGCGTTTGAGCAGGACCAGCGGGTGCAGGCGTATCAGACGTGGGATCAGTTGTTGGACTATTGCACGCGGAGCGCGAACCCGGTGGGGCGGCTGGTGCTTGCGCTGCATGGGGAGGGGCTGGATGACTCGTCGCGATCGCGCGAGTTGCTGCGGGCGAGTGATTGCATCTGCACTGCGCTGCAACTGACGAATTTCTGGCAGGATGTGCGGCGCGATCTGGACGAACGCGGGCGGGTGTATGTGCCGGCGGAGTTTGGGGGGGCGTCGCCGCAGCGGATGCGCGAGTGGATCGGGAAGCCGAGTGATCCGGCGGTGCGGCGGCGGATCAATGATGAGTTTCGTGAGATGTCGCGCAGGACGTGGGAGCTGTATCGGCAGGGGCGGGTGTTAGAGCAGATGGTGCCGGTGCGGCTGGCGTGGATCATTTGGCTGTTTCGGCGCGGGGGCGAGGAGACGTTGCGGCTGGTGGATGAGGGCGGGTATGTGACGTTGTGGGAGCGGCCACGGCTTGGGAAAGCGGCGCGGGTGGGGCTGGTGCTGCGGGCATATTGGGGGGCGATGCGACGCGTCCGGCCGGCGGCACGTGACGAATGATGCTGCATGACTTTGGCGGGAGCCATCTCTGCGGACTTGCAGGCGTCGCTGGACGACTGCGGGGTGGTGGTGCGCACGCAGGCGCGGAATTTCTGGTGGGGATTGCGGGTGTCACCTCGGCCGCAGCGGGATGTGCTGTATGCGGTGTATGCGTGGATGCGGCTGGGGGATGACATCGTGGATGAGTCGAGGTCGCGCGAGGAGGCGGTGCGGGCGTTTGAGGAGTTCAAGCGGCTGAGCGAGCGGGCGATGGCGGGTGAAGCGACGGGGCAGGGTTGCTGGCCGGCGTTTGCGTGGGCGGTGGCGCAGGCGGGTGTGCCGCACGTGTGGTTGCGCGACATGCTGGCGGGACTGGCGTGGGATCTGGAGCATGCCGCGTTTGAACGTGACGAGCAGTTGGAGCGGTATTGCTATTTGGTTGGTGGGACAGTGGGGCTGGTGTGCACGCATGTGTGGGGATTGCGGAGCGGCGTGGTGCGAGAGGACGCGCTGGCGAAGGCGGATGCGCGGGGGCGGTCGTTTCAGATGATCAACATCGCGAGGGATATCGCGACGGATGCGCGGGCGAGCAGTCCGCGCGGGTATGTGCCGGCGGAGTTACTGGCGCGGCATGGGGTGTCGCGTGAGGAATTGCTGGCGTGGCGTGATGCGCGCGGGTGTGAAGCTGTGGTGCGCGAGTTGCTTGCGCGGGCGGATGCGTATTACGCGCGGTCGGCGGGGCTGGAGGCGATGATTGATCCGCGATTCGTGCCGGTCCTGGAGGCGATGACGAGTGTGTATCAAGGAGTGCTGCGGGAGCTGAAGGCACGGCCCGAGCGGAGTGTGCTGGGGCCGAGGGCGCGGGTGGCGGGGTGGCGGAAGGCGATGATTGGGGTTCGGGCGGTTTTGCAGCAGTGGGGCGTGCGATGAGTGACGTGCGTGCAGTGGGAATGCGCCCGCCCCGGAGGGGCGGTTCACCGAAGAGCGTGGGTGTGGTCGGTGGGGGGCTGGCGGGATTGGCGTGTGCGCTGACGCTGGCGCGGGCAGGGGTGGCGGTCACGTTGTTTGAGCAGCGCCGGCGATTGGGCGGGCGAGCGACGAGCTTTGTTGATCAGCAGTCGGGGCAGACGATTGACAACTGCCAGCATGTGGCGCTGGGGTGCTGTGATCGGTATCTCGCGCTGCTCGAGAAGTTGGGGAAGCGAGATCGCATCGCGTGGCATGATCGGCAGTGGTGGGTGGAAGCGGGCGGGCGAACGAG
The DNA here is from genome assembly GCA_035299305.1 of Phycisphaerales bacterium. Classification (GTDB taxonomy): domain Bacteria; phylum Planctomycetota; class Phycisphaerae; order Phycisphaerales; family UBA1924; genus BJHL01. The sequence goes on along the minus strand of DATGWV010000422.1, from coordinate 9,532 downwards.
CGTGCTGGAGCCGTTAGCGTGGCATCGGGCGTTGCCAGGATTTGCGAGTCATGCGGGGAGTTTTTTGCGGGCGAGCTTTTTGTCAATCGCGGACAAGGCTGCGATTGCGACGGCGATGGGGAAGCTCACGCATGTTGATCGCGAGTCGTTTGTTGATGTGACGTTTGGCGAGTGGCTGCAGCAGCATCAGCAGCCGGCGAGCGCGATTGAGCGTTTTTGGTCGCCTGTCATTGTGTCGGCGTGCAATGGCGAGGTGTCGCGCGTGGCGGCGAGCAGCGCGATGCATGTGTTTCAGGATGGGCTGCTCGCGGGGGCGCGGGCCTCGCGGATTGGGGTGCCGACGGTACCTTTGTTGGAGCTGTATGACGCGGCCGAAGTGACGCTGCGCGATGCGGGTGGCGAGCTGCGGCTGGGGGAGACGGTCGAAGCGATTTCGCCGACGACGGTGAGCACGCGGACGCAGGATCATGAGTTCCGCGCGGTGGTGTGTGCGGTGCCGTTTGAGAAGGCGCGGAAGTGGTTGCCAGCGAGTGATCCGCGCGTCGGGCAAATGGCGCGGGCGGAGCATTCGCCGATTTTGGGCGTGCATTTGACGTTTGATCGGCCCATGCTGGCAACGCCTCATGCGGTGCTGGTGTCGTGCGGGACGCAGTGGCTGTTTCGCAAGGACGAGGCGGGGCGCGTGGTGCATGCGGTGATCAGCGCGGCGGATGCGTGGATGGAGATGAGTGAGGCGCAGATCGTGGCGCGGGTGGCGAGTGACATTGCGGAGTGGCTGCCGGGCTCGCGCGGGGCGCAGGTGGTGCATGCTCGTGCGGTGAAGGAGCGGTTTGCGACGTTTTTGCCGACGCCGGGATTTGAGCGCGCGCGGCCGGGCGCGTTGCCGGCGGATGCGCGGGCGGGTGAGGCGATTGTGCTTGCGGGGGACTACACGGCGACAGACTGGCCGGCGACGATGGAGGGAGCGGTGCGGTCGGGGGAACGCGCAGCGATGGCCATCGGGGTGCGGTGAACCTGTCGGCAAGTGACGCGGTGGCCCTGCTGTTTTCCTAACGAGCGGCTAACGGCGCGTTTGCGGTGCATAAACCCTTGGCTCTGGGTGTTGCAAGCAGAGGGAGGGCAGGATACAACTTGCGACCTGCGGCGGTCGTTTGCCGCTGGACTCGGTATCGGTGTTGCCCGGTCGGGCGGCATCGTGAAGAAGACGATCACGACGAAAGGCACATCGATCATGGGCGAAGCAAAGCCATGGCAAATCGCGTTGATCGTGGTGGGGCTGCTGGTCTTTGTCGGCATGCTTGTCTTCACGCTGGGTCGCGGCGATGGCGTCGATTTTCCCAACTCGATGAAGCTGATCGACATCCAGAACGGGCAGTTGATTGTCTCGCCCTATCGGACGGACCGGTCGCTGGTGCTGCCTGCCAAGAATGAGAGCGGACAGCGGACGTGGTATCCGGTTGTTCAAAACGAGGATGGCACGTATCGCGTTGAGAACGACTATCTGAACTCGCTTCGCGGCGAGAAACTGCTGAACAAAGAGTTTGTGGGGGAAGACGGGGCGGTCAAGAAGACAACAGGTGATCCGAAGAAGGTTGATCTGTACGACCGCAAGAAGTGACGAATCGTTTCGATGTGGGCGGTGTTGAGAGTACTGGTTTTCGTGGCGCAGGGCGGAGACATGTATGCCGACGCAAGGTGCAAAAACGGTCAATGGTCGCGGCCAACATCGCGGATTCACGCTGATTGAGCTGCTGGTGGTCATCGCGATCATCGCGCTTTTGATCGGTCTGCTGCTGCCCAGCCTGGGCAAGGCGCGCGAAGCGGCCCGCGATGTGGTGTGCAAGGCCACGCAGCGCGACTTGAACACGGCGCAACAGGCGTACACGGTGGAGAACAAGGATTTCTACGCGTGTATCTGGACGAGTGGACGCATCGTTGCTGGACTGGGAAATGATCCAACCAATCCGGCGTATCTCGAGACTTCGCCGCCGACAACGCCTGTCACGGCGTTCGACTGGATGTCGCCCATTCTTGGTGCGACCAACAACTTGCCTCAGGGGCGCGCGGAACGCTTTAAGGTGCTGATGAACCGCTACGCATGCGCCAGTGTGCGGCGGAGTGCCGTCCTCTTTGTGGGTTCGAGTGCGCTCGATCTCGACGACTTCGACAGGTTGGCCGCGGAGGGCGAAGGCTACAAGCACTCCAGTTTCCTTATGCCGCATGCAATGGCGACCGTCAGCGATCAGGCACCGGTCGATAATCGCGTGTTCATCAATCCCAACACCGGCCAGCCTCAGGGACTCTCGCTCATCACGCAGAACCCCGGTTCGCCCCTTTTCGGCCCGATTCGCAGCCCTTCCGACTTTGTGCCGCGTCTCGACCGCGTTGGTATCGTGTTGTCGGACAAGGTCATGTTCATGGACGGTCTGCGACGTGTCAACGACACTGGCACGAACGTCAACTTTGACGCTTCGCCCTCAAATCTCTTCGGTCCCTTCAGTGATTCGCCCAGTTTCAGAGGTTCACCCGCGTATGGTCGTTTCACGTCGATCCCAGGCGGACTCAATCTCAAGCTTTCGTTCCGGCACAACGATGGTGCGAACGCAGCGCACTTCGACGGCAGCGTGCGATACTTGAAGAACACGAACGTGTGGACGTTCGGTGAAAAGTTCCATCCGTCGGGGTCGCGGTTCAATAACAATAACAACTCGGCAAATGATGAGATGCGCATTCGCTGGACGGGTGCCCAGTTCGGGCCGAATCCTGTGTTGCCGTAAGTTGACTTGATGATAGATCAGACGAGTCTTTGCTCGCACGCCTCGATGACTTCATCGACGGTGATGCGGTGCATCATCGCTGCGCTGCGGCTGTCGCGGAAGTAGAACTCGTCGTTTGGCTGGATGTGCTGGATGATGTCGTTTTCGCGGCCGTAGGGGCTGGCGAGTTTGGGGTCGGTGGGACCCAGCAAGCCGACGCAGGGGCGGTCGAAGCCCACGCCCATGTGGAGGGCGGCGGAGTCGTTGGCGACGACGAGGGCGGAGGATTCGATTGTCGCCATGAGCTGGGCGACGTCGGTTGCGCCCATGAGATCGATGACGCGCGGGCTGGTTGATGCGAGGGCGAGGAGCGGCTGGACTTGTGATTTTTCTTTGGAACCTCCTGTGATGACGCAGGTGATGTTGCGTGCGGTGAGATGCTGCGCCAGAGATGCGAAGCGGTCGGCGGGCCATTGCTTGGCGGGCCAGGCGCTGGTGGGGCTGAGGACGGCGTAGCGATGGGTGCTGAAGGGTTGCTGGGCGAGCCAGGCTTTCGCGGCGTTGCTGCTTGTGAGGCGGCGGGCGTGGGCGTCGCGCAGGGCGGGGATGTGCAGGTGTTCGAGGAGGGCGAGGGCTTTGTCGACGGTGTGAATGACTTTGGGGGTGCGGACGCGGTGCGTGTAAGCGAGCCATGCGCATTCGCGGGCGTCGCGCGTGCCGACGCGGATGGGGGCTCTTGTCGCCCATGCGAGCAAGCCGCTGCGGGCGAGGCCTTGGCAGTCGAAGACGAGGTCGTAGTTGGGCTGCGCGAGGGTGCGGAGGTAGGCGCTGAGGGCGGAGACGTTCAGCGTTTTGAACCAGCGCGAGAAGTCGTTGCGCGGGAAGATGATGACGTTGCTGAGGGCGGGGTGGCTGGCGATGACGGGGGCGAAGACATCGCGCACGAGCCAGTCGATACGGGCAGTGGGGTAGGCGGCGCGCAGGCTGGCGAGGACGGGGACGCTGCGGGCGACATCGCCCAGCGCGCTGGGGCGGATGATGAGGATGCGTGATGCGGGGGGCATCGAAGGCATGTGGGCGGCATCGTAGATGGATGCCCTGCGGGGGTGGGAAGCCATGCCAAGGCGGCCGCCTTCAATCGTGGTATCGTCCCAACCTTCAAACTCGCGTCACGCTCGCGAGCGATCCGAGTAAACTCGCCCATGCGCCGCACACTTCTGCTGGTCAATCCTGAAAAGCCCGCCGCCGCTCATGCTGCGGCGGAGGTCCGTCGTGTTGTGCAGCACTTCGGCACGTTGCTGGGGGAGATGCCTGCGGATGGGACGCCTTTGCCTGCGGAGTTGTGTGATGCGGATTTGTATGTGGTGTTCGGGGGCGATGGGACGCTCTTGAGTCAGGCGCGGCGGTGTGCGAGTCCGAAGGGGGCGATGCTCGGTGTGAATCTGGGGCGGCTTGGATTTCTCGCTGCGTTTGACGTGGCGGCGGTGATGCAGCATGCCTCGGAGTTGTTCAGCGACAAGTTTCCGTTGCCGACGCGGACGTACAACTTGCTGCGGGTGACGGTGACGGACAAGAGCGGGGCGAAGAAGTTTGAGTCGCTCGCGCTCAATGACGCGGTGGTGACATCGGGGCCGCCTTACCGGCTCATTACGTTGACGCTGAGCGTGGATGGACACGCGGGGCCGGTGATTCGCGGGGACGGGCTGATTGTCGCGAGTCCGGTGGGGTCGACGGCGTACAACCTCTCGGCGGGCGGGCCGCTGCTTGATCCGACGTTGGATGCGTTTGCGATCACGCCTATTGCCGCGCAGTCGCTAAGTTTCCGGCCTGTGGTGGTGGGGGGCTCGAGCACGATTTCGATCGTCGCGGAGCGAGTGAATGACTCGGAGGGCGGGCTGGGCACGACGCTGGTGCTGGATGGGCAGTCGCACACGCCCTTGCGGACGGGGGATCGCATCGTGATCACGAAGCACGATCACGGCGTGAACTTTGTGCATAACGAAGCGAGCGATTGGTGGTCGCGGATCATCGGGCGGCTGCGGTGGGCGGATACGCCGCGGCTCGGTAGTGGGGTGTGATGTGCTGTGATCTGGTGCGCGGGTTACTCGGCGTTCCATTCGGCGAGGGTGCGCGGCCAGTCGTCTTTCAAGAGGCGCGACATGGAGCGATCGGCGAGGACTTTGCCAGCGGTTTGGCAGGTGGCGCAGTAGTTGGTTTCATTCTCCGCGTGGATGATGCGCATGATGGGGGAGTTGCAGACGGGGCAGGGCTGGCCGAACTTGCCGTGGACGGCGAATTCAGGGCGGAATGCGGTGACTTCGCCTGATTTTGGGAACGCGCGTTCGAACTCGGCGCAGAGTTTGGCGGTCCATGTTTTCAGCACGTGCTGGGTTGCGGCGTGCAGGCGATTGAACTGGTCGTCGGACATTTTCTGCGTGAGGGCGATGGGGGAGAGTTTCGCGGCGTGGAGAGTTTCGTCGCTGTAGGCGTTGCCGATGCCGCTGAGGGTGCGCGGGTCGGTGAGTGCGCGTTTGATGGTGCGATTGGTGGCGCGGAGGTTGGCGGCGAATTTGCTTGGGGTGATGGTGAGGACGTCGAGGCCGCCTGGGTCGAGGGCGCTCAGGGCGGCGGGGCCTTCGACGAGGGTGAGCGAGGCGCGTTTTTGCGTGCTGGCTTCGGTGAGGGCGAGGGTGCCGTGGCGGAAGCGGAAGAGGGCCTGGGTGATTTTGCCGGGAGGCTTTTTGCCTGGGTCGAGCCAGAGGAAGCGGCCGGCGATCATGAGGTGGATGACGGCGAAGACGGGGGCGTGGCTGGTGCGACGGGTTTCGAGGACGATGCGTTTGCCGAGGCGGGAGATGGCGGCGATCTCGGCACCTTCGATGCTGCCTAACGGTGGATCGACGCTGCGCAGCAGGAAGGGACTGAGAATCGCGACGCTTTCGAGGCGTTTGCCGACGACCAGGCGGCGGAGCGCGTGGGCGTATGCCTCGATGTCGGGCAGTTCGGGCATGGGCAAGTGTTGGGCACTATCCTCCGGCATGATGCGCAGGCTGAGCATGGTCATAGCGGCGGGCACGGCATGGACGATGTCGGGCGTTGCGCTGGCACAGGTGAAAATTGTGGATGAGCCGGCGGGGACACCCGCTGCTGCGGTGCCTGCGCCGCAGCCCGCACGGGCGGCGAGTGCGCCGCGAGCGATGTCGGCAGATGAGCAGATCATGCTGGAAGCGCGTCGCCTGCTGGCGAACATGCAGGCGGGCAAGGCTCAGGACTTGCTGGATGCGTGGATTGAGCGCAACGCGGGCGGGCAGTCGCCCCAGCTTCCGGAGGCGTATTACCTGCGAGGCAACGCGAAGCTGGCGCAGGATGATGAGTATGACGCGCTGTATGACTACGAAGAGGTCATCAAGAACTATCCGGCGAGCGAGTTTTTCGTGACGAGCTTGGAGCGCGAGCTTGATGTGGCGAAGCTGTACTTCGCGGGGCGCAACAAGCCGGGGCTCTTTGGTATTCGCATGGATGACGGGGTGCCGGTTGCGGAGGAGATCGTGCTTCGCATCAATGAACGCATGCCGGGCAGCAAGCTGGCGGAGCGTGCGCTGATGACGATGGCGGATCACTACGCGAGCGAGCGCGACTTGCCCATGGCGGTGGAGACGTATGAGACGTTTGTGAAGCTGTATCCCCGAAGCGAGATGCGGCAGCAGGCGATGCAGCGGCGCACGTACGCGACGGTCGCGCAGTTCAAGGGGCCGGCGTATGACTCGAGCGTGCTGACGGACGCGTCGATTCAAGTGGAGAATTTTCAGCTTGAGTATCCGGGGGTTGCGCAGGAGGCCGGGCTGACGGACGGGCTGCAGGCGCGACTGGATGAATCGCGTGCGGCGAGCATGTTGAACACGGCGCAGTGGTATATTCGGCGGGATGATCCGGTGTCGGCGCGGTTGACGCTGGTGCGGCTGGTGAAGCGGCATGCGAAAACGGCGAGCGCGCAAGAGGCACTGGCGCTGATCGCGAAGATTGATGAGCAGCACCCGGCGATTGCGGGCGATGCGCAGCCGCTCGCGCCGGCGACGAAGACAGGTGCACAATCCACCGCGACGGAGATTCCGTGATGCGTCGTGAAGCAGGAATGATTGCGATGATCGCGGCGGCGGTGAGCTTGCCGCTCGCGTCGTGCGCGAGTGATCCGAGGTTGGGGTATGCGCCGCTCTCGACGTTTGACTCGGCGGTGTCGTCGGTGAGCGTGCCGATGATTCGCAACACGACTGCGACGCCCGGCATTGAGCAGGTGTTGACGGATGCGGTAGTCAAGCAGATTCAGGGCAACACGCCGATGCGCGTGGTGCAGTCGGGCCAGGCTGCGAGCACGCTGTCGGTGGTGATCACAGATGTGCGCATGCGGCGCATTTCGGCGAACAACGTGACGGGGCTGGTGCAGGAACTTGCGGTGCAGATGACGGTGGATTTTGAGTGGCGCGACAATCGCTCGGGGCAGGTGCTCAAGGCGCGGCGGAACTTCTCGGCGGTGGATAGTTTTGTGCCGAGTCGGCCGACGGGGGAAACGCTGGAACTGGGCGAGAACGCGGCGGCGCAGCGACTGGCGCGGGACATTGTGAACGAGCTGCGCGGCGCGTGGTGATGCTGCGTCACGGGTAGTTTTCGGGGTGATTTCAAGCAGATAACCGCATCTGCCGACTTGACGCGTCGATTACTCTATTGCCATGTTCACCACGAATTCGCGTCGTGCAGGGTTGATTGTCGCGCTTGCGGGCATGAGTGCGGCTGCGTCGACGGCGGAGGCGACGTGGTCGATCATTCTGGTTGATACACGCACGCGCGAGGTCGGCATCGCGAGCGCGACGTGCTTGACAGGATTTGATTTGCGGCAAGGCTCGCCGGTTGTGGTGACGGGCGTGGGAGCGGCGGCGGCGCAGTCGTTTGTGGAATCGTTGCTCGTCACGCGGACGTACATCCGAGATCGATTGCTGGAGGGTGTTGATCCGACGGAGATCATTGCGGGGCTCCCCAGCGTGGATGCCAACCACCAGCTGCGGCAGTATGGCATCGCCGATGTGTTTGGGCGCGGGACGACGTTTACGGGCAGCTTCGCTGGCGCGTGGGCGGGTGGCGTGAGCGGGCAGTTCACGTACACATATGCTGGCAAGACGGGGACGATGGCGTATGCGATTCAGGGGAATGTGCTCACAGGTCCTTCGGTAGTTGCCGATGCGCTGGCGGCAGCGCAGAACACCGCTGGAGATTTGCCAGCGCGATTGATGGCCGCGATGGAGGCGGCGCGAGCGCAAGGAGGCGACGGGCGGTGTAGTTGCGATCCCGAGTCACCAACAGCGTGTGGTGCGCCGCCTGCGAGCTTTGCGACTACCGCGCAGATTGGGTATGTGATTGTGGCGCGACTGGGTGATAGTGATCGGTGCGGGGGCGTGTATCCGGGGTCGGGTGGGCCGGGCGTTGGTGTTATTGCAACGGGGGATGTCCTGGGGAGCCCGCTAGGCGATGTGGCAGTGACGACGCTCGGGGGTGGCGTGCTGCGGTATGAGAACTCATCAGATCGCAGGGTTGCGCTGCCAGCGTTCACGCATGGCGCGCCGACGCTCGCTCCGAGCGTTGCGACGAGCGTGGGGCCTTCGTTGAATGCGATGGCGATTGGCGATCTCAGCGGGGGCCCTTTGGCGGAGACGGTGGTAGGAAGGCTGGGCACGGCGCCGATTGCCGCAATTGATGGCAGCACTGGCGGAGCGCTGTCCACGGTGGGGCTCGCGACGGATGTGCGCGATCTAATCGTGAGTGATGTGAATCGCGATGGGCAGAACGATGTCGTGGCGCTGACAGGTGGGGGCGTGCTGCGGGTGTATCGCAACGCGCTGGGCGTGTTCAGTGAAGTGGCGAGCGTGACGCTGGGGCAGCTGCCTGCCGATATGACCGCTATGGATGTAGATGGCGACGGCGATGACGATTTTGCGGTAGCGATCACGGGAGTGTCGCAGGTGGTAGTGGTGGAGAATCGCACGGTAGCGGGCGGCGCGGTGGACCTGTTCGCGAGGCCAGCGGTGGTGTTGGCCGGGCCCGCCCGCAACATCGTCACGGGCGATTTTAATGGCGACAACGACGATGACTTGGCGGTGACGCTGAACAACGCCGGCAACGAGTTTCAGATTGTGAGCAATAGCGCGGGCGTGCTCACGGCGCGGACGCGCGTGGCGGCCCGCCTGCCTCCCGCGTGCGTGGCGAGCGGCGATGTGACGGGGGACGGAATTGATGACTTGCTCATTGGCGGGTCGGGCGGGCTGGCGACGCATCGCGGCGTGGCGGGCAGCGCGAATGGCGTAGCCTTCAGCGCCGGAAGCGGTCTGCGCGTAGGCGGGGTGGTGGGTCTGCCTGTGTCGATTGCAGTGCATGATGTGGACAGCGATGGCGACAACGACGTACTTGCGCATATGAGCCTCGGCAGGCTGGCCGTGCTGGAAAATCGCGGTGCGCCGGCGGGGCAGCCCTTTGGTGCTGCGGGCACGTGGGTCTCTACAACGGGATGCGCGGAGGGTGATTACTTCCTCTCGCTTAATGTGGCGAATGTGCCGACGTCGGCTCCGGACGTGGTGCCGATTCTGCGGCAGCAGTTTGATGCGTGGCGGAGCAACTTGACGAGCAAAGTTGACGGCGTGCAGAGCGTGGTGAGCGTGCCTTCGCTGACGACGGCATCACCCGCGCGATATCTGTTCATCACGCTGCGCGATTGGCAGGGGCAAGTGGTGGTG
>DATGWV010000421.1:0-2492 GCA_035299305.1 Phycisphaerales bacterium | reverse complement strand
GTACTCGTCGATCTGCGTGGACGCCGAGCGTTGATCGACGATGCGACAGTTGCAACGGCCTGGCCTCAGCTTGACTTCGTCTGCATGCCGACTGCTGCGTCCGATCGGTATGAACTCCGCATCGATCTTTCCGTGATCAACGCGACCGTGGGGAGCATCTGTGAAGTGACCTTCGAGGGCGCCGACAGCTTTACCGCGCCGGTGGAGCATGTATTGTCGCAGGCATCTCCGCGGCCACCCGCACGTCCGCTGTCGCGGCCCGCTTGTCCCACGCTGCGGGTGGTTAGCCTCAACACACTCGTCAGTGGGCTGATTGTGACTGCCCGGCGTCCAGCACTCTTACGACTGATCGATGCCGTCGACGCCGACGTGTATTGCTTCCAAGAGGAATACAACAGCACGGGGGCGCAGATTATCACTGCGATGAACGATGCCGATCCGCGAGAGAACGGGTTGCCGTGGAACGTCATTAAGACAGGTGAACTTGTCATCGCGTCCCAGCGGACGCTTGTGCCAGTCACTTTCGGACCGCGCTACCAAGGCGCTGTCGTTCTCGCCGAGCCAAACGTGCCCGGGTCGCGCGACACGTTGGTGATTAACAACCACATGTCATGCTGTGGCTACGCGGGTGACGCGAGTGATCAAGCACGCATTACGCAGGCGACCGACGCCATCAGTGTTTTCAATCAGTTCCGCGCCGGTACGCTCACGCCGCCACTGCAGCCATACGCAAATGTGCCAGCCATCGTCGTGGGTGACTGGAACCACGTTGGCTCAACAACACCACTTGATCTTTGGCAAGCAGTGACAGGACCGGCGCTCACACGCGAAGTGACACGCCACTTGACCCGCGCCGATGCGTGGACTTGGCGTAGCGGCGATGGGCTGGGCTTCTGGCCTGGCGAGCTTGATCTTGTCGCCTTCGATGCATCTCGAATGACGCTCCGGGGTTCGTTCGTTCTTGATACATCGCAATTGGACGCAGCCGCGCTTCTGGCTGCCGGCCTGCTCGCAACGGATAGTGATGCGTCCGACCACCTGCTAGTCGTGACAGATGTTGCGGAGGGAACCTGCTGCGACGACATCGACTTCAATAACAACACTGTCTTCCCCGAAGACGCCGACGTAATCGACTTCTTCAACGTTCTTGCAGGCGGCGAATGCAGTCCCGGCAACACCTGCAACGACATCGACTTCAACAACAACACGGTGTTTCCTGAAGATCAGGACGTGATTGACTACTTCACGGTGCTGGCTGGCGGAACCTGCCCGTAAAGCTCGGTTCAACGTGGCGATGAGACGAGCGCGAGGAATGGTGACGGCATCCACCTCACAATAACCGACACGCCCGGCTGTGATTATCGGTTAAACCACATGCGCTGGTACGCCTGGCGTACAAAGCTCGCGCATCGGGCTTGTCGGGCGGCACGGAAACGGGTATATTGCCGCTCACATTCGTACGTCAAAGGGGTCCGCATGTACATCCGCCGCGACGCCGGAATCGCCATCCGTTTATTTGCCATTGTGCTGTTCATCGCAACAGGGCTGACATCAAAGCTGGCGCACTCCCAGTGCGAGCCGCTCTGGCAACCGTTCGACTCGACTACCGCGTCGCTTTCAGGCACGAATGGAACTGTTTTCGCGACGACGATGTGGGACCCCGACGGACCGGGGCCACAAACCTCGAAGCTCGTTGTCGCGGGAGACTTCACCATTGCGGGCAATGCAGTGGCTCATGAGCTCGCGAGCTACGACCCAGTTACTGGCAACTGGGCCCCGCTCGTCGCTGGCATGACCGGCAGCGTGTTCGCCTTCACGACTCTCCCCAACGGCGATCTCATCGTCGGCGGTTTCTTCAGTTCTGTCGGCGGCGTCAGTGCTAACAACATCGCCCGATTGAACGCTGCCACCGGGCAATGGACACCCCTCGGCTCTGGCGTCAACGCAGGCGTAGTCGCACTCACGACGCTTCCTAATGGCGATGTGGTTGCCGGGGGCAACTTCATCTTCGCTGGTGGCGTCAGCGCCTTCTGCATCGCCCGCTGGAACCCCACCAGTGGCCAATGGTCACCGCTGGGCGCAGGTATGAACGACAACGTAAACGCAATTACCACGCTCCCCAATGGCGATCTCATCGTTGGGGGCGATTTTACAACTGCTGGCGGTGTCAGTGCGAATCGTGTTGCCAGATGGAGCCCTCTCACCGAGCAATGGTCGCCGCTGGGCGGGGGCGTGAACGCCGAAGTACTCGCACTCACGACACTCGCCAACGGCGAACTGGTCGCAGGGGGCCTTTTCACCACTGCGGATGGCGCGACCGCCAACCGCATCGCCCGTTGGAGCTCTCTCAATGGGCAGTGGGCACCCATGGGCTCTGGCCTGAACGCTGAGGTACGCGCGCTTACGACGCTTCCAAGTGGCGAACTGGTCGCGGGGGGCTTCTTCACCACCGCAGACGGCGCTACTGCCAATCGCGTCGCCCGCTGGAACCC
>DATGWV010000420.1:0-14630 GCA_035299305.1 Phycisphaerales bacterium | reverse complement strand
CTCCCATCTTCCGCCGTTTCACAGACTGTCAGATTGCACACCTTGCAACGCGACCGATTCGATTCGATCCTCTCCAATATGAAGGGCACCCTCACATTCTGCGCCGTTGCCTGTCTGGCAGTCTGGGGCGGCCTGCGAGGCTGGGCCCACTATCAATCAACCTGGCCGCCCGAGAAAGCAGCAAGCTGGCAAATGGTCCGCGGCAACTACGACCGCGCGATGAACATCCTCGCCGACGCCCGCGAGGCCGACCCTTACAACATGCGCGTCACCGCCATGCTCGCCGAGTGCTTTGACCGCAAAGGCGACAAGCACATGGCCGCCATGCTCTACCGCGAAGCACTTCCCTCGCTGGAAGTTGATACCGAGTGGAAAGACGCCGCGTACCACCGCGAACGCTACAAGATGCTGCACATGCTGGGCCAGTGATCGCCCTCGCTTCTCCATCGCTCCGCGCCGGACGTACGCTCCCGCGTGACGTTTCTCGCGCCGCTTCCCGCCATCATCGCCGCGTGCATCTGCGTGCCTGCGCTGCTGGCGCTCTACCTGCTCAAACTCCGCCGCCGACCTGTGCGCGTGGGCAGCGTGCTATTCTGGCCCAAAGCCACTGAAGACACGCAGGCCAACGTGCCGCTCCGCATGATTCGCCCCAGTTTGCTGCTGCTGCTGCATCTGCTCGCACTCGCCGCGCTGCTCATCGCCTTCGCTCGCCCCGTCATCTCAGGCGACGCACGCGACGCACAGCGCATCGTCCTGCTGATTGACGCATCCGCCAGCATGTCCGCCATCGACGCCGCCGACCAGCCCGCGCGCCTCGACCGCGCCAAGCGCCGCGCGACCGAAGTCGTGCGCGAATCGCGCAGCATCACCGGCTCACGCGCCGTCGCCGTCGTCAGTTTCGCGCACGCCGCCGAAGCTCGCACCGGCTTCACCAGTTCCACCACTGTCGCCACCGCCGCCATCGACGCGATCGAACCAACCGACCAGCCGGGCAACCTCGCCGAAGCACTCGCGCTCATCGAAACGCTCGCCGCCACAACGGGCGAAACCGAAGACGCCGCACAAGAACCCCCCACCATCATCCTTCTCAGCGACGGCAGCTTCGCCGCGAGCGAAAAGCCCTTTGACTCACGTTTCCCAGTGCAATTCGAGCGCATCGGCCCCGCCGACAACACCGCCATCGACAACGTGGGCGTCACCGCGTTCGCCGCGCGCCGCGATGCAACCAACCTGCGCACCGTGCGCGTGCTCGCCCGCGTGCAATCCACCATCAGCAATCTCGACGTTCCCCTCACCCTCGCCCTCGACGGCACTCCCATCGAGCGCCGCGCCGTGCGCATCGGCACCGACACATCACCGCTACCGGCCGACCTCGAAGTCTCCTTCGACATCTCCGACCTGCCCGCCGGCGTTCTCACCCTCGCGATTGATCGCCCCGATGCTCTCGCCAGCGACAATCTCGCAAGCGCCGTCCTTCCCCCGCCCGTCGCGCCGCGCATCATCCTCGTGCGCGACGCACTGCCCGCCTCACCTTCGCGCGACGCAAGCTTCCTTCTAAGCGACGTGCTCGAAGAACTCAATCCACAATCGCTCCGCATCGTGTCGCCCGCCGCCCTCGCCACCGAGCGTACCGACGCGAGCTTCACCACCAACGTCGATCTTCTCGTCCTCGACGGCGTCTCCGTCCCCGTCGCGCCAGGCGTCCCCACGCTCAGCTTTGGCGAAGGCCCCACGCTCGCGAACGTTCAATCAACGCCCGCCCAGCCCGTGCGCACCGGCAGCCTCTTCTGGAATCGCGAGCATCCACTCATGCGAGGCGTCACCCTCGACGCGCTCACCATCGCAACCGCGCGCAGCATCACCAGTCAGCCGCCCGCGCGCATCGAGCCCATCGCCCGCAGCGACGACCGCGTGCTCATCGCCCTCGCGCAAGCCAGCGACGCCGAACACATCCTCGTCTCCTTCGATCTCCTCGACAGCAACTGGCCATTGCAAGCCGGTTTCCCCGTCTTCGTCGCCAACGCGACCGACTACCTCACACGCCGCACGCAGCGCATCAACGCCGCGGCCTTCTCCACATCCCAGCTCGCGTCAATCTCACTCGCCCGCACATCAGGCGTCACCATCGCTGGCCCCATCGATATCACGCCTCCCACGCTCGCACAACAACCGCCCGGCACCATCTCCCTCGGCACCGTTGCCCGCGCAGGGCTCTACATCGTGCGCCCCGCTCTCCCCTCGAGCGATCGCGCCGTCGCCATCAATCTCCTCAGCCCGCTCGAATCCGCCCTCGCCTCTCCTTCGCAAGTGCAAGTCGACGGCAAACCCCTCGACTCCGTCACAACTGGCCGCGGCCAGCGCGAAATCTGGCACTGGTTCATCCTCATCGCCTGCGGCTTGCTCGTCATCGAGTGGATCGTCTACGCCACACGCGTGCGCGCCTGATCACGTCGAAGCCTGATCACATCGAAGCTTGATCACGCCACAACACGTCCGTGTGCAATCACCGCATCCACCGGATCACCACCAAACTCATACGCCAGTTCGCGCTCATCGCGATGCCGCAGCAGCACCATGTCTGCCCGCATCCCCGGCGCAATCGCGCCGCGATCGCGCAGCCCCAGCACCGCCGCCGCGTTGATCGTCACCGCGTGAATCGCTTCCGGCACGCGCAGCCCGCAAAAACGAATCGCCAGCGCGATGATCATGGGCATGCTCATCGTCGGCGCGCTGCCCGGATTGCAGTTTGTCGCCATCGCGAGCGCCGCCCCGCTGTCCAGCAGCGCACGACCGTTCGCGTACCGCCCGTCAAGATGAAAACCGCACGCTGGCAAGATCACCGCCATTGTCTCCGCTTTGCCCAAAGCCTCAAACTCCGCCTTGCCGCTCGCCTCCAGATGATCGCACGATACCGCCCCCAGCGCGATGGCTTCATGCACCATGCCCAACGCGTTGAACTGATCCGTGTGCACGCGCACCGGCATGCTGCGCGCCTTCGCCGCCGCGAACAGCGCGAGACAGTCCTCCACACTCCACGCGCCCTTCTCGCAATACGCATCCACAGCAAGCGGCCCACCATCGCCGCGCCGATGATGCGTCGCGATCTCATGCAGCGTCCGCCGCGTCGTCTGCTCGACAAAGTCCGCGACTTCGCTATCGAGCGCATGTCCCAACAGCGCAGTTGGCGTCACGTGCGGCACACCCTCACCCCGCGCCGCATCCGCGATCGCCCCGAGCATCTTGCTCTCGTGTTCCAATGACAACCCGTACCCCGACTTCACTTCCACACTCGTCGTGCCCAGTCGCAGCATCGTGCGCAGCCGCGTCGTCAACGTCGCCGCCAGTTCTTCCCGCATCGCCGCACGCGTCGCTCGCACCGTGCTCATGATGCCCCCGCCACTCGCCATGATCTGCTGATACGTCGCGCCGTTGAGCTTCATCTGCCACTCATCCAGCCGCGAACCGCCCCAGCACGCGTGCGTGTGACAATCCACAAAGCCGGGCATCAGCACTCGGCCTTGCCCGTCAATCACATGCACACCCTTGGGCACCTCGCGCGACAGCGAGAGCTTCGCGCTCGCCGGTTCCACCGCCATGATCGTGCCGTCGCGCACCAGCACATCCGCCTCGTCCATCACATACAGCAGTTCCATCGCGCGCCCCCGCCGCGGTCCGGGCGTGTCCGTGGGCGTCACGATGCGCACATTCGTCAGCAGCACATTCACAACGCGCCTCCTTGCACAAACCCAGGCCGCGTCGCCAGCCCCTGCAGAAACGTGTAGAACATGTGAGCCGCGACTCGCGCCGTCCGTCCGTTGTCATCGTGCGGCGGACTCAGCTCCATGATGTCAAAGCACCGCACCAGCGGATGCGCCCCGCACCACGCAATCCACTGCTCCACTGCGCTCGTGCTCATCCCCGCCGGATTCATCGCGCTCACCCCCGGCGCATGCGCCGCATCCAGCACGTCCATGTCCAGACTCACCACCACGTCCGTCGTCCCCGCCGGCACCGCGTGTGCGGTCGCGGTCACGACTTTGCCGCCCTTGCTCGCGAAGTACGCCGCGTGCTCCGCGCTGTTCACGCTCGACTTCGCCCCCACCACCGCGAGGCTCTTCACACCGCAGTCTTCCACCAACCTGCGAAACGGCATGCCGCTCCCCACCGTGTCGCGCACATCCAAGTGCGCGTCAAAGTACAACACATGCGGCGCAGTCGGTCCGCGACGCGTCGGCATCACCCGCGCGCGGATGTACTCCAGCACGCCCCGCGCAAACGCGAACGTGAGATCATGCCCGCCGCCAACTGCCACCGGAAACAGTCCAAGGTCCAGTAACGCTCGCGTCGCTTCCGTCACTCGGCGATGCGTCTCCGCCAGCGCGTTCGCATCGTTTCCGGACGCGACCACAACATCTCCCGCATCAAACACCCGAGGAAGTGGTCCGCTCGCCGGCATCGCGACACCGTACCGAGCGAGCGCCGCGCGAAACGCCGCCGGCCCCTCCGCCGCACCCGGTCGCCCATTGTTCAGTCGCACACCCAGCTCATCCGGCAAGCCCAATATCGCGACTTTACAGCCGGTAGCGAGCGCTTGTTGCACGTGCGCCGCAAATCGCGCCGCAGGAATTTCAGATGGCCACTGACCAGGTGTCGTGTGAGGAATCGTGTTCACACGCAAGCGTAGATGCGACCGGACCCAGACCTCCCAAATGTTCGTTATTCCGATAAATTCTCCGAACAACAAAGAAAGCTCATGCACCCGCTCAGGGTTCTCCGACGTATGCTGCACGTCCGATGCATCGCGACTTGATGTATTCGTCGCGGCACTCTTGGCTCTGATAACACATGCGGGTTTGACGCGTTCGCGTCGCCCATCACGCATGAGGTCACAGCCCGCAGAGGACAAGCAGTTTGAGAGGGACGTCGCAGAGCGCCGCAAGGCGTGAGCGGTCACAGTCACGCCTTGGAGGTATCACTGCATGCGCAGAAACGCATTCGCGTCGTTCGTCACTGTCATCCTTGCCTCACTCCTCACCCCCCTGGGCATGGCTCAGCCGCAGTGCGATCTCGATTTCAACAACGACGGCGTGTATCCCAGCGATCAAGACGTCAGCACCTTCTTCAGCGTCTTCGCCGGTCAAGCGTGCACCACGTGTGACGATGTCGACATCAACAACGACGGCTCCTACCCCGATCAACTCGACGCCATCCTGTTCATGCAGCGCGTCGCAAACGGTTCGTGCAATGGCGAATCCGGTGGCGGCCGAGTCACGGACAACAGCACGGTCGAGATGACCACAGAGGTCGCACAAGGTGAACCTCCGACCTGGATCCGCTGGGTCGCGCCGTGGGGCAACAACAGCAACCCCGGCACGCAAGACCTTCCCTTCGCCACCGTGCAAGGCGCACTCATGCGTTCCAACGTCACCGCCCACGGCATCGTCTACATCATGCCGGGCGAGTACAACATGGCCATCCAGTGGCAGTACGACAGCGTGTACTACGGCGGCGAGTCCGCCGAGCGCCCGCTCCTCATCGCCGCCGCACCGGGCAGCACCACCCGGCCCATCCTCAACGTGCCCAACACCGTCTCAGCCGGACTTCGCCTCATCAACGGCACCAACTTCGTCCATGTGCGCGGCCTTGAGTTCCGCGCTCGCCCGCAGCACACCGCCGTCATCGCCGCCATCGGCAACGCGCATGGCCTCGTCGTCGAAGACTGCGTCCTGGTCGGCGGCACCAACGGCGTCAGCCTCCAAGGCCTCGATGGCCAAGTCGTGCGCGACGTGCTGATCACCAAGACCATCATCAAGGACCAGCGCAACCCCGACACGCACGCCCAAGGCGCATACGTCTCCGCCAGCGACAATGTCGTCTTCGAAGACTGCGTCTTCTACAACACCGGCAACCGCGACACCTTCTGCCAAGGCATCTACTTCGTCCACGGCAACTACTTCCGCGCCGCTCGCAACTGCTGGTTTGGCGATCCCGGCTTCGCAGGCATCCAAGCACGCGGCGGCAACTTCGAAATCACCGGCAACGTCTTTGAAGACTGCGGCAACGCCATCGGCATCGGCCACCCCATGGCCGCCCCCTTCGGCATCTGGACCTCGGGCACCTTCAGCAACAACCTCATCGCGCAGCCCAAGTACCCAGGCTGGGGCATCGCGGTGCAACGGATGAACTGCGCCAACGTCTTCAACAACGCCTTCTTCTCCAACTCGTCCGACGGTCAATCCATCGTCCGCCAGGACGCCAGCCCCTGCGCCAACATCTACGACAACGACGTTCGCGGCTGGGGCGAAACCTTCCGCAACTTTGGCGGCGTCATCGGCTCGGGCGAGAATATCGAGATTCCGATCTCCGACCACGTCGTCGAACGCCCCAGCGTCGATTGGAACCACCTGCTGACGCGGCCCCCGGGCGTGTGGAACAACACCTACGACACGCAGAGCTACATCAATTACTGCCGCCAGCTGCGCTGAGTCGATTCGCAACCGTTCGCGTCTGAACTACACTCATGGGCGAACCTATTCGCACGGAGGCTCTCGCCCATGGGTTTGTTCTCGCGCAAGCCAAAATCGCCCGCTCAGACGGTCGTCATCCCTTCCACCACATCTGCCGCGCCCGCCGCACCGGCCACCACCAACGACGCTCGCGAGCAGCGCATCTTCGCGATTGGCAGCGACTTCCTCGCCCGCGCACGCGGCCACAAAACCAGCGTGCTCTCCGCGAAGTTCTACAGCGACGCCCTCATGGAATGGAGCATGAAGGACCCCAACTTCAAGGTCCAGATGTTCCGCTTCGTCGACGCATATCCGATGCTCAAAACGCCCGACGCGATCTACGACCACCTGACTGATTACCTCGGTCAGGAAGGCGTCACCGTGCCGGGCGTCATCGCGACAGCCATCAAAACCGGCACCATCGCCAAAGGCATGGCGACGGCGACGATCGGCTCGCAGATCAAAGGCATGGCCAGCAAGTTCATTGCAGGCCAAGACGCCGCGAGCGCGTTGCCAGGCCTCAAGCAACTGTGGGACGACGGCATCGCCAGCAGCGTGGACCTCTTGGGCGAAACCTGCGTCAGCGACGAAGAAGCCGACGGCTACGCCGCCAAGTATCTCGACCTCATCAACAACCTCCCCGCCGCCATGGCCGCGTGGAAGGCCCAGCCCCGCCTCGAATCTGACCATCTCGGCTCCATCCCGCGCTGCAACGTCAGCGTGAAGATCAGCGCGCTCAGCGCCCGCACCGACCCAATCGACAGCGAAGGCGCGATGCGAGACCTGATGAAGCGACTGCTCCCGATTCTCGAAGCCGCCCGCGACAAAGGCGTCTTCGTGAACTTCGACATGGAGCATCACGCCCTCAAAGACTTCACCATCGAACTTTTCCAACGCTGCGTCACGCAAGTCAACTTCAACGCCGGCCTCGCCATGCAAGCCTACCTCCGCAGCGGCGTCGACGACGCCAAGCGCATGTGCGAGTGGGCCCTCCGCAACAAACGCAAAGTCAGCGTGCGCCTCGTGAAGGGTGCGTACTGGGACGCCGAAACGATCAAGAGCGAACTCCACGGCTGGCCCAACCCCGTGTGGGCCCAGAAGTGGCAGACCGACCGCTGCTTCGAACAAATGACGGAAGTCTTCCTCGACGCCTGCCCGCGCAAGCAGGGCGACGCCGGCGTGTGCCTCGCCTTGGGCAGCCACAACGCCCGCTCCATCGCCGCCGCGCTCGCAGGCCTCGAATCACGCGGCTTGCCGCAGGCAGCACTCGAACTGCAAATGCTCCACGGCATGGCCGATCAACTCAAGCACGCCGCCGCAGAAATGGGCCTGCGCATGCGCGAGTACGTGCCCGTGGGCGAAATGATCCCTGGCATGGCATACCTCGTGCGCCGCCTGCTCGAGAACACCAGCAACGAAAGCTGGCTCAAGGCCGGCTTCATGGACAACGCCGACGTCGGCGCACTGCTCCGCGCCCCCGCCCCCAAGAGCGGCTCGCAACCCGCGACAGATCTCATCGCCATCAACCCCGAGCGCCACAACCTCAGCCCCGCCCCCAAAGGCGTTGGTAACGGCCGCCCCTTCTTCACCGAAGCCATCCGCGATTTCAGCGAAGCATCGCAGCGCGAAACATTCGGCCAGGCCATCGCCCGAGCAACGGTGCCCAAAGTCGCCAACGACCGCACGCCCGAGCAAGCCCGCGACATGGTCAGCCGCGCCAGCAAAGCCTTCGCCACGTGGCGCGACACCGATCCCGTCGCTCGCGCCAACATGCTCGTCAAGGCCGCACAAATCATGCGCGAGCAGCGCGACGGCTTGTCGGGAGTCATGATCCGCGAGTCCGGCAAAACCTGGCGCGAAGCCGACGCCGACGTGTGCGAAGCCATCGACTTCCTCGAGTACTACGCCCGCTGCGCCGTTCCCCTCTTCCAGCGTCAGCGCCTGGGCAAGTTCGTGGGCGAACTTGACGAAGTCATCTACCAACCTCGCGGCGTCGCCGTCGTCATCAGCCCGTGGAACTTCCCGCTCGCGATCTGCTGCGGCATGACCGTCGCCGCACTCGTCACGGGCAACACCGTCGTCGTCAAGCCCGCCGAGCAGACACCAGGGATCGCCAGCATCCTGTGCGACATCCTCTGGCAAGCCGGCGTTCCCAAAGACGCGCTGCAGTTCTGCCCCGCCCCGGGCGAAACCACCGGCGCAGCATTGGTGCGCGACCCGCGCGTCGCCCTCATAGCCTTCACCGGCTCGCGCGATGTCGGCCTCGACATCCTCCACGCCGCGGCACCGTCGTCGCCATTCACGAATGCCGAATCACGAATGCCGAATGCCGTGCCGACTCACATCAAGAAAGTCATCGCCGAACTGGGCGGCAAAAACGCGATGATCATCGACACCAGCGCCGACTTTGACGAAGCCGTCATCGCCGTGCGTCAAAGCGCCTTCGGCTTCCAAGGCCAGAAGTGCTCCGCCTGCTCGCGCGTCATAGTCGTCGATGAACAAGGCCCGCAAGGCCCCGCCATCACCATGTTCTCGCGCCGCCTGACCGAAGCGATGAAGGCCCTCACGATCGGCGATCCGCTGCATCCCGGCACCGACATCGCCCCCGTCATCGACGCCGAAGCCGCCAACAAAATCCGCGGCTTCATCGAGCGCGCCAAAGCGAGCGGCCTCAAACACGTGGGCCTCGAACTGCCCACAAGCAACGCCTTCGTCGCAGCCAACGCCAGCCGCTTCGTCGCTCCGCACGTCTTCCTGAACGTGCCCGAAGACCACGAGCTCGCGCGCGAAGAAGTCTTCGGGCCCGTGCTGGCAGTCATGCACGCCAGCACGTTCGACGACGCTCTCCGCATCGCCAACACCCCCACCTACAAACTCACGGGCGGCGTCTACAGCCGCAAGCCCAGCCACATCGAGCAAGCCAAACGCGAGTTCCGCGTCGGCAACCTCTACATCAATCGCGGCTGCACCGGCGCGCTCGTCGCAAGGCATCCGTTCGGCGGCTTCGGCATGAGCGGCGTGGGCAGCAAAGCGGGCGGAGCCGACTACCTGCTCCAGTTCGTCGAGCCCCGCGCAATCGCGGAAAACACGATGCGCCGCGGATTTGCGCCCGAGCTCTGACGCACGCCCGCCCCGACAACCACCCGATTTTCGGCGGAAATACCCTGTTTCCGCCGATGATGCGCTACGCTGTCTCCCCGCTCGCGGCATGATGTCGCGATCGGCCCGGCAGTCCAACCACGCAAACGCGCAGGCACGGAGGCTTGCATGTCCGCATTGACAACGTCCGGTTCAGAGATCGAGAGCAAGATGACCAAGACCACCAAAGCCCCGCGCGCCACCGCTGAAAGCATGGCGAGCAAGCAGCGGGACATCTCCGTTTCGGAGTTCTTCGCCAAGAACCGCCACCTGCTGGGCTTCGACAACCCGCGCAAGGCGCTGCTCACCACCGTCAAGGAAGCCGTCGACAACTCGCTCGACGCGTGCGAAGAAGCCGGCATCCTGCCCGACATCACCGTCGTCATCGAAGACCTCCAGCCCGATCGCGCCGCCGCCGCGAAAAGCTCGCGCTATCGCGTCACCGTCGTCGACAACGGCCCGGGCATCGTGCGCAAACAAGTCGAAAACGTCTTCGGTCGCCTCCTCTTCGGCAGCAAATTCCACCGCCTCAAGATGAGCCGCGGCCAGCAGGGCATCGGCATCTCCGCCGCCGGCATGTACGGACTCATCACCACCGGCAAGCCGATGATGATCCAGACGCGTCCGCATGCCCACAAGCCCGCGCATCACATCGAACTGGCGATGAACACCAAGACCAACCGCGCTGAAGTCACGGTTGACGAAGAGACCGACGACTTCCCGCTCCAGCGCCTTCGCAACCTCACCACCGGCACGCGCGAATTGAGCGACAAAAACGACTTCCTCTCCCACACGCACTACCCTACCGGCACCAGCGTCAGCATCGAGATGGAAGGCCGTTACCAGAAAGGTCGCGGCAGCGTCGACGAGTTCCTCGAACTCACCGCCATCGCCAATCCCCACGCGAAAATCACGCTCGTCCCGCCCAGCCGCGAAAGCGCCGCGGAAGAAGAAGACGTGCCGCTGCTGACAAAGAAGGCGAAGAAGAAAGACGACGAAGAAGCAATCAAGGCCGATCCCAACAGCCTGCCTGATCCGTCACTCACGCAAGCCGCGCCCGCAGGCCCCACCACCACAACCGAAGTCGGCGGCGTCATCCTCTTCCCGCGCGGCGTCAGCGAACTCCCGCCCGAAACCAAAGAAATTCAACCCCACCCCAAAGGCATCGAACTCGGCACACTGCTGCAGATGCTCAAGGACTTCCAGGAAAGCAGCGGCGACAGCACGCTCTACAAATTCCTGCAAGAGAAGTTCTGCCGCGTAAGTGACTCGACCGCGAGCGACTTCTGCAAAGCCATCGGCGCAACCAGTCGCACCAAAGTCAGCGACATCGAGCCGCAGCAAGCGGAAAAACTCTACAAGGAGTTTCAAGAAGCCAAGCTCGCGCCGCCCCCCACCGACTGCCTCGCGCCCATTGGTGTGCGTCAGTTGCTCGCCGGTCTGCTCAAAGGCGTGCGCGCCGAGTTCTACGCCGCCAGCAGCCGCGAAGCCGCCGTCTATCGCGGCCGCCCCTTCCAGATCGAAGCCGCCATCGCGTTCGGCGGCCAACTCAAAGCCGACGACGCCGCCCGCGTCATCCGCTTCGCCAACCGCGTGCCGCTGCTCTTCCAGCAGAGCGCATGTAGCAGCTTCAAGAGCGTCACTGAAACCAACTGGCGAAACTACGACCTCCAGCACCCCCGCGCCAGCCTGCCCATCGGCCCGCTGGTCATCATGATTCACATGGCCAGCGTGTGGGTTCCCTTCACCAGCGAAAGCAAGGAAGCCATCGCCGACTACGACGAAATCCGCAAGGAAATGAAGCTCGCGCTCATGGAGTGCGGCCGCAAGCTGGGCACGTACCTGCGCAAACGCGCCAAGATGAAGCGCGAAGGCGAACGCCGCGACGTCTTCCAGAAGTACATCGGCGAAATCGCCAAGGCCATCAACGCCATCAACGGCACCGACGCCAAGCAGCTCTACGACGCCCTGCTCGAGCAAGCCAAGAAACGCACCGCCATCGCCGACATGCAGCTCGACGAAGACGGCAAGCGCATCAAGGAAGAAGACCCCGCCGATCAGGAAGGCGTCCTCATCGTCGAAGATGAAGCAAGCGCGACCACCGGCGAGAAGGCGACAGACGACAAAGACGCTCCGCCAGCGATGAAGCTCAGCAAGGCCGAAGCGGCCGCACTCAAAGTCGCGGCAATGGCCAAAGACGATGAGCCGACGCTGCTCGACGTGAAGCCCGCCAAGCGCCAGCAGCCTCAAAGTGGCAAGCGATCGCGTGGGGCCGCCGACGAAAAACCGGCAAAGTCCGCAGCCAAACCCGCCAAAGCTCCCCAGCCACCCGCCAAGTCCGACCCGAAAGAAAAACCCAAGATGCGCCTCGTGAACGGCAAACTCGTACCCGTGAATGAGCCCAAACTGTTCTGATGTGCGACGGTTTTCACCCCGCGCGCCTATTCAGATCGCTCCCCTCACGCCACACGCATCACCTCGTCCCCGCACCCAACATTCCAGCGATCACGCAAGGATTCACGCACATGGCCAAGAAACCCACGCAGAACTCAGCTCCGGCGGCTCGCACCAAGCCGCCCGTCAAGCACAGCGAGCGCGACAAGAAGACCCACGCAAAGCTCGTCGGTCTCGCCGACGAAATCGCGAGCAAGAGCCTCAAAGGCCGCGAGCCCAAGCTCGAAATTCCCGTCCGCACCAAGAGCAACACGACGTGGAGCAAGAAGCAGAAGATCCTGCAGATGGGCGACGCCACCAGCGAACGCGAACTGTTCAACCTCAACCAGGCCAAGCAGTTCATGCAGACCACTCTGCACGCCAGCACCATCAAGAAACTCATCGACGAAGGCAAGACCAGCAGCCTCCGTGGTGTCTTCTACATCGCCAAGCACACCGTCGCCGGCACGAAGGAAAACACCTTCGACAAGCAGGAAGAAAGCGATCCGATTCTCGAAGACCTCGAAGTCTCACTCGGCGCGCTGCGCGAAGAGCTCCACATCTTCGCCGAAAATCGCGGCGCCATGGTGGGCAACATCACCCTCATCGACAAAGGCGACGAAATCAACTGCCGCCGCATGGGTAGCGGCGGCTACGCCCTTCCCAGCATCGTCGAGCCCGACATCATCGAGTTCAAGAAGTGCGAAGCGGACTTCGTCCTCCACGTCGAAAAGGGCACCGTCTGGAATCGCTTCAACGAAGATCGATTCTGGGAGAAGAACAACTGCATCTTGACGCACGGCGCTGGCCAGCCCCCGCGCGGCTGTCGTCGCCTGCTGCAGCGACTCAACCAGGAACTCAAGCTCCCCATCATCTGCGTCCTCGACTGCGACCCCTGGGGACACTACATCTACAGCGTCATCAAACAAGGTTCGATCTCGCTCGCATTCGAAAGCTCGCGCCTCGCGATCCCCGACGCCAAGTTCCTCGGCATTCGCGCCAAAGACCACGAAGCCTGCGACCTCTCTGACGCCGTCAAGATCGACCTCGAAGCCACCGACATCAAACGCGCCAACGAAATCAAGAACTACCCGTGGTTCGCCGAGCACAAGGGCTGGCAAAAAGAGATCGACCTCATGCTCAAGAACGGCTTCAAGATGGAAGTCGAAGCGATGCTCAACAAAGACATCAGCTACGTTACCGAGGAATACGTCCCCCAGCGCCTCAAAGACGAAGACTGGCTCGACTGAACACGCACCTTCCCGCCGACAGAACCCCCGATCACCACGGGGGTTTTTTCATGGACCCACACCCCCAAGTCCACCCCCACATCGGCGGCAACTACTCCCAACCAAACTCACCCACCGCCGGCACATCACAGCACCCCCAAAATCCACCTTCCCCAAACCCCTTTCCAGAAACAATTTACAACTTTTCTCCTACTTTCGGACTTGTCGGTCCACGAATCCCCTTGACTCCGCCGATATACAAGACAAAAGTATCCTCTGATCCTCCAGATCACTACCAAACCCGGAAAGGACCGACCCATGCTCACTGTTGCAACCCTTTCACTCCTCGCCTCACTCTCCGTCGCGGCCGACCCCGTCAGCCCCGCGGCACTCTCCCTCTCCGCCGGTGCCCTGCCCGCTCAGGCTGAAGAAGCCGCCGCGCCCGCCGGCCACGAAGCCGCCTACGCCGTCAGCAGCGAACGTTGGTGGGAAGGCGAAACCCTCCGCGGCCTGCGCGGCACCGAGCACTTCTACAACCCCGTCGGCAATCCCATCTACTTCGAAACCCCGCTCAACAACACCGGCGCGCGGTTCCTCTACCTCTACCACGGCTTCAGCGACGACAGCCAGCTCCAAGGCGGTCAAGTCAACGTCATCGCCGCGCAAGCTCGCTTCGCCGTCACTGAGCGCCTCGGCATCATCGCGACCAAGGACGGCTACAGCATGCTCGACACGGGCATCGGCATCAAGGACGAAGGCTGGAACGACATCGCCGCCGGCCTCAAGTACGTCTTCTACGTCGACAAGGAAAGCGAACTCTACATGACGGTGGGTGCACGCGTCATGATCGACAACTTCGGCGAAAGCAAAGTGCTCCAGGGCGGCGTGAATGAAATCAGCCCCTTCTTCAGCTTCGCCAAGGGCTGGGACAAGTTCCACGTCATGGGCAACGCGACACTTCGCGTTCCCTTCGATGACAACGACGGCAACACCGTCGGCCAGTGGAGCCTCCACGCCGACTACGAAGTCGCCAGCGGCTTCGCTCCCATCCTCGAACTCCACGGCCTCCACTACCTCAGCGACGGCGAAGCCCTCCCGCTCAACGTGGGCGGCCTCGACTACAGCAACTTCGGCAGCAGCAATGTCGAAGGCAGCACCGTCATCTGGGCCGGCATCGGCGGCCGCGTGAAGTTCAACCCGCACACCAGCGTGGGCGGCACGTTCGAATATCCGCTCACCAATCGCGACGCCGACATCATGGGCGAACGCGTGACCATCGACTTCGAACTCACGTTCTGATCTCCCTCCTCGCGGAGCGATCCCG
>DATGWV010000419.1:0-12299 GCA_035299305.1 Phycisphaerales bacterium | reverse complement strand
GTGGGGGCCTGTTTGACGTGAGCCACATGGGCCGCGTCAAGGTGAACGGGCGGCACGCGCGCAAGTTCCTCGAGCGGCTGTGCACCCGCAAGATTCATGACATGGTCGCCGGTCAGTGCCGCTACAGCCTCGTGTGCAATGAGCAGGGCGGCGTGAAGGACGATGTGATTGTCTATCGCTACGACGATGATGACTTCATGGTCGTGGTCAACGCCAGCAACCGCGAAAAGCTGCTTGCCCACATGGAGCAGGTTCGCAGCAGCGGTGATCTGTCGTGCAAGATCGTCGATCAGACGTTCGACACCAGCATGGTCGCCCTGCAGGGGCCTGCGATCATTCCGCTGAT
Source organism: Phycisphaerales bacterium (assembly GCA_035299305.1). Lineage (GTDB taxonomy): Bacteria > Planctomycetota > Phycisphaerae > Phycisphaerales > UBA1924 > BJHL01. The sequence continues at coordinate 11,953 of DATGWV010000419.1, read as the reverse complement.
TGGCAAGTTCAGCAAGGAGATTCCTTCGCTCAAAAAGTACCGCTTCGCGGTCAAGAACCTCATGATCATCAAGCTCACCGTCAGCCGCACAGGCTACACGGGCGAAGATGGCGTGGAAGTGGTGCTGCCCGCGGGCATGACCGGCCTGGCCATGAAGTTCCTGCTGCAGGACGTGGATGTGAGCAAGCCCGACGCGATCATCAAGCCCGCCGGGCTGGGTTGCCGCGACACGCTCCGCACCGAAGCCGGCATGCCGCTGTACGGCCACGAACTGGGCGAAGAGATCAATGCTCTGGAGTGCGGTGTTGACTTCGCCATCAGCCTCGACAAGGCGGATGATGGCAAGGGCGAAGCCTTCGTCGGCTACGAAGCCCTCAAGAAGACCGCCGCCGCTGGCCCGGCCCGCAAGCTCGTCGGCTTGATCATCGATGGCAAGCGTGCGGCCCGCCAAGGTGCGACGATCTTGCAGAACGGCAAGCAAATCGGCGTCGTGACCAGCGGCTGCCCCAGCCCGACCATCGGCTCGTGCATCGCCATGGGCTTCGCAGCCCGCGACACCGCGAACATCGGCGATGCGGTGGAAGTTGACACGGGCAAGGGCACGCTCACCGCGAAGGTTGTCGCGATGCCCTTCTACAAGGCTCCCAAGCCCGCGTAAGCGATTGGCTCTATTTGCGGCATCTTGATGAAAAATGGCCTCGTCTTGGCGAGAGATTGCGCTCTCTCGCTGTCCCGCGCCTCCAGTTTCCCGCTGCTCTCCCCTACGCTGGGCCATGGCGCTGCGTTGGAAACTGCTTCTGTGGATAGGCCTACCTGTCCTGCTCATTTTTCTGCTTGTGCTCGGGTTGCAATATCGCCAACTCGACGCGATGTCTCGCGCGCAGGCGGGCGATCGTGAGTTGAGCGAGCTCATGCAGCGTGCCGCGTCACTCGACAACGACCTGCGTGCGATTGAACTTTCATTGACCGCTACCGCTGGCGTGCTTGCACGTGACTTCGTGCCATCAACTCCCGATGCTGATGCCGACGCGAAGCTGCGTGCCATCGCGACCGAGCTACTGACGGCCAATCCGATACTGAGCGGCATTGAGGTTGCACGCGAAGGCACGCAGGCCGCGCGCGTACGTCTGTTGCGCGATGGTTCAGAAATTCGGCCCGCTGCGCTCGAGCGTGCGTCGGCGTACGTGCGCGGCTGGACCGCGGCGCGTGTCGCCGATGCACCGCGATATGCAGTGTTTTCGATTCGAAGCGAGCAGCCGGGGAATGTGATCACGATTCGTGCGGACCTCGCGTCGCGAGCGCTGGCGACAGCGCTCGCGGCTCCGCTCACCGGCAAAGCCGTACCGATGTTGCTCGATGCCGATGGTCGCTACATCTGGCATGAAGATGCGCAACTGCTCGCGGCCGATGCAACGATCTTTGAACGCGCCGCGCAAGCGGATCGACCGGGCGACGCGGCACTAGCTCGCGAACTGCTTGTTGGCAAAGCGCAGGCGCGAGCCGTGCAATCAACGTCGTTCGCGAATGAGCCTGCGATGCTTCTCACCGCTCCCGTGCGCAGTGCCGGTTGGACGCTGCTCGCCGTCCTGCCACAGCGGGAGCTTTCGCCCGCGAACTTTGCGAGCATCCGCAACACGGCGCTGCTCATGCTCGTCGGTCTGGTCGGGGTGCTGGTCATTATCTGGTTCGCATCGCGACGCGTGACGCGTCCGCTTTCAGAGCTTGCTCGTCAGTCCGAATTGCTTCTGCCGGGCGATCCGTTCGAGCCCGCAGTCGCCGCCGCACCGCGCGTCGATTCCTCGCGTGTCACGCTGCAGCTTGACATGATCAGCCGCAACGTGCGCGAGGCGAAGGAACGCATCGCGGACGAAACCGCTCGGCGTGAGATGGCCGAAGGCGAATTGCGCGTCGCACGGCGGATGCAGGAATCGCTGTTGCCCACGCCGCTTTCGCCCGAAGCGTTGCAGCCGTTTCGCATTTCGTTGCACGCCATCAACGTGCCCGCAATCGAAGTTGCAGGCGACTTCTTCGATCACTTCACCGATTCGCACGGGCGGCTGATCATCTGTATCGCCGACGTCAGCGGCAAGGGTGCGTCGGCAGCCATGCTCATGGCCGTTGCGAGAACCGCACTGCGCGGGGCCGTCGATGCCGCGTCGGGTCCTGCGGACATCATCCGCACGATCAATCGCGTGCTTATCGATACGACGCACGACATCGCGAGTTTTGTCACGATGCTCGTGCTGGTGATCGAACGCGACGGCAGCATGAAGTATGCCAACGCAGGGCACCCGCCCGCCATCTGCGTGCGAGCGTCGGCGAAAGCGATGGAAGTCGCTCCGGCGACTGGCACTGTGGTAGGCATCATGCTTGAAGAGGACGTGCTTGCCACGGAAGCGGAGCTTGATTTGCCCGCGGACTGGACGCATCTCGTGCTCGTGACCGACGGTGTGCTGGAGGCAACACAAGGCGGCGTTGATCGTCAAGACGCTCGCGGGCAGCGGCGGGTCATGTTCGGATCGCAGCGACTTCAGCATCTGGTCGCCGCGGCGCCAGGCGCTTCGGCACGGGTGCTTTCCAACATGGTCGTGGATGCAATCAAGCGCTTTGAGGGTGCGACGCGCAGCGACGATGTGACGGTGCTTGTACTGGCGCGGGAGCGTGCGTGATATGCCGGTGCTGAGCGACCGCTGGCTCGGTGTGCTGCGAATCATGGGCGTGTGTGCGGCGGGAATCGCGTGCGCTGGCCTGCTGATGCTGCACCCAGGCATCATGATGGTCGGACTGATTCTTGCCGTGCTGTGCGCGTACGTCGTGGTGATGCAAGCATCACTTCATCATGCTGGGCTCCGGCGTGCGGTCGCCGGTGTGTGCCGATCATGCGGATACGAACACGGGATCATGCCCGAGCCTGATCCGTCGAACTTACCCGCGCGGTGTCCCGAGTGTGGCTCGCCGATCGAGTGAAATCCTCACGCGATTCAGCCAACGTCTGCAACACCCACGTGGCGATCGCAGGCGACGCAACACGATGCTTCGCACGGGTGACTCCCTCTCCCACGCGGACAGATACGTCGGTGGGCCGGAGCGCAGCGAAGACGCGCTCGTCCGCGTCGGTGTCACCGAGGTAGACAACTGCTGATGCGTTCAGGCGAACACGTAGTGCCTCAACCGCAGCGAGCTTGTCAGGTACGAACGCACACCACTCGACCACGCTGTGCCCCGCCATCACGTGCAATCCATCGAGCGGCGCGAGCGTTGCACGCGCGACTGACTGCGCGATGCTCGCGAGCGGTTCACGTAGTTTTCGCGTGTGAAACACAAGTGCCGTGGGCTTGCGCTCAATCCATGTGCCCGGATATCGAGCCGCGACATCTTGGAGCAGGGTCCATGCTGTTGCAAGCTGCATCATCGATCGCGCCGAACGAGGCGCTTCGCTCACGATATCGCTACCGAAGCTGCCCGCCAGTATGAGCCCTGTCGGGTGCGCTAATCGTGCGGCCAGATCGTCCGTGGTTCGAGACGACACGATCGCGCACGTGGTGTTGTCACACGCGGCGAGCTGCAGCAACGCCTGCATGACGCCGGGCTGCGGCTCAGCTTTCGCCGGGTCGTCCACAAAGTCGGCGAGCGTGCCGTCGTAGTCCGACGCCACCAAGAGTTGCGACGCGTGCGATGCGTGCAGAAGATCAAGCGCAAGGTCCGTGCTCACGACAGCGCCTCCAGAAAACTCGATGCCCACTCATGAACGTCGTGCCGTCGCACCTGCGTGCGCAAAATCGCCATGCGCATTCGTCTCTCGCGCTCGGGCATGCGAATCGCTCGCAGCATGGTGGTTTTCATGGCGTCAATGTCGCGCGGATTGACGAGCAGTGCACGCCGAAGCTCTGACGCCGCGCCGGCGAACTCACTCAGCACGAGCATGCCTCCGTAGTCGTGTCGGCACGCGACAAACTCCTTCGCGACCAAGTTCATGCCATCTCGCAAAGGCGTCACAAGCATCACGTTCGCGGCGAGGTAGTACGCGACCAGCTCGTCGCGCGGCAGATTACGGCGGAAGTAGTGAACGGCGACTTTCCCCGGTTCGCTGAACTGGCCGTTGATGCGGCCGACGGTTTCCTCGACCTCGCGGCGAACCTCCGCGTAGCCCGGCGCATCCTCGCGACTCGGTACGGCCACCTGCACCAGTGCCACGTCGTCGGCATTCAGACGCCGCTCTCGCAGCAGTTCCTCGAACGCACGCAGGCGATGCGGGATGCCCTTGGTGTAATCAAGGCGATCAACGCCGAGAAACAGCGTGCGATTGCCCAAAGATGCCCGAATCTCCGCCGCTCGCTCTTGCACGCGCGGGTCTTCTGCGAGCTGCGCGAACTCATCGGCGTCAATCGCAATGGGGGCAGGTCGCACGCGGACCGCCTGCTCGTGGAAAGTAAGTTCGCGGTCAGTGCCCTCAGCCGCGGTCCATCGTCGCGCGGCCCGCGAAAAGTTCTGACTGCTTGCTTCCGTTTGGAAGCCGATTACATTCGCGCCCAGCAACCCGGCGAGAATCGCCTCGCGCCACGGCAGCCACGCAAACAGTTCCTCAGGCGGGAAAGGAATATGCAGAAAGAATCCGATGCGCAGGTCCGGCCGGAGCTTTCGGAGCAATCCTGGTACCAATTGCAGGTGATAGTCGTGGACCCAAACGACCCCACGCCGCTTGGTCACTTGTGCAAGTCGCTTCGCGAAGCGCTGATTCACGGCTTTGTACGAACGCCACCACGTGCGATGGAGTTCCGGAATGACAATCGCGTCGTGATACAGCGGCCAGAGCGTGGAGTTGCTGAAACCTTGGTAGTACAACAGGCTCTCGGAGCGAGAAAGACCTATCGGCGAAAGCGATAAGTCATCGATGTCGAACGACTTGCCCGCGCGGGTGACCGACCCGTTCCAACCGATCCAATGTCCGCCCCGACGCCTGAGAATGGGTGCCATCGCGGTCACCAAGCCACCTGGACTGATCTGCCAGCCGCTCCTTCCACCACCCTCGACACGGTGGATGGGGAGTCGATTCGCGGCGATGACAAGTCCATGCTTCATGCGAGAGAAGTCCGTCGTTCAAGGCGGTGGGGGGCGAGATGCACGAGAGAAAGACGCAGTTTGTTCGGCGGGAATCCACCGTACCGGGTGATCGTCCGGCACACTCGTTCGGAGCATGCGGGAGGGCAGTTGAAACCGCCAGCGTCGATACCAGAGCGAGCGAACCAAGCGCGTGCGAAGACTTTCGCGAGTGAGAACACTCGCAGCGACAGGCAAAATGGTGTACCACGCGCTCGGATCGAGCATGCGTGTATATTCGCACGCTTCGCCCAGCATGCATACAACAACGTCCCTATGGCAACAATCGGAAAAACCGATATCGCTGAGCAGTTGGCTCACACCAACTTGAACCACCTGCTGTACTTCTGGGCTGTGGGTCAGACAGGCAGCGTGACAGGCGCATCAAAACGTCTTGGCGTGTCGCAGTCTTCCGTGAGCGAACAGGTGCGCATTCTGGAGACGCGCCTCAAGGCTCGGCTGCTGGACCGAACGTCGCGTGGCGTCATGCTCACGCCTGCGGGCGAACTGGTCATGCGCTACGTGCAGGAAGTGGTCGTGTTGTGTTCCGACATGATCCGAGCGTTGCCCGATGCCGGTCGCGAGCAGCTCGCGCCGTTGGTCATCGGATGCGCTGACTATGTGCCCAAGGTGATCGCTCGCGCCGTGCTGCATCCGATTTTCGAAGCAGACCACAAGTGTCGCATCGTGTGCCGGGAGTGGCGATTCGAACAAATGCTGATGGACCTCACGATGCGTCGCCTCGACCTGCTGATCTCCGACGCCTCACAGGAGCATACAGGCGGGTCGGTCGTGCGGTGGTTTGAGGCTGGCGCGTCGTCCGTGTCGTTCTACGCCGTTCCTGAGATCGCTCGCAAGTATCGCAGCGACTTTCCGCAGAGTCTGGCGAACGCACCGCTGCTGCTGCCTGCCGAAGGTGCTGCGCTTCGAGCCGCCCTTGATCGCTGGTTCATCGCGCGCGACATGCATCCCACAATTGTCGCAGAGGCGGAAGATCGTGCTCTGCTGCACCACTTTGCCGAAATCGGGCTTGGTCTGACGCCCGTCGCGTCGGTCGCAGCGCCCGATGTCTCTCGTCAGTTTGGCTTGATGCGGGTTGGCGAGTTGAAGCAAGTAACGGAGCGGTTCTACATCGCCGTGGCACCCGGCCGCGATGAGCACCCGCTGGTTGCGCGTCTGCTTGAGAGTATTTCCACTGGAAAATCACTGCTTCGCGTTCCCATCACACGGCGAGTTCCGCTGCGCGATTGACTACGATTGCTCGTGCAGCGACGCATCTATCTCGACAACGCCGCCACCAGTTTCCCCAAGCCGCCCGCGGTCTTCGATGCGATGCTCCGCTATGGCACGCAGATCGGCAGCTCGCCCGGGCGCGGGCATTATGCGGAGAGCCGCGAAGGCTCGCGATTGATCCGTCAGTGTCGCGAACGCATCAATACGTTCATCGGCGGCACAAGCGCAGACAACGTCGTGTTCACGCTCAATACGAGCGACGCTCTCAATCTTGCCATCAAGGGTGTTGTTCGTGCCGAGCGTCTGCGTCGAGGTGCAAGTACGCCAATTCGACTCGTGACGACGGCGATGGATCACAACAGTGTGCTGCGGCCCTTCGCCGCGCTCGCGGAAGAGGGCGCCCAAGTCGTGCATGTCGCTGCCGACCCAGTGACAGGCTTTGTCGATCTCGCGTCGCTCAAGTGCGCGTTGACACCCGACACCACGATGCTGGCGGTCAACTGGGTCAGCAACGTAACCGGCACGATTCAACCCATCGATGCCATCTGCGCGATGGCCCGCGCCGCAGGTGTGCCGACGCTCATCGACATCGCGCAGGGACTCGGACACATCGCATTTGACGCACGCGCGACAAACGCTGATCTGCTCGCATTTCCTGGCCACAAGGGTCTGCTCGGTCCGCAAGGGACAGGCGGTCTGTACATTCGGCCCGGCTTCGAGCCGCGTGTCGCAACAACGCGCGAAGGCGGCACTGGGAGCATCAGTGAACTCGATGATCAGCCCACGAGCATGCCTGAACGCTATGAGGCCGGCAGCCACAACACCATCGGCATCGTCGGTCTGAGCGAGGGCGTCAACTACCTTTCGCAACGCACAATGGCGGCCGTTCGCGAGCACGAAGTGGAACTCATGGAATGCATGCTTGAGGGCTTGCGCACGCATGGCTGCGGCCTCGAATTGGCGGACGGAACCGGAGCGATGTCGGAACTGCGGCTGCTGGGTCCTGCGACAAACGACGTGCGTGTCGGGACGTTCAGTTTCGTTCATGCGACCCTGACGAGTGGTGAGATGGCCGCGATGCTCGAGCAACATTTCGGCATTCTCGCCCGCGCTGGCATTCACTGTGCTCCGCGCGCACATCAAACGCTCGGCACGCTCGATCACGCTGCTGGTCGCGGCGCTTTGCGAATGAGTTTCGGACCGTTCGTCACGCGGGACGACGTGCTCGCCGCGGTCGACGCATTGCACGAGATTTGCGTCGAGAGTCGCGCGATGAAGGCCAATACACCCGAGCAGCAGTTGGTGCGTCCGTGATGATGCCGTCGTTCACGCCAATGTGCAGTGTGTCGCTCGCGGGGCTGACACTCCACGCAGCGGCCCCGTGGGGAGCGGACGCTCGTTCGGCTCTCGCCTGGGCGTGCGCGTCGGGCGTGCAGGCGGTGCAAATCGATGCGACCATGCCCGGATTGCGACCTCGCGAACTCGATGCGAGCGCTCGCCGAGATATTCGCGCTCTCGCTCGTCGACTGGGTGTCAGCGTCTCGGGAGTGGATCTGTTCATACCTCCCACGCACTTCATTGACGCCGCGCATCTTGATCGTGCGATGAATGCTGCACGTGCAGCGCTCGAACTGGCGCGAGATCTTGCCGAGCATTCGACCTCTGCGGTTGTCGCGACAGAACTGCCAGAAAAGTGCAGTGACGACACGATTGCAGAACTTCGTACCGCTACGCAGAGAGTCGGCGCAACGCTCGCCGACTGTGCATGGCCGCCACGGAATGGACGCGTCAACGACGCGGATGCTATTCGCATCGGCATCGATCCCGCCGCGATCATCGCGCGTGGCGAGGACGTGGCCAACCAAGTCGCAAAGCTCACTGCGGTGCCTGCGCACGCTCGTCTCAGTGATCTGGGCGCTTCCGGTCGCGTCGAAGCCGGCAAGGGCCAACTCGATATGACGACATACTGCGTGACGCTTTCAACCAGAGGATTCAGCGCGCCGCTCGTGATCGATCTACGGGGCCTCCGCGATCAAGCCGCAGTGTTGAGCCGTGTACTCGCGCGTGTGCAAGGGCACTAGGTACGAGAGTGCAGTCGCGCAGGTGGCCGCCCATTCACTCGTCGGCGAGCTCGGCGTTGGTGTACACCTTCTGCACATCGTCAATATCTTCGAGTGCCTCTAGCAGATCGGCCACAGTCTGAGCATGCTCGCCGCTCACGACGACTTTGTCGTCCGGCACCATCGCAAGACTCGCCTCGGCAATCGGCAGCTTCGCGCGTTCCAACGCATCCTTCACCGCGTTAAAGCTCGGCACATCCGTCAGCACAATCCACTGAGCCTCTTCATCCGCCTCGGGCAGGGGGCTGGGGCTGCGAACATCCTTCGCACCCGCTTCAAGCGCGGCCTCGATGATTCGTTCATCGTTCAGGTTCGCACCTTCGATGAGAATCTGCCCGCAGAACTGGAACATGTGCGCGACGCATCCGCTGGCGCCAATGTTCGCGTCATGCTCAGTGAAGGCGGTTCGGACGAGCGTGATCGTCCGCGTCCGATTGTCGGTCAGTGCATCGACGACGACCGCCGCACCGCCCGGTGCGTACCCCTCATATCGCACTGCTTCAAAGTTGCTCGTGTCGCCGCCGCCTGCGCCTTTGGCAATCGCTCGCTCGACCGTTTCACGCGGCATGTTCGCGTAACGGGCCTCGTCCATGGCGTATCGCAGCGTCAGATTGGTATCAGGATCAGGGCCGCCGTTGCGTGCCGCGACCATCAGGGCCTTGCTGATCTTGGTCCACACCTTGCCGCGTCGTTTGTCTACGACGGCCTTGCGGTGCTTGACTTTGCTCCATTTGTTGTGCTTCGCCATGTCGTCTCGCCATGTGTTCGCGTGTGCAGGCACGCGAAAGTCTCAGTCAGTATGCATTCACTCTTGCAATTGCCGTTGCCGGTTCAGATTCCAGATCGCGTCAATATCAATCGGTGCGGGTTCCGGCCGCGGCGTCAGCGTCGGCGGAACGCTCATGGGCGAAACCGCCGGTTGTCCGCTCGTTTCCGCGGCCAAGCGTTTGCTCTCAACGCGGTTGCGATGAGCTTTAATCTCAGCAACACGTGGCAGCCCAGGCAGCTCGATATTTCGTCGCATGACCAGCTCCTCATCCAGCGACTTGATCGCCTTGCGCCACAATTCAACCGCTCTTGCGCGGTCTGCCGGTTCGCCGCCTTGCGCGGCGCGATCTCGCTGCCACAACGCGTCGCCGAGGTGATCGTATAACTCGGCGTTGTCATCGCCGCGTGCTTCCACCATCGTCACTGCCCGCTCAATGAGCGTGATCGCACCTTCGCGGACGGTGCCGTCGGCCAACTGGACGTCATCGAGCTGTCCTTGCTTGTAACGCAGCCAGCCCTTGGTATCGATTACGCTCGCTTCGTCGCTGAGCTGCGAGTACGCGACCTCGACCAGCGACTCGATTCGTTGCATGTCACCGCCGTGCTCGAGCATCTGATACGCAAGGTTGTTCGCGGCCCACGGGTGTTTGGGGTACAGCGACAGGCACAGTTCAAGGCACGTGTTGCTCATCGCATCACGCATCACGCTGGTCGCGAGATTGCTGAGTACATACGCGACTTCTGCCTTTGCTCGCGGCAATTCGTTGGGCAGTTCCGCATCGGAGTACTGCGCCACGATCGTGTTCGCAAGCTCCAAATCGCGGACGTTGTCGATGAGGAAACGTGCATCATCGAGGTTTCCCCGCACCGCGGTACGAACCAGCCACTCGTTGACCAAGCCCGGGTCCGGCGTCTCGGCATCGAGCGCGAATGTGCCCAGGAAGCGGATCAGCGGCGAGTGGTCAGGCCGGGCTCGCAACGTCTCCACAATGCGCACGATGGCAAATGTCGCAATCTGCTCGCTGACTGGCTGGAGTTCCTTGCATAATGCGAGCAATTCTGCCGAGTTGCCGGGCCGGGCCTGTGCAAGCAGTTGCGCGCGAGCGAGTTCACTTGCCGGGGCAAAGCGCTGCAGTTTGCGCGCGGCTTCCATGAACTGCACGATGCCTTCGCTCTCGTGTTGCGACAGTTCACGAAGCTCCTCAGGTTTCACGTTGCTCACAAGCGCGACAACATTCCTCGCTTGCGGAAGCTGCATTGTTCCGGCGAGTGGCGCAGCTTCCGCGAGTTCGCGGAGCGCATCAAGCCCGCGTCCTTGTCGCGCCGCGATGGTCGCAAGCTCCAGCTTGTTCGCAAGCGTTGGCGGCGCGAGCGCCAGCCGCTGTTGCATCAGCGCGTCTGCAGCCTCTGGCTGCTTCAAGCCTTCGCGCAGCACGAATTCACGCTGTCGCATCAGCATCTCGCTCTGCAGTGACTCAATACCGGCGGCAAGTAGGTTGTCCGCTTCGGCAGTCTTCTTGTTCCGCATCAGCACTCGTGAGTACGCGAGCATCCAAGGCGTGCTTTCGGGTCTATTCGCAAGCCGAGCTTGCAGCAGACGCTCTGCCTCCGCGAGCGTTGCATCATCCGCGTTGCGTTCCCACACGCGGACCAGCGAATCCAGCGCTTCGGCAGGTCGGCCGCGCTCGTTCACAAGCGCCTGCAGGTTGGGCATCGCCTGCCGCCACAATCCGCGCTGAGCCTGATCCTGCGCGATGAGCAATCGCAGCAACTGACTGCCCGGAATCGCCGCTCGCATCTCTCGCATGGCTTCGCCGAGGAGTTGTTCGTTGGGCATGGCTCCCTGCGGGCTGTAAAGAGCGGCGAACGCTTCGTGCACGCGCTCATCACTCGCATCAAGCTCGCGGGCCTTCGCGAGCAGCGCGGGAACTTCACCTGACGCATTCTCACGCAGCGCAAGATCAGCTGCAAGCAAGTAGTCATCCACCGATGCGCCAGCAAGTTCGCCACGAATCAGCGGGTCGAGCGCGGCTCTCGCCCCGGCGGCGCTTCCGGCCGCGATCTCGCAGAGTGCTTTCGTCCGAGCGGCGATGGCACTATCGCCGGTGATCGTTGCAGCCAGTTCGCGAGCGGTGACTGGATCGCCGGCTGCGCCCGCATTCGCCGCACGAGAAGCGACAACGCCCAAGGCCATATCTCGCGATGCCTGTGACAGATTCACGTCTGCGAGCACCGTCTTCGCGTCACGAACACGCCCGAGTCGTCGCAGCGTTGCCGCTGCGACCATGCGACTCTCGATGTTGCTCGCGTCGCGTGCGACCGCCAGTGTCGCGGCAACATCGCGTCCAGTTTCCAACAATGCCTCCGCCGCGGCATCGGCGCCAAGGGGTTGTTCCGCCACAATGCTCGTGAGAGCCGACAGCTTGGCCGATGCTTCGCCAGACGGATACGTGTCGAGAAGCGTCGCGATGGTCGCGACATCGACGCCACTCGTCCGCACTGCACCGGTCAACACCGCGCGAGCTTCCTGCGGTGTTGCGGCAGCACCGGCGGCAAGCCTCGCGAGGCGATGTTGCACGCTCGCGGTGCGTGCACCGTCGGATGACTGCGTCATCGCTTGGATCAGCAACTGCCCGACATCCGTTCGCTGCGCCAGTAATGTCGCTGCCTTCTCCAGCGATTCATCCACCACGCCGCGACGCGCGTCGATATGCCGGAGCAGTCCCGTCGCCGCC
>DATGWV010000418.1:0-10199 GCA_035299305.1 Phycisphaerales bacterium | reverse complement strand
GGGCGAATCCGGACAACTACGTGTTTTGGGATCGCATTCACCCGACGGCGTGGATGCATGAGCGCATCGGCGATTACATGGCGACGGTGATTCCTGCGCCGTCGGTTGTCGGATTGCTGGCGTGTGGCACGCTGCTGGCGGCTCGGCGCCGTCGCAGTGCGTAAGAATTTCGCATGCTTGCTGCTATCACTTCGCGGGACATCGTGATATTCGCGAATGTGTTTGTATTTGCGTGCTTGCTGTCGGTGGGTGTGGTCATCATTCCCGCGCGGCTTGCGGCGATCAAAGCGCGACTGCCCGTGGGCAACCTCGAGTTGCTGACGATGCTGCTGCGCAAGGTCAATCCGAAGATGGTCGTGGACACGACGGCCAAACTGCACGAACTGGGGCAAGTTGAGGCGACGGTGAATTCTGTCGAGATATCGCATCTTGCAGGTGTGAACTTGCCTGCGCTGATTGCGGGGTTGACTGTCGCGAAGCAGAGCAACGTACAGATCTGCCTTGACGACGCACAGGCGATTGCTCTCGCCGGGCGTGATCTTGAAGCTGAGGTCAAGCGGTTTGCGAAGCAGAATTCAGCCAAGAACGTCAGGATGTCGGTGGCGTCGGTGCTTGCCCAGCCTGCGGCGTAAACGCTCTGACCATGCCCCACTTGGTCGACGCGCCGCTATACTCGCCCCACACACGCACGCGGCAGTTGAGGCCGCTTCTCGTGAGGACAACACCCCATGCACAACACGCTCGTTCCCAGCTTTTCCCCCACTCTTGCACAGGCCGGCGCCACGCAGGGCATCTTTATCGCCGTCGGGATCGTCGTCGCGATCATTCTGCTCGTGCTCTTCGTGTTCGCGCTGCAGTTTGTTGGTTTGTACATTCAGGCGATCACCAGCAACGCCAAGGTCGGCTTCTTCGAAATGATCGGGATGAAGCTGCGGAAGGTGGATATCCGCACGGTCGTCATCAATCGCATTCGCGGCGTGAAGGCCGGCATGGATATTCCGACCAACCTGATCGAAACGCACTACCTCGCCGGTGGTCGCGTGAGCAACGTCATCAGCGCGATGATCGCGGCCCGCGGTGCTCGCATTGATCTGCCTTGGAACACGGCGACCGCGATTGACCTGGCAGGTCGTGACATTCTGGACGCGGTGAATACGAGCGTGAATCCCAAGGTCATTGACTGCCCTGCCGCGGCTGGCCCGCGCAGCACGATTGACGCTGTCGCGAAGGACGGCATTCAGCTGAAGGTGAAGGCACGCGTGACGGTGCGGACGAACATCGGCCGGCTCGTTGGTGGTGCGACGGAAGAGACGATCATCGCTCGCGTCGGCCAAGGCATCGTCAGCACGATCGGTAGCGCGGCGGACCACAAGCAAGTGCTGGAAAATCCCGATGACATCAGCCGCAAGGTGATGGAAACGGGTCTGGATGCCGGGACGGCATTTGAGATTCTGTCGATCGATATCGCCGACGTGGACGTGGGCGACAACATCGGTGCGAAGTTGCAGACGGACCAGGCCAACGCCAACAAGCAGATGGCGCAGGCGGAAGCGGAAAAGCGCCGCGCGTTGGCTGTTGCTCAGGAGCAGGAATACAAAGCTGAAGAGCAGAAGAGCCGCGCGGCCGTGGTGCTGGCCGAGGCGGAAGTGCCTCGTGCACTTGCGGAAGCCTTCCGCAGCGGACGTCTGGGCGTGATGGATTACTACAAGATGCAGAACGTGCAGGCTGACACGACGATGCGGAGCGCGATCGCGGGCGAAGGTCCCGGCACGCAACGCTGAGTGGATCGGTGATAGTCAGCAACCTGGGTTTTCTTCGAAAACCGGCGTTTGCACGCCGGTTTTTCGTTGGACTGCGGTGGTTGCGTCACTCGCTAGAGCGCGTGACGTCCCCACGTCCAGACCAGCACTGTGGCGTAGAGCACTGGGAATGCGCCGACGCAGATGGCGAAGATTGCGAGCCGCTGAGCGGCTTGTTCGCTCTTCATCGCGACGACTTCGCACACGAGCAGGACGACAATGACCGTCGCGTATTTGAGGGCGATCATGCCGGGCCAGCCGTATTTGTCGAAGATGTGCGCGGCGATGCGGTTGGCTTCCGAGCCTTTGTACACGACGATGACGACGTAGGTGAAGAGGATGTCGAGCGTGCTGGCGAGCACGTACCAGCAGTAGAGATCGGGGAACCTCACGCCGGGGATGCGACTGCGAAGGCGCGTGCGGAGATTGCGTCGCGTGGGCGTGATCACACGTCGCTCCGCTTGGCGAGCGCCTCGCGAGCAACGCGATCGAACAGTTCCCTTGACGCGTCGCGACCGGTCCATGTCGCAAACTGCAACGCGGCTTGATGTGTGAACATGGCGAGGCCATCGATGGTGCGCCAGCCGCGTGCAGTTGCCGCTGCGAGCGTGGGCGTCTTGAGCGGGGCGTAGACCGTGTCCATGACGACAACGTCGTCGCCACAGGATTGCATTTGTTCAGCGGGCAACGCACTGATGGTTGGCGATAGCCCCGACGCCATGCCCATCGGCGTGCAGTTGATGAAGACATCGCAGCATGCGCGAGGAAGCAACGAACTGTCCGCTGGGACAATTTGAGCAGTCGGCAACGCGGTGCGCAGATCGGCGGCGAGACGCTGGGCCTTGTCGAGCGTGCGGTTGTAGATGACGACGGTCGCACCGGCATGCGCGAGCGCGTACGCGGCGGCTTTCGCGACGCCTCCAGCGCCGATGATGCCTGCTCGCTTGCCCGTGAGCGCGACGCCAGCGTCTTGAAACGCTGCGGCGATCGCTGGTGCGTCGGTGTTGGCGACTTCGATGGCGAGCACCGCGTCGTGCGTGTCGCGGCGGATGGTGAGTGTGTTCGCCGCGCCTGTTGCTCGCGTCGCGGCGTCAGTTGTCCAGCCTCGTTCGGCGGCGAGTTTCGCGAGTCGTTCCTTGTGCGGCATGGTCACGCTGCAGCCGCAGAAAGTGAGTCGCGGGTGCTCGATGAGTTCGAGCATCGTCGCGCGGAAGCTGGCGTATGCGAGGGCGTCGTCGTCTACGGCGGCGATGGGCATGGGCACATAGACCGCGTCGATGTTTGACGCATCGAAGCCGGCGTTGTGGACGTGCGGGCTGAGACTGTGCGTGACGGGGGAACCCACGATGCCGTAGACGCGCGTGCGTGAAGTCGTGCGGCGGAAACGGTAGAGGTTGAGCAGTTCGCTCAGCGTGGGCTGACCGGGCGCGGTGGCGGTTGTGGCACGCAAGCTCGCGAATGTGAGCAGCGCGTTGAACTTTCGGGCGAGGATGCGCGACATGATGCCGTACTCACCCATGCCCAGCGCGATCGTCGGCTTGTGGGCGTCGGCGGCGAGGTCCAGCAGTTCGAGCGAGTCGTGCAAGCTGCGCGCGCGGTACGCGACTTTGACGACGCTCGTCGCCGGCTCGCTTGCGATGGCCATCACACGGCGCGACAAGTCCGCTGGACGGGACTGAAAGTCGTGCGCACTCATGATGAGCGAGGCGTGCGCATCATGCAGTTGCGCTGGATGTTCGACTGCGAGCTTGACTTTCTGCCGCAGGTTTGCGGATTTCTCGAACGATGACCATTCGATGTCGATGTATCGCGGGGGCCGCTCGCTGCCCCACTGCCGCTGGGTGTGCGCGGTGCCGAGTCGCTCGAAGAGCGCGACGCGGCTCATGTCGTCGCCTTCGTAGCCGCCACCTTCGTGCGCGGCTCGACAGGTGACGATGCACGGCAGCGACGCTTGCGACACGACGCGCACGATGTCGTTCATCTCGCGCGTCGCGTCATCGGGAGATGACTCGGCATTGCCCGTGAAGAAATCATCGACGCGGAACTCGACGAGGTCCGCGCCACCCTCGCGGGCGGCGTCGCAGTCAGCGAGCGCTTGGTGAACATCCTGCATGACAATGGGAACACACACCAGCGTGGGCATGGCGGAGGTTAGTCGTGCGATCAGTCGCCGCCACCGCCGCCGCAACCGCTTGAGCAGCCGCTGGAACAGCCGCTTGAACCGCCCGAGTCGCTGCCCGAGGAGTCGCTTGCACTACCGGCGTCGTGGGCGTGATCGCTTGCCGATGACGTATTGTCGTGATGATGTCCACCGTGGTGAGGCGAGCCGTGGTGGTGCGAGTGTGATGCGGCATCGCCACCGAACATGAAGGGTGTCGAGGGGATGAAGCCTGAATCGCTTGAGTTTCGCCGCGGTTTGTCGCTGCTGCCCAGCACTGCTCGCAAGATGATGAAGCCGACCAGCCCGGCGAACCCGAGTCCGAGCACGAGCGGGATGATCGCGCCGCTGTTGCCCTGCGTGCTGCAACCGGCGATCAGCGCGGTGAGCGCGACGGTGCTCGCGACGAGGCTGCTGCGCCACGGGAAGCGTTTGGAGATGACAAACACGTCGCGTGTGTCGATCCACTTTCGCGTGGATGGCTTGAAGCGATCAGTCGGCGAAGGCCAGATGTCGCGCGGCGGCTCGGTGCCGAAAAACCGTGTGTAGCTCGCGAGCGTTTTGCTGTAGCAATCGTGAAACTTCGAACTCTCGTGCGTGCCGCCTTCGGTCGGATCGTGATGCAACGGCGAGCCCAACACGGTGTCGCACAACTCATGCCAGTACGACCGCGTGTAGACCATGTGCAGGTGCCACGCCTGATCAACTTCCTCCGACGGCGTGACGCGGTGGCCGGCGTGCATCGCGAGGAAGAGGAACTTGCGATACTCGAGCATCACGCGATCGGCGAACTCGCGCGTCCAACCGTTCTCGCGGGCGAGGCGGGCTTCGAACGGCAACGCGGCATCGGCTCGGCCGACGCGGAAGGACTGCAGTTTGCTCCAGAGCACCAGTTGTTGAGGATTCATCACCATCGTGTACCTCCTTTGCTTTCGCACGGATGTACGTGGAGTGTGGTGGTTCTTTCGCGCGAGCGCGACGGGCGTTACAGCGTTTTTCCGGCTAAATTACCGCATGTTGAGCGGCAGCCGAACTGATACCGGCCGCGTACCCGCTGGCCCAGGCCCATTGGAAGTTGAAGCCGCCGATGCGACCATCGACGTCGAGAATCTCGCCGCAGAAGTAGAGGTTCGGGCACAGGCGGCTCTGCATCGTGCCTGCGTCGATCTCGGCGAGAGGCACGCCGCCGGCCGTCACTTCGGCGTAGGTGTAGCCGCGATCGCCAGTGATGGGCACGCGAAGCTGCGTGGATAGATCGACGATTGCACGGCGCTGGTCGCGCGAGAGATCGCGGAGCAGTGCGCCGGGCGCGAGCGTGGCTTGCATACAGACAGCTTCAGCGAGGCGCTCGGGCAGTCCGGCTTCGGTCAGGTATCGCTTGACGGTGAGTTTGTTGGATGGGCCGCGCGATGCTTCGATTAGCTGCGCGTCGAGTGATTGCGGCGATGACTGCGGCAGGAAGTTGAGCACGAACTGCACGGTGTTGTCGTCGTGATACGCATCGGTGTAGTACCGGCTGATGTCGAGAATGCACGGGCCGCTGAGGCCGAAGTGCGTGATGAGCGTGGAGTTGGTGAATGTCTTGAGCACTTTGCCACTGGCGGTGCGCACGCTTGCGGTTGCGGGCAGCGTGAGGCCTGAGAGTTTGGTCAGCCAGTGCGAGGGATCAATCGTGAGCGGCACGAGCGATGGAAACACGCGCTGCGTGATGCTGTGACCGAGGGACTGGGCTATTTGGTGACCAAGCCCGTCGCTGCCCGAACGCGGCAGACTCTTGCCGCCAGTGGCGAGGATGAGCCTGCTCGCGTGCACTTCATTCGCGGCGGAGACTTCATAGTCGGGATCGACGCCGATGTAGCCGGCGTCTCCGGCGAATGCGGGCGATGTGTCGCGCGTGATGACGAAGCCATCGCCGTCGCGGCGGACGCCTGCCACACGCCATGGGTGAGCGATGGCTGCCTTTGCGTGCCTAGTTGCACCGAGCAAGGCATCGAGAATGGTGCGGCCGTCGTCAGTGGTGGGAAAGAGTTTGCCGGTTTCTTCGCGTTTGAGTTCCACGCCACGCTCGCGAAAGAACGCGACGGTCTGTTCAACGTCGAACCGGCGAAGGACTTTCTTGATCGCGTTGCGCGAGGAGCCTGCGTACTGCAGTTCATCGACGACGTGATGCGTCACGTTGCAGCGGCCGCCGCCTGCGACGAGAATCTTTGCGCCTAGTTTCTTCGCGCCATCGAGCAGCACGATGCGGCTGGGCTGCGAACCCAGCGTGCGACCGGCCCAGATGCCTGCGAAGAGCCCTGCGGCTCCAGCGCCGATGATCGCGATGTCACGATGAACCATGTGCGATTATCGCAGGGTGTTGCGTTCAGATTTGCTGCTTGCGAATACCGGAGAACCAGCTTTCTGCGAGCCCGCCGATGATGGGCAGCGTTTTGGCCTGGTTGTTGCTGACGTTGATGAGGCCGATGATGAGGAACACCCAGTTGGCGATGACGATCACGGGGAAGAGCAGCACGCCGATGCAGAAGAATGTCAGCACGAACGCGATAATGGCGGCGATGAGGCCCATGATCACGATCATCAACGTCTGCTTCGCGTGAAAGAGGCTGAAGTCGTTATCGCGCATGACCAGCGGCACGATGAAAAAAGGCAAACCGATGAAGTTGCACCCGTAGCTCAAGACGGCGAAGAGCTTGCCGCGTTGAACTTCGTCCATCGGGATACCCGTCGCGGTCGGACTTACCTGGTGCGGGTAGGGCGGGACGGGCGGCGGTGTGACGGGTTCTGACGGTGGCTGGTTCTGGTCCATTTGTTGCTCGATTGAGTGTGGAAGCGACTACGAGGCGCGAGTGTCAGAAACGATTTGATAGAAAGAGAACCACGCCCGCGATGTGCGCGAGCAGCACGATGGCGCCGAGGGAAATCGCGATGATGGCGTGGGCGGTGCCTTTGACTTCGGGCCGTTTGCGCACGTTGGAGAGGCCGACGAAGCCAAGCACGATCGCAGCGATTGAAAGCAGTGCGCCGAGCAGGGGGATGAGCGAGGCGATGGAGACGTAATAGCCGATGAGCGCGGGTGCGTTCTTGTAGGGAATGATTGTTGAAACCGCGTTGTCTTCAATCACGGTGGGAGCCATCACCGGCGCGGCGGGGGCGGTCGCGAAGAACTGGCGGAGGTCGTCCACTGAATCCGCAGGCCGCCAGGTGGACATGCCTTCGCACCAGACATGCGTGCCGCGTTGCACGGTGCCTGCCGCGATCAACTCTCGCAGCACATCGAGCGACACCGGGCCGCGCTTGTCGGCTTGCAACACGTAATGCCAGCGTTTTGCATCTTCCACGAATGATCCCCTTCAGCTTGCGACTTGGCTTTGTCGCTTGGTCGAAGGACGCATGCTATCAGATTGCGAGCGACTCTGCAAGCGGATACGTGGGCTCAAGCGGGCAATCTGACGAATTGCGGCGTGCGCAGAAGCAGACCCGAGCCACCGCATCACAAGTCGCCGACGCGGCGGGTGGTCTCGCGCTGCGACAAGTCGCGCATGAGCGACGTGAAGTCGCCTGCGAGCAGATCGCGCAGCGGGTACTCGTCGGGCAGACGCTCGTCGGCGACGATTCCTTCTTTCCAGCGATACGTGCGAATCTTCTCGCTGCGGCCGGCGGTGCCGATCTGATCTTTGCGAGCACTCGCACGCTCGGCCTTTTTGCGTTGCAGCTCCGCTTCGTAGAGCCGAGCAACCAGCAGTCGCCGGGCGCGTTCGCGATTTTGCTGCTGGCTTTTGGCTTCCATCATTTTGATGATGATGCCTGTCGGCTTGTGATGCACCTGCCACGCCGTCTCGACTTTGTTGACGTTCTGGCCGCCCGGACCTTGGGCACGGGTTGCGAACTCCTCGACGTCGTTGGTCCAGTCGATTTTGAGCTCAACTTCATCGGGCTCGGGCAGCACGGCGACGCTGGCAGTGCTGGTGTGAATACGGCCCTGCGCTTCGGTCGCTGGCACGCGCTTCACGCTGTGGACGCCCGCTTCAAAGTTCATCTCGCTCCAGACGCCGGCGCCCTTGATGTTAATCACGGCGTTGCGCACGCCGCCGACGCCCGGCTCGGCGGTCAGTTCAAGCGTTTCAAACTGCCACCCACGCTTGCCGGCATACTTCTGGTACATTTCCAGCAAGTCGCGCGTCCAGAGGGTTGCTTCGTCGCCGCCTGTGCCGGCACGCAGTTCAAGCATCACGCTGCCGATCTTGTTGTCTTCCGCGTTCACCAAGCTTTGCAAGGCTGCGTCGAGCGTTTCACTCGCGGTGCGTTCGAGCGAGGGCAGTTCCTCTTTCGCAAAGGCCGCCATGTCGGCATCTTTGCCACCAAGCATCGCTCGGCAGTCGCGAGCGTCGGTCGCGAGGCGGACAAGCTCGCGCCACGCTCGCGCAGGCTGCTCGATTGCGCCGCGCTTGAGGCTCACATCGCGCACGCGCTTGTGGTCGGTCACCACCTGCGAATCCTCGAGCAGCGCGGCGAGTTCGGCATCTTCGCGTGCGATGGCGAACAGCTTCTCCAGCACGCGCGTCTGCGCGGTGGGAAGCAGTTGCTGCACGAGTTGGACTGACGATGCGTCCACGTGCCAGCATAGTGCGCATCAGGGCGATTTCCACGGCAGTTTTCGATGTATCGCGCCCTGCGGCTCACGCCTGGCAGAGGTGTAACGACCGGCCATGGTCGCGTACCATGGTGCTGCGAAAGGAACTCTTATGAAGACTCGCTCATTGGCCTCTCTCATGCTTGCCACACTCGCCGGTCTGCCTGTCAGTTGTTTCTCCGTGGCCATGGCCACGCCTCCGGCGACGGAGCGCGACGACGTGAAGGAAACCCTGCACGGCGTGGAGATGACCGATCCCTATCGCTGGCTGGAAGGTGACAACAGCGACCCGGCCCAGATGGGCAAGATCAATGACCGCGTGGCCGCGTGGACCGATGCGCAGAACAACTACACGCGCAGCGTGCTGGACAATCTGCCGGGCCGCAAGGCGGTGGAAGACAAGATGCGTCCGCTGCTGCAGATCGGCAGCGTGAGCGCCCCCAACATGGCGGGCACGCGGTACTTCTACAGCAAGCGCGAAGGTTCGCAGGCGCAGGCGCGCATCTTTGTGCGCGAAGCCAGCAACGGTGAAGGCCGCCTGCTGCTGGACCCAGTGACGCTTGACGCGAGCGGGTTGACGACGGTCTCGGGCGTGACGCCCAGCCAGGACGGCAAGCTGCTCGCGTACGGCACGTTCCGCGCGGGCGATGAGAACACGACCACGTATGTGATGAACGTCGCTACGGGCGAGAAGCTGGATGTCGCGATTCCCGGCCGGAGCAGCGTCATTCAGTGGATGCCCGACAACAGCGGGTTCTTTTATGAGCGGCTGGAAGACGCGAAGAATCCGTACTCGGCGCAGATTCGCTGGCACAAGCTGGGCACGGATCACGAGAACGATCCAGTGCTTTTCCGTCAGTACACCAAGGAAGAAAACGAGAAGCTCGCGACCACGTGGGGCCCGGGCGCGACGGTTTCGCGTGATGGCAAGTGGATGGTGCTGATGTACTGGACGGGCACCAGCAGCAATGACATCTGGGCGATCAACCTCGATCACTGGCGCAAGACCGGTGAGTTTGTCAAGAAGGTCATCAAGACCGATGCGCCCAACACGTTCTTCGGATCCATCGAAGGCGACACGTTCTTCATGCACACGGACTACGGCGCGCCGAACAAGCGCGTCGTCGCGGTTGATCTGAACAACCCGAGCGAAGAGAGCTGGAAAGAGATCATTCCAGAGAACAAGAGCGCGGTGCTCAGCAGCTTCAGCGTCGCCAAGGGCATCATCGTCGGTGAGTACGAAGAGAAGGCTTGCACCAAGATGCGTCTTTTCGGCCTGGACGGCAGCAACAAGGGCGAACTGCGTCTGCCGGGCATTGGCAGCGCGGGCATCAGCACCGAGCACGACCGCACCGAGGCGTATCTCACGTTCACGAGTTTCAACTATCCCAACACGATTTTCCGCGTTGACCTTGCCAAGCCCGACGCTGAACCCACTGTGTGGGAACGTCCGGCTGTGCCGGTTGATCCGGCGATCGTGGAAGTGAAGCAGGTCACGTACAGCAGCAAGGACGGCACGCCCGTCACGATGTTTGTGGTGCACAAGAAGGGCCTGAAGCTCGACGGCAACAACCCCGTCATTCTCAACGGGTACGGCGGCTTCAACATC
>DATGWV010000417.1:0-16741 GCA_035299305.1 Phycisphaerales bacterium | reverse complement strand
GTGACGGATCACGCCGTCTTTGCCGCTGGTGTCCATGCCTTGAAGGACGACGAGCAGCGCGGTTTTGTTTTCGGCGTAGAGTACTTCCTGCAACTTGGCAATGCGTTTGACTTCCGTCACGAGTTCGGCTTCGGCGCGGGCTTTGGCATCGCCGGTTGATTCGTTCTTGTTCGAGCGAAAGCCCGACGTTCCACGCGGATCGATGGTCGCGAGCGACACTCTTTCGCCAGGATTGACTCGATGGAGCGTCGGCAGGTGCATGTGCAATCGTTGCACAGTTCGCGCGGCGCGACTTCAGGTGAACTGAATGACAACAACGGTTCGGTCGTCGCCGCCCGGCCCGTGTTGCTGAGCGACGGCAAACAAGGATTCCATGATCTCACGAGGGCCTTGCTTGGCTGACTGCAGCAATGCGCGCTCGATGGCGGCCAGACCCAGTTGCTTGCCGCTTGCGTTCATCGTTTCCATCAGGCCGTCGGTCGTCAGCACAAGGATGTCACCCGCCTGCACGGCGAGCGCTCGCACGGGCACGCGTTCTGAAAGCTCGACACCCAGCGGGAGGGCGTCGCTCTCGATGCGTTCGACGCGATTCTCGTCCTCGCGCCACCACAGCGTGGGCACGTGGCCCGCGCCGACGAGTTCGATGCGTCGATTCCGCACACGCACAGCGGCCATGGTGACAAACATGCCCGATTCGAGCGTTTGGCAGAGCATGGCGTTCAGGTCGGTGGCCATCGCGCCCAGATCAGTCGCGTCGGCAAGGCGCATCCGGACCGCGCCTTTGACCATGGCCATGCCGACGCCGGCTTTGACACCGTGGCCTGAAACGTCAGCGACGACGATGTCGGCACTGTCGTGTCGCTGCATGATGTCGAGGAGGTCGCCGCCAAGTTCACTGCTGGCGATGCTGCGTCCGACGACGACTGCGCCGGACACGGTTACGTTCATCGGCGGAACGAGCGAGGCATGCAGGCGCTGCGCGAGCTCAAGTTCGGCGCGATCTCGTGCACGTTTGTCGGCGATATGGCGAACAAATGCTGTGATGAAAATCTGCCCCAGAGCCAGGCCAGCGATGGTGAGCACCATGCCGAGCGAGCGAACATCGTTTGCTCGCTGCACGCCAGACTTTGATACAACGTCTGATTCATCGATGACCCAGTGCATGCGTACCCAACCGTGCTCCACTATCCAAGGCCAGATCAAGTCAGGGACGAAAAACGCTTGCATCGCAAGCGTCACAAGGATGAGCCACCATCGGCGATACATCACCGCTGCGGCGTAGCCCGTCGCGAAGCATCCACCAAGCAACGCGGATGTGATCATCCACGCCGCATTCGGTGTGACCCGGACCCATGTCATGGCAGAAACCGTTCCGATGAGCGTGAAGGTGAAGAAGATACCGACGAGGAACATCCACGCTTCGGGGCCGGGCTTGGCGGGCAACAGCGGGGTGTCTCGCAGGTACCGCCGAAGAGATTGCCACAGCCGCGGAAGTGCCATGCGGGGAGCATAGCGAAGGAAATTGTGGTTTCGTCGCGAGACGGCGCATGATGGTGATCGCACGGAGCGGTCAATGACGCTTGTTTACACGGGCATTCACTGATTGTGAGTATGGCGTAATCCAACGCGAATTCGAAAGTGCATATCGTCGTCCGCTTGGCGTTGCGATTCGGTTGTGAAGGGAGGGCAAATGCAGCAGAGTGAACCGACTGGCGTTTCGACATCGCATGCGACGTTTGGCGATTTGGTCACGTCACGCAAGGCGACATGGGGTGATCGCATCGCTGCGGTCATGCTCGCAATCTTCGCGATTCCTGCAATTCTGTCGGCGGGGGCGCTCACGGTCGTCGCTTTGACCGGCGGTTTTCAATCGCGTCCTAACGCGCCCAGTGGCACCGGCTTTGTCGTCGCGTTCATGTGGCTGCTTGCTGCAGCATTCGTCGTAGGCGCATGGAACTTCATTCGGCGTTGGCGGACGACATACGAGTTCTTCGCGACTGGCGCGGTGGTGCGGCGCGGTGGTGAGACGATCATCGAAATGCCTTATGCGTCGGTTTCGCGATTTCGATTTTTGATCGTCAGGCAGTACGTCAATGGCATTTACGCGGGCACGTCGCTCGATGTGCGGTTGACTGATGATCAACGCCGCTGCGTGCGCTATCAGGGGAAGCACAAAGAGCGAGCGAAGGGATTGGGCATGACGATTTTCGGCAAACGGTTTGAAGGGACCGACGAACTCGACATCGTGCGCATTCTCATCGCGGAACAGATGTTGCCCGCGATGAGCAAGCGGCTCGCGGAAGTCGGGTCCGTCGAGTGGTGCGGCAAAGTGCAGTTGTCGGCGACGGGCGTGACGCCGGTTCGCGGCAAGTACAAGCGGACTGAGGTGCCATACGCCGCGATCGGCGGGGTGATGGTCAAGGGCGGGGCATATCACGCGTTTCGCAAAGGCGACGAGCGCAGCTTTCTTGATCTGGCAATGGGCGATGAGAACTTCTGGCCCGGGCTGCTGCTCTTTGAGTCGCTGGTGAGTCAGTATCAGCCGGAGGCGGTACAAGAAGATGGTGCCGCGGCGCAGGCAACATAGAAATGCGCCTTGCGGTCACGAGGCGACGATCCAGCTCAGCAAGCGGCCTGTTTTCTCGCGAGTGGAAAATTCACGGCTTCGCCGGGCTCTCCGCGGCAGGCTGCTGTCCATCGGCATCGTGCTTCACTCGCCGCAGTCGCATGATCACATCTTTGAACTGGCCTGCCGCGTCGGCTTCCACAATCGCTCGCTGCAAGTCGCGTGAACTCGCGGTGATGACTCTCGCTTGGAAGCCGGTCGTGGCCATCGCGCGTTTGTCGCCCTCCTTCAGCAATTCCTCGTGACCTTCAAGGAGATCCACGCTGGGAAACTCGTACTGCTTTGCGGGCGGCTTCTTGTTCTCGCCGAATCCGAACACGTTGATTTCGGGTTGGCGGCCAAGCAGCTTCACCTCATCCTGCGAAAACTCAGCCTTGATGAGGTAGTGAGTGGTGAGGATAAAGGGTCCGTAGGACTTACTGATGGTTTCTGCTTCGTCAAGGCCCAGCGTTAGGTTGATGTAGCGACTTTGACCGACGCGGAAGATGGTGGCGTGCATGTTGGGTACGCGCTCGCCATCGGGCAACTCTTCCTTCATGCTGACATGAACGTTGTATCCCTGCTCGCGGGATTCGCTCATCGTAAATGTGGCGGGCATCGTTGGCTTGCCCTCTTGATCGATGAGCTCCCACACGCCGACGAAGGCGGGTTCAGCTTCGACTGACTTGCCAACATAGAACGCAGCGACCGACGGCCCCGTTGTGACGCAGCCTCCAAGTACGAAGCTGGCGACCACCGAGAAAAGAAGACCGAGCTGAACGCATCGCAACATGCTAAACCCCTCTTACTGAAAAGACACAAAACGCGAGTTACCGCTTCAGCAGCTTTTCCATCTGATCACGATTGTGCTGCTCGCGTTCGTCCAGCACGCCCGTCAAGCTGTCCGCCTGATGGTCGGCATGGTACGAGCTACGGACCAGCGGGCCGCTTTCAACGACTTTGAAGCCGCGTTTGATGCCTTCGTCTTGGAACGACTTGAACTGGTCGGGCGTGACCCAGCGGTCGATGGGCAGGTGGTTGCGCGTGGGCTGGAGGTATTGGCCGATGGTGAGGATGTCGCACGCGTCGGGGCGAGGTGTCGTGACGCGCGTGCCGGACATGAGGTCATCCATGAGACCCAGCACTTCTTCGTCTTTTTCGCCGATACCGACCATGATGCCGGTCTTGGCGACGACGCCTTGCTCCTTGCAGCGGCGGAGCAGTTCGATGGAGCGATCAAACTTCGCGCTGGGGCGTACGGCAGGGTACATGCGCCGCACGGTTTCGAGATTGTGATTGATGATGTGCGGGCGGGCGTCGATCACCATCTGAAGCGCGCCCCAGTTGCCCTCAAAGTCGGGAATAAGCACTTCGATGGAGAGGCCCGGGCAGGCCTCGCGCGTGCGGATAATGGTTTCGGCCCAGATGCTCGCGCCGCCGTCGGCGAGTTCGTCGCGATTGACGCTCGTAATGACGATGTGCTTGAGCTTGGCGTGTTCCCACATGAGCCGCATGCTCTCGGCGACGCGGCGAGGCTCGTCCTTGTCGAGGACGGGCGGGCGGCCGGTCTTGACATTGCAAAAGCCGCAGGCGCGGGTGCATGTGTCGCCCAGAATCATGATGGTTGCCACGCCGCGAGACCAGCATTCGCCCATGTTGGGGCAGTTGGCTTCTTCACAGACCGTGAAGAGCTTGTGCTCGCTGAGGACGTTCTTAAGGCGCTGGTACTCGGGGCCGCCGGGCACTTTGGCGCGGAGCCATTCGGGCTTTTTCTTCAGGCTCAGCGTCTGCTTGCCTTCCTGATTGTTGAGGACCATGCTCGAGAGGCTGATCTTGGGCGGGTCGATGGTTCGCAGGGGGTCGCCGCCTGCGGGGCGCGGGTGGCGGGCGAGCGTCCGCGCCAACGCGGCGTCACTTATCGGCGAGCTGTTGGAAGCATTCTGAGGAGCGGCGGTCATGTGAGACAAGCGTAGGTGACGTGTGGCGAAGGGTACCGCCGCGCGAGAGTTGCGCGGCCAAAGTGCGAACGAAGACCGGTCCGGACTTCAGACAACCTGCCCCGCTGACCGATCTATCCACTTATCGCGCCTGAGCGGGTCCGAAGAACTAGACTTGGCCCGCACAGACCCACCTCGATCCCACCCAAACTCCCCGCTTGGGTGGACGTACGTGGTACGCGTGATATGTTCGTAACGCTCGCCCCTGTCGGGTCGCGCGATGTCTGTCCAAGGAGCAGAACTGTGGGTTCGCACCAGAACGCTACCGCCACTCCCGTTCGTACCTTCATCCGCGCGGGGCTCGCCCTCGTGATGGCTGCCGGCACCCTCACGCTCGTCGGCTGCGGCAACAGCAAGAGCTTCATGGATCCGACGGTCACCGGCAGTTGGACCGGCACACCCACCGTCATGCCGATTCTCGATCGCCTCGCAGCGATTGAAGACAGCAAGGGTGACCTGGTTGAGATCTCTGATCCGGTTTCCGAAGACCTGATTCCCCGCCCCACCAGCTACCGCATCGGGCCGGGTGACGTGCTTCGCGTCACGATCTTCGATCTGATCTCGCCCAACGAGCGGGAAGAGTACGAAGTGAGCGTTGATGCTCGCGGCATGATCGAAATCCCGCAGTTGGGACGGATCGAAGTCGTGGACCGCACGACCGAAGAAGCGATGGAAGCGGTGGTCCGCACCATTCGCGATCGCAACCTGATTCAGGATCCGCTGGTGCAGGTGCTCGCCATCAGCCAGCGTCGCCAGACGTTTACCGTCGTCGGCGCGGTGCAAAGCCCGGGCCTGTACCCGATTCCGCGTGCTGACTATCGCGCGCTCGAAGCGCTCGCTGCGGCTGGTGCGTTCAATGAAGGCATCAGCGAGATCTACGTGATTCGTCAAGTGCCACTGAGTGATGATGTCATCACGGGCATTGTGAACGAGCGCAGCAAGCCGGCGGCGACTGACTCCACCACGACCACGCCAAACTCGACGACGCAGCCAAGCGGCGAAGACCTGCTGAATGTGATTGACGACATCGCTCCCGGTTCGGGCCAGCCCGCGCCGGCAGAGCCTGCCCCGACCGAGCCCAAGGCGGGCAGCCCGGGCATGATGAAGGCGACGCAGCAGGGTGGCGGGTTTGTCGCGACCACGCGTGAACCTGAAATCGATCTGATCAATTCCGATCCTGTCCAGCCGCAGACTGAAGATGGCTCGACGTGGATTTACGTCAACGACAAGTGGATGAAGGTCAAGGCCGCTCCGGGCAGCACGATTGTGGATGGCAACGGACTGGCTGGCGACGCACTCATTACGCAGCGAGTTATCCGCATTCCGCTCCGCGAACTGCTGGCTGGCCGTCAGTCAATCAACATCGTCATCCGTCCGGGCGACGTGGTTCGGTTCCCCTCCAGCGACACCGGCTTTGTGTACATGGGCGGCCAGTTGGCCCGTCCGGGTCCGTACAACATGACGCCCGGCTTCACGCTTTTGCGGGCGCTGATCGCGGCTGGCGGCTATAGCGAAACCGCCGTGCCTTCGCGAATTGACATCACGCGCATGGTTGGGAAGGACCGCCAGGCGACCATCCGGCTGGACGGCAAGGCGATTGCTGAAAACACGCAGCCTGACCTGTTCCTGAAGCCAGGCGACATGATCAACGTGGGTAGCTCGGGCTGGGCCCTGCCGCTGGCAGTGGTTCGTAACGGGTTCCGCGCGAGCTACGGGTTCGGGTTTATTCTGGATCGCAACCTGAGCAACGATCTCTTTGGGCCGCCGCCGGTCAACTCGGTCGGTCAGTAATCCGATTATCACATCTGGGCAGACTCGCGGGCGGGGCCTCAAACCCCGCCCGTTTGCTTTGTGTACCCTGCCCACGAACCGGCCGCCCGTCAGGCGGCGTATGGGATAGTTCCGGTGGCCCTGATGCCGCCGGGTGAGAGGGTCCTGCGTGAGCACCGTGAGTCGCAACACAACTGTTCCGTCGTCGGAGCTTTCCGATGCGGGGCCGCGCGCGGTGGCGACACATGTGTGGGTGACGCTGGGCGTTTTGCTCGCGGCGTTTGTCGCGCTGTACTTTCGCTGGTTCAGCAAGCAGGCCGAGTTCAGTTGGGATCGCCTGGACGACTGGGGCCACGCGTTTGTCGTGCCCGTGATCGCCGGAGCGATGGTGTACACGCAGCGCGAGCGGCTGCGGGATGTGGTGTCCAAGCCCTTTTGGCCCGGGTTGCTGCCGCTGATGCTGGGCATCATGTGTTATTTCTACTTTGTGGTGGGCGTGCCCAACCACATGCTGCAAGGGCTGGCGATGATCCTGTGCCTGTCGGGCACGGTGTTGATGGTGCTCGGGAAAGACGTGTTCCGCGTGGCGTTCTTGCCGCTGCTGTACTTGGTGTTCGGCATCACGATTTCAGAACAGGTGATGATCAAGGTCACCTTCCAGTTGCAGCTTCTGGCGACGCAAGGAGCCTGGCTGCTGCTGAAGGTCATCAGCCTGCCCGGCAGTTGGTTCATGGTGGATGCCAACGGCAATCTGCTTGAGATCTTCTACAAGGGCCGGACGATTCCGCTCAACGTCGCTGAGGCGTGCAGCGGGATGCGCATGGTCATCGCGTTTATCGCGCTGGCGGGTGCGATTGCGGTCTTTGGCGTGCGGCACTGGTGGCAGCGCATCGCGGTGCTGCTGCTGGCGGTTCCTGTGGCGCTGTTCATGAACATCATCCGCGTGGCGGTGCTTGGGCTCCTGAGCATTGGCGATATCAATCTGGCGGCAGGCAACATTCACATGCTGATTGGGACGTTGCTGCTGATTCCCGGCATGTTCCTGTTTCTGGCGGCGGTGTGGGCGCTCAAGCGAATCGTCGTTGATCCGCAGGAAGCCGCCGAACTCGCGAAGCATCGGCCCGTAGGTGTGAAAGTGAAGCGCCCCAAGACTGTGAAACCCTGAACGACTTTGAGCATGCAAGGCTTTTCCTGGAAATCTCCCGCTGTGATCGCCGCTCTGGCTGTGCTGCTGTGTTCAGCCGGCGGGTTGGCGTTTGCGATTGACCACTACAAGCTGATGCTGCGGAAGGAAGCGATTTATCCGCGGAGCGGCGCGCTGCTCAACAGCATTCCGGACGAAACGACCAACTGGGTGCGCGAGGGCTCGGACCGGCGCGAGAACGCCGATACGGAAGCGGTGCTGGGCACGACGAATTACGTGTCGCGTCTGTACAAACAGAAGAACGCGGAAAACCCGGTCGTGATTGACTTCCACGCCGCGTACTACACGGGCATGATCGACACGGTGCCGCACGTGCCCGACCGTTGCCTGGTGGGTGGCGGTCTGCAACTGGGCGGATTCGTGGGCGATATTCCGCTTCCGCTTGATCAGACTCGGTGGAGCAGTGTGGAAAGCGCGGACAAGAGCTACAAGCTCTACTCGGTGCGAACACCCAACTTCTCAACGCGCGCGGGCACGCGCATCGTGTTCCCGCGCAATCCGCAGGACCTTCGCCTGCGCGTGTTTGAGTTCAAGAGTCCGCGCGGCGGGGTGTTCTACTCGGGATACTTCTTCATCGCCAATGGCGGCTGGGTGAGCAACGCCGAGGAAGTGCGGTTGCTTGCGTTCGATCTTCGCACGAAGTACGCGTACTACACGAAGGTGCAGTTCACCGGGTTTGGCATGTCGTCGGGCGAAGAGCTTGCCAAGCACGCCGCGTCGATGCTCGATGAACTCCTCCCCGACATCATGCACTGCCTGCCCGACTGGCAAGCGGTGGAAGCAGGCGATGTGGAGGGCATGACGCGCAAAGAGTGACATGAGCCGCTTGCGCGAACGTCATGGGACGTTGCTATTCTGGGTCTCGTGTCAGGTCTTGAGCGGAATTCTGCCTGCAAGGCTTGCGCAATCGCTTGTAGTTTGTCGTCTGTTTGCAGTGTTTTCTGGCTGAATCGTCTGGTCGCTATCAATCGCATCGCAACTCGCCGCGCCATGGGCGGCCTGTGTTCGTGAATCTGGAGAGTCGTATGGCATCGCGTGTCAACACCAAGTTCGTGGTCGGCCTGTCGGTGGGTCTGGTGCTCGTGTTTGCGGCTGTCGCCGGCACGGCGTACACGCTCGTGTACAAGAGCGCGGGCGACCTTGCGAAGGCGGGCGACAAGGCTCTGGCGGAGGGTCGCATTGGTGACGCGGTGACGCAGTACTCCAAGGCCGTGAACAAGGAGCAGGCCAATCCGGAGTATCTCAAGAAGTGGATCGAGGCGATGGGCAAGGACACGCCCGACACGGAAGTGAAGTACGTCGATCGCTATCGCTTCTGGACGCAGGCACGGCGTCAGCTGGCGGTCGTCGAGCAGTCCAACGTCGCGGCACAACGCGATCACCTGGATTCGCTGTATCGCGGGCTGCTGCTGTCGCCTTACCGGCTGGAAAACTGGAACAGCGCGCTGGATGACGCCAATCTGATCATCGGCTTCCACGAAGCGTCGCCGGCGGACGGCTGGGAGCAACTGCGGCGGTATCGCGGGTTCATCAACACGCGGATGTTCCTGGAAAGCACGCGTCCTGAGCAGAAGCAGGTCGAGTCGGCGGTTGCGGACCTTGAAGCGGCGCTCAAGGCTGATCCGACGGACGATGAAACTGCGGCGACGCTGATTGATGTCGCACTGCGGCGTGCGCAGAAGGCTCGCGAGACCGACAAGCTGGATGAAGCCGCGAAGTTTGAGGCGCAGGCGGACGCGGTGATGAGCGGTTTTCTCGCGAAGTCGCCTGACGCGCCGCGCATGCTGCTGATTCAGATTCAGCGCGATCTCATCAACATTCGTGCCCGCGTGCAGGCGCAGGGCGCGAGCGCGAACGTGGAGCAGGAGACGAAAGGATTTGTCGAACGCAACATGCCGATCTTCACGCGGGCGCATGAGAAGGCCAAGCAAGGGCCCCACCCGCTGAGCGAGATGATGCTGTCGCAGTTCCGCACGGTGGAAGGCATCGTGTCGCCCGGCACGCGCGGTCGGCAGACGGAAGAACTCGTTCGGCTGGGCCTCAAGGCCAAGCCTGATGATGCGAAACTGCTGCTGAGTCTGGCAAACATGCTCAGCGAGCGGGCGGAGTACGCGGCGGCCGTTGAGCAGCTTGAGGCGATTGAGAAGCTGCCCAGCAAGCCGGTGAGCATGGAAGGCGTGCAACTCTTTGACCTCAAGAAGGCATCGTTGGGATTGCAGGCGTTGTGGCAGGTTCGTGCGTGGCAGACCATTCCTGCCGGGCCTGACAAGGACGCGGCGATGGCCAAAGCCAAGGCGTTGCGCGAGCGTCTGGCGGGCACTGTGGCGGCGGATGACCGCATGCTGACGCTGGTGGATGCGCAGCTGGCGTTTGTCGCGAACACGCCCGAAGGCAATCGCAACGCGGCGAGGTTGCTTGCGACGTACAACAAAGCGACTGAGCAGCGGCCGGACCCGGATGCGCTGTTCCTCAGCGCACAGGTGGCGGTTCGCAACAACGAACTTGGGCAGGCTCGCACGAGTCTGGAGCGCGTGATGCAGCTTCAGCCAACGAATATCACGGCGATCTTGTTCCTGGCGGAAACTGAGGCGCGCCTGCAGAACATGGCTCGCTCGACGCAGTTGTACAACCGTGTGCTGGAGCTTGATCCGAGCAACGAGATCGCGACGCAAGCGGTGAAGGTGACGAGCAATCTCGAGAACCCGTCCAAGTCGACCGATCCGATCATGCGGGTACTGGTGCGCGTGGATGAGATGGCGAAGGCCGCGCCGGACGCGAAGAACCAGGAAGCGATTGTCAACCTGCTGAAGAGCGAGATCGCGAAGACCGACGACGTGCGATTGCATCGTGCGTTGGTTGCGGTG
This sequence comes from Phycisphaerales bacterium, assembly GCA_035299305.1. Classification (GTDB taxonomy): domain Bacteria; phylum Planctomycetota; class Phycisphaerae; order Phycisphaerales; family UBA1924; genus BJHL01. The sequence continues at coordinate 6,301 of DATGWV010000417.1, read as the reverse complement.
TACATTCGTATGAACGATCGCGCGACGGCGAAGGTCGCGGCGGAAACCGCGCTGGCGAAGTTTCCGGACAACCGCGATCTCAAGCAGATCGTGGCGCAGCTCTCCGCGAAGGATGACGTCGCCTTCCAACTCGCGCAGATTGACGCTGTCGAGACGATGGACGCGATTGAGAAGGACTTGCAAAAGTTCAACGTCAACCGTGCGGCGGGCCGCATGGACGACGCGAAGGCGGCGCTGGACCGCGCGAAGGCTGCGGCGCCGGATGACAAGCGTGTAGTCGAAGTGACGTTCCAGGAAGCGCTCGCGTCGAGCCAGTTTGACGTGGCACGGCCGCTGGTTGACAAGGCGGTTCGCGGCAACTTTGACAATCTGAACGGCGACACGTTCCGTGCTCGTTTGCTGGCGGCGGAAGGCAAGGCTCGCGAAGCTGCGGCACTGCTGCAGCCTCACGTGGCTCGCGGCGGCGTGCAGCCCGAGGTGTATCGGCTGCAGGCTCGCATTCTGATGCTGGACAATCGCCCCGGTGATGCGGCCAGCGCGCTGCGCGAAGCACTGCGGATTCGTCCCAATGACCCACAGGCGGCGGCGGATCTGCTGCGTGCGCTGATCGCGGCGAACCTGCCCGCACAGGCTTTGCAGGCGGCTCGCGAGAACGAAAAGTTTGCGAATGCCGATCCGGAATTCTTCAACCTGTGGATGGGCCTCGAAGCGCAGTATGGCGACCGGGCGGAAGCGAAGATTCGGCGCGAACGCGTGGCGACGGCTCTGCCTGAGCAGCGCGACAACCAGATGGCGCTGGCGCAAATGTGCATTGATGATGGCGAGCTTGCCAAGGCGCAGGGCATCATCGACACGCTTCGCAAGTCGGGGGACAACCTCGATCTAGTCATCATGGATGCGACGCTGCGAAGCCGTTCGCAGCAGCTTGCGGACGCCGCGAAGGTGTTCGATGAGTTCGCGGCGGCGCAGACGGAGAAGAGCATTCTTCCGATGCTTGCGAAGGCGCAGTTCTTCGCGGGTCGCAATGACATCGCAAGCGCGGTGGCGACGCTGGAGGCGGCGCGGCCCTCGCAAGATAAGAAGATAATGGAAGTGGATCGCACGCTGAGCGATCTGTACATCAACGCGGGCATGCAGAAGGAAGCGATCGCGCCCAGCCGGGCTGTTGTGGAGGCTGGCGCGGACACGCCTGAGCGTCTGTTCCAGAAGCGCGTGGTTGAACTGCTGACGCAGACGGGCAGCCTGACCGAAGCTGATGCCGAGTACACCAAGCTGACGGCCGGCCGCGAGCCGGATGCGGTGTCGCTGCTCCTGCTGGCGCAGCTGCGCGGGGCACAGGGCAACACACAGGCGCAGGAGTCGACACTGAATCTGGCGGTTGAACGCTTCCCGACGGTGCCGACCGTCTTCATGCGGCGTGCGCAGCTGCTGATGCAGCGCAAGGAAGGCGTGCGCGATGCGATTGAAGATATGAACAAAGCGATTGCGCTTGCGCCGGACAACACCGCGTTCTATCGCCTGCGCGCGGATGCCCACCGCGCGAATGGTGATGAGAAGAAGGTGGTTGAGGATCTGCGCACGTGTCTGCGAATCAATCCCAATGACACGCAGCTCATGTTCGGCCTGATGGACACACTGTGGCGCGATGGCAAGGAACAAATCGCGCAGGAAGTCGCGGCGGACGTATTGCAGCGGCGCGATCGTGACTGGCAGTTCTGCGTGCTGCTGGCGAATTTCTACTCGTCGCGCACGCCGCCTCGGTTTGACTTGGCTCGCGCGATGAACGCGCAGGCGTATGAATTGAACAAGACGGATTTTGTCGTGCAGAACTATCTGGACTCGCTGCTGGGTGGCGATTCGCCCAACGTCGAGACGGCCAATCGCGTGCTGAGCGAAGTGGGCGACCGTGCTCGCAACAACCCGGGCTTCCAGATGGCCGGGGCGAAGACGCGCATTCTGCAAGGTCGCACGGCGGAAGGCCGGCGTGCGGCGGTGGATGTGCTCAAGATGCTGGATGTCAACCGCCCCGAGATGATGTCGTCGTGGTATCGCGACATGAACGGCGTGGAGAAGAACAAGGCCGATCTCCAGGCGTTCCTGCAGGCGACCGCGCAGCAGGGCATCGCTCCCGACTGGATGACCTTCTTCCGCAGCATGTCGATGATCGAAGACGCGACCAAGCGGACAGAGGGCACCAAGGCGCTGGAACAGGCGATTCCCAGCTTCCGCACGCCCGCGCTGCAACTGCTCGCGTACAAGACGCTCGGCAACGCCTACTACCAGTTGCTCGACTATCCCGCAGCGGCCCGTGTGTGGAGCGCAGGCTCGGCGGCCTTTGACAAGGACCCTGAGCTGGCCAACAACGCCGCGTTCATTCTCACCAAGCACTTGAACAAGCCGGCCGAGGGGCTGGTTCTGGCCCAGCGGGCGGTGCAGATCAGCCCGGATGTGCCCGACTTCCTTGACACGCTGGGTGCGACGCTCATTGCCAATGGGAAAGCGGCGGAAGCCGTGCCCCACTTGCAGCGGGCGTTTGATATCTCAACCAACTCCGGCACGCGGTTCACGGCGGGCGTTCACCTGGTGAGGGCGCTCAAGGAATCGTCGCAAGTGCCAGCGGCAAAGAAACTTGCGGACGACCTCAACGCGACGGTTGAGGCGAATCCCAACGTCTTCTCGCCGGAACTGGTGGGCGAACTGCAGGAGTTGCGCGACGCGATGAAGTGAACCCAGAGAGGGAGTGGTGCGAACAGTCGTATCTGCATCTGTGTGGGGCCGGCGATTTCGCCTGCTGGCGCAGGTTGGCGGGATCGGTCCGATTCTAAATTGTTCGCGAAGGTTGGGAGCGGTCCTGTCGATATAGGACTGGCGGCGAGCGAGGCTGGCCTCGTTCGCGCGTATTGTTTGCCCCTTGTCAGTACCCCCACGGTCAGGAGGGGGTTCGGTTTGTTCGCCCGAGGTCACGATGAGCATGGTGCCCGCCAACCCCCCCGCCCCTCTCACCCCCGCGCAACAGGCCCCGCGAGCGATCGCGTCGGCACAGCCTCAGGCGGTGCCCGCGACGCTTGACCCGGTCAAGCTATTCCAGAAGTACAAGTGGCTGCTGCTGACGGCGGCCCTGCTCGGCGCGGCCGGTGGCGTTGCGGCGCACTATGTGTGGATGGCGACGTATCCGGTGTGGAAGCCGACGGCGCTGTTTGAAGCGGAAGGCCCGCGTGCGGGCACAACGGACCGCATGCCCAACGTGTCGGCGGACGAGATGAGCCGCTTCATCGGCACGCAAGCCCGCATCATGACCAGCCCGGCGATTCTGCAGGCGGTGGCGGAGAACCCCGCACTGCGGCAGAATGCGCCCAAGTGGTGCAGCGCGTTCCAGAAGGACGGGGCATTTGACCCGGTCACGGCGGCGCGTGAACTTGAAGACTACGTCGAAGCTCGTCCGGTTGCGCAAAGCAATCTGATTCAGATGAGCGTGACGTACAAAGACAAGAACGAGGCAACGGCAATTCTGCGTCTGGTGCGCGAGCGGTATCAGGCGGAACTCGAGAAGGACGTGCAGCGCAAGCGGCAGGAATCGACCAAGTCGCTGGAAGATCAGTTGACCGAGCTTGAGAGCTCGATCACGCGGCTGCAGAATTCGCGCAACGCCCTGATTCGTGAAAACAAGCTGGACTCGGCGGAAGACCGCGAGAGTCAGGAAAAGCAGGCCGTGCAGCGTGCGACGGAGCAGCGTGTGGAAGTCGCGCAGGACTTGCAATCGGCTCGCTCGCAGCTTGACAAGCTCAAGCGTGACGCCGCGGCGTCGCGGTTCCCCGATGACGTGCGTGAGGACGCGGATCGCGACCCGCTGATGATCGATCTTCGTGGTCGTGTGGCAAACGCCGAGCAGCAGATCAAGTCGCTGCAGGAGCAGAACATCGGTCGTGGGCACCGAACGTTCAAGGAAGCGCAGGCCTATCTCGATGCGGCCAAGGGACTGCTAGAAACGGAACGGACGAAGGTTCTGCAGCGACTGCTCAACTCGCAGATTGAGTCGCTTGAACGCGGTCTGGGATCGTTTGAGAACCAACTCGTCGACCTTGACAACCAGATTGAAACTCGCAAAGCGCGGCTGGTTGATCTGACGCAGGCGCAGCGGCAGTTGAATGATTTGAGCACACAGATCGAGAACGCGCAATCGCAGAAACTCTCACTGCAAAGCGAACTCAATGAAGAAATCGCGTTCAGAAGCCGCGAAAGCGCGAGCCGCATGGTGCTTCGAAGCATCGAGCGTCCGCCTTCGGTGCCTTCGTTCCCTCAGCTCAAGGTCATGCTGCCTGCCGGCATGTTCATGCTGACGGGGCTGACGCTCGCGGCGATCGTGCTGCGTGAGTTGATTGACCAGCGTGTGAAGGGCCCCAGCGACATCGCCATGATTCCTCGCACGCGGCTGCTGGGCTGGGTGCCGGACACGTCGGAAGATCACGCGGGCTCGGGCAATGCCGAGACGGCGTTCCGCGATCGCAGCAAGGGCATCGTGGCTGAGAGCTTCCGGCAGCTTCGCGGCAGCCTGATGAAGCGCATCGCCCCGGCGAATCACAAGGCCATCTTGGTCATGGGCAGTTTGCCCGGCAGCGGCACGACCACGGTTGTCAGCAATCTCGCGCTGTCGTTCGCCACGGCGGATAAGCGCGTGCTGATGATTGACGCGAACTTCCGTCGCCCCAATCTGCATCGCGTGATGGGCCTGCAAGAGTCGCCTGGTCTGGCTGACTTGCTGGCGGGCCGGCGCGAGCTTGATGCTGTGGTGCAAGCCACGAGCACGCCCAATCTTGATCTGCTCAGCGCGGGCAGCAAGGAAATGCGCGTGTTTGAGCGTCTGAGCGCTCAGAGCATGGCGGAACTGCTGACGGTCGCGCGGGCGCGGTATGACATCGTGCTGGTTGACGTCGCGCCGGTTGTCGTCGCGGGTGACGCGATGGGATTGGCGCAGAAGTGCGATGCGACCGTGCTTGTGGTGCGGGCCAACGCTGAGAAGCGCGGAATGGTGGCTCGCGTTCGCAACGAACTGGCGGATACGCGCAGCGAGTTCCTGGGCGTTGTCGTCAACGGCGTGCGCTCGGCTGCGGGCGGCTATATGAAGGGCAATATCAAGGCGGCGGCTGAGTATCACGAGGGCACGTGAGCGAGAGACAGCGTGAAGCGGTAAGCGGAAGGCGGTCGCTTTCTGAAGGCCGCTTGCTCGCAGGTTCTTTGTTCACGTCTAGAGTGATGCCGCGTCTGGCTGCTCGCTGCTCTGAGGCTTCAGGAGTTCACTGTGTCGACCACCCGCGTTCGTCGTGTTCTCGTCACGGGTGGAGCGGGCTTCATTGGCTCGCATCTGGTGCAGTTGCTGCTGAGCCGAGGAGATGACATCGTCATCGTTGATGATCTTTCGACGGGACGACGCGAGAACGTGCCGGAGCATGCGCGAGTGCGGTTTATCCATAGCACGGTGTCGAAGGCACTGGCTGGGCCGCTCGCTCGTGAGAAGTTTGACGAGATTTATCACCTCGCCGCGAGCGTGGGCGTGAAGTTGGTGGTTGACAATCCCACCGCGTGCATCGAAAACAACATTCATGAGACGGGCGAACTTGTGAGGTTTGCACTCACGGCGGGCTTTGGCGGCAAGCCGACCCGGACGCTGATTGCCAGCAGCAGCGAGGTGTACGGCAAGAGCGACAAGACGCCATTCCGCGAGGATGATGACGTTGTGTACGGCCCCACCACGGTGTTCCGGTGGACGTACGCGATGAGCAAGGCGCTGGACGAGTCGATCGGCTTGTCGGCCCACAAAACCCACGGGCTGCCGGTGGTCATCACGCGATTTTTCAATACCGTGGGACCGAGGCAGGTGGGCGAGTATGGGATGGTGCTGCCGCGATTTGTGTCGGCTGCGCTGAAGGGCGACGATCTGGTGGTGTATGGCGATGGGCAGCAGACGCGGTGCTTCTGCGATGTGCGTGATGTGTCGGCGGCGCTGCCGAAGTTGCTGGCGTGTTCGGAAGCCTTTGGGGGCGTGTTCAATGTGGGTTCAGATCGCGTGATAAGTATCGCGGAATTGGCGGCGATGGTGATTCGCGTGACCAGAAGCTCGTCGCGCGTCCGAACGATTCCCTATGCTGATGCGTTCGCGTCGGGGTTTGAAGACCTCCGCCAGCGCAAGCCTGACTTGACGCGAATCAAGCGAGTTATTGGGTTTGACCCAACCATCCCGCTTGAACGGACGATTGAAGACGTTGCCAGACAGCTTGGTTAAGGGGGCCGTCCGGTGAGCGTGCAC
>DATGWV010000416.1:0-7420 GCA_035299305.1 Phycisphaerales bacterium | reverse complement strand
CGATTGATCGCACGGGGGCGGCGGGGGCGTTTGTGCTTGGTGCAGTTGAGCAGGTGGAGCCTGGGACGTTTCGCGTTTTGATTACGCCGGGGCCGGTGCCGGTTGTTGAGCAGCTTCGCATCAGCGTGCAAGCGACGGGTGGGCGCCCGGTTGTGTTGATGCCACTGCCGACGATTGCGATTGGCGCGCCGTGTAGTGACATTGATTTCAACAACAACACGGTGTTTCCGGAAGATCAGGATGTAATGGATTTCTTCCGCGTGCTGACGGGCGATGAGTGTGCGGCGTGCGACGGCATTGACTTCAATAACAACGGTGTTTTCCCCGAGGATCAGGACGTTATTGACTTTCTCAATGTGCTGGCGGGTGCGGCGTGCTGAGGCGAACGCGTGGTGTGGCCCTTATGATGCGGCATGCCCGACTACTCGCTGCTTGAAGCTTTTCCCACGCCCACCGACACGCCTTTTGTGATTGAACACATCGCGGATGAATTCACGAGCGTGTGCCCGAAGACGGGGCATCCGGATTTTGGCACGGTCACGGTGATCTTTGAGCCGCGCGCCGGGAAGGCGGGCGGTGTGTGTGTGGAGCTCAAGAGCCTGAAGATGTATCTGCAGAGCTTTCGCAACGAGGGGATTTACTACGAAGCGGTGACCAACTCGATTCGTGATGATCTGCACAAGCTGATGAACGCGAAGTGGCTGCTGGTGCGGACTGACTGGAAAGGGCGCGGCGGCATTCGCAGCGTCATTCGCGCCACGGCGGGAGATGTGCCGAGTCGGTGGATGTGATTGATCGCGCGGCTACTTCGAGCCGCCCGTGAGCACTTTGCCATCTTTCACGATGATCTGGTACTCGGGAGCGGGACCAGCGGTGATGATGCGGACTTCTTCGATGCGGCCTGTGAAGGTGATTTCGTGGGCCTTCTGAGGCTGGCGGTCGTTCACGGGCACTTCGAGGGCGGTGTAGAAGCTGCCGGTCAGTGGGTTGGCGCTGGTGGTGTAGCGCATCCAGAAGACGGTCTTGCCGTCGCCTTCGTGGATCTTTTCGATGGCGCCGCGCCAGCCGGGCTCGGCTATCCACTTGCCTGCGTACGCAGCGGCGGCGGTGCGCTGGGCTTCTTCGCCGCGGTGACTCGTGACTTCGGCGATGACGCCTTCGGCCGAATTGTCCGCGTCGAGAAAGGTCGCGCCGGCGGGCGGGGTGGGGTGAGTGCCCCAGGTTGGCGCGCCGGATTTGTCACAGCCGGCGGCGGTGAGGAACGTGAGTGACGCAAAAGTGAGCGAGGTTCCTGCGATGTGCATGAGGCGGTTCATGCGGGCAATATATCGCGCGGCGGCGAAACTCGCAAGTCGCTGTGAACGGGCTGAAACTGAGGGGTTTTCGGGCGTTTAGCCTTGGCGCGACTCAATGATGGCGACGAGCGTTGCAGCGGCGAGGATGCTGAGGTGATCGATCTTGTCATTAGATCGCGGGGTGCCGCACTCGGGGCACTTGGGCTGCTGGAGCCACTCGTAGTTGCACTTGGGGCAGCGTTTCATGGTCGCGAGCGAGGTCGCTTCGTCGTTGATGGAGATGCCCAGGCGGTAGACGAAGGGATTCATGTGCTGGCGGAACTTGGCGATCTTCTCGCCGTCACTGCGGATGAGATCGAACTTCTGCGGCAGCAGCACGGCGGCGAGTTCGACGGTGCGGCGGACGAAGCCGTGCCACGCAGATTCTTCGCGGAGGATCGCGACTTGCAGGCCGGTGCTGTCGAAGAGCATCCATTCATCGCGGAGGAAGGTGCTCTTGAGGCCTTTGCGACGCAGGGAAGCGACGACGTGGCCACTCGCGTCGCTGACGTCGTAGGTTGCGCCGAAGTCGATGATGCTGCGCGCGTTGATCTGGACGAGTTGCTGACTCATCGACTCGTCGGTGTAGATGCGGATGTCCTCCTTGAGCTTGAAGGACTTCTGCTTGCAATAGCCGATCACGCGCGGCTCGTTGTTGTAGACGTGAAACGCGCTGCCGAAGAGCTTGAGGATCTTGCGACGGATGGTGTATTGCTCGCCGGGCTTGGGGGTGAATGCCATGGGGGCAGCATATCACATTTTGAGGCGTTGTGCGAGCGCGGTAGAGTTGCTGGCGAAGACTGATGCGAGGTGCATCATGCGAATATTCGTCGCTATAGGGTTGCTTGTTGGGCTTGCCACGCTGGCCGCGGCGGGAGCCCGGGTCAATCAGCAGGACAAGCCCGCCCGCATCGGGCCGCGAATGAACGTTGAGTTTGACGTACTTGATCTGGGCGAGATCAGTGACAAGGACGTTCAGTTTTTCTCGTTTCGCTTCACGAACGTGGGCGACGAGCCGCTGGAGGTAACGTGGATCAGGCGGGACAATGGCGATCCTGGGAATTTGATACCACCCGTGGAGCCCGCAACTGAGATTTTTGTCGATGCGTTTGGCTGCGGCATGGTTGGTCCGCGGCTGTCGATCTCGCAAAGCACTTTCCCGATGTACATGAATGCTGACGGTTCGTATACGGCTGAGATTCCGTTTACGAACACCGGTGATCTTGCGCTGGAAGTGATTGATGTCGCGGTCGGGCCGTGACGCGCATGAAGAACCCGCGCGGGTGCGCGGGTTTGTGAGAGTCGATCTGCGCGAGCTTGTTTACTGCGCTTTGGCGAGGCGTTCGGCGCGTTCCTTGTCGTCGATGCGGCCCCATTCGCCCACGCAGCCTTGGCAGCAGAAGGCGACTTTCTTGCCGTTCCAGGTGGTGGTGGGGCTGTCGGCGGGGAGTGCGCAGTCGGGCTGCATGGGGCAGAGGGTGTTCACGGCGCCCATGTCGTGCGCGGTCTTGTTCTTGTTTGCGCTCGCGCAGCCAGCAAGAGCCACGAGAGCGACGACTGAGAGAGCGATGATCTTCTTCATGCCAGCATGGTATCACGCGCGGCGGTTGTGATGCGCGGCGATGATATGAGCGGTCGCGACCACGGCGGCGACTTCGATGCGCATCACGTGGAAGCCAAACGTACACACGCGAGCGCCGGCGGCACGGGCGGCGGCGAGTTCTTCAGGCGCGAAGCCGCCTTCGGGGCCGATGAGCAGCGTGACTTCATCGCTCGCGGCGGTGTAAGGCGTGCCGGACGCGTCGGCGATGACGAGTGTGGAGTGCGGCGACTGCAGGGCGGCATCGAGTGTGACGCCCTCGCGAATGTCCATGAGCCATGCGCGGCTGCACTGCTTCAGTGACTCTTCGCAGACGCGGTGAAGTCGCGTCAGCTTGGCGTCGCGCGGATCGACGACGGTGCGGGCGGAGCGGAGTGGCGACCACGCGGCTGCGCCCACTTGGGAGAGTCCATCGATCATTTGTTCGAGAGCATCGCCTTTGGGAACGCCGCTGCGGACGAGGACTTGAGGCGACAGGCGCGGTTCGCGGACGACGTGATCGACGCGGAGGGAGATTTCCCACTCGCCGCGAGGTTTGCGGATGGCGTCGATGACGCACGCGGCGCGTTCGCCTGTGCCGCTCAGGAGGTGGACGGGGTCCCCCTGTTCCAGTCGCTTGACGCGTATGGCATGATGTGCTTCGGGTCCGGAAACCGTGATGATCTCGCCGGTTTGCGCGGAGGTATCGGGTTGGTAAATGCAATGTGGCATGGGCCCGGTGAGAGACGTTGGATTGCCTGCGATGGGTTTCCGATGGTACAACGACCAACTGATGGTGATCGTTGTGCCCGGTAACGATCAGACGGCTGCCTTGCGATGATGAACACTCGCCCGACCATGTTGCTCGAACCGCAGCGCGACGCAGATGCCGCGCCGGCTGATGATCTGGAGCAGCAGGTTGATGCGTTGCTGCGCGAGGTTGATGCGAGCGAGAAGCAACTGACGCAGACGATGGCTGATCCGACGCCTGCACCGGCGATCGATGCGGCTGCGATCGACGCGGCGCTGGCATCGACGGCTGCGCCGGCGGCGGAAGAGGACATGGGCTCGCTGGTGGATGAACTCCTCGCGAGCGTGAACACGTCGGACGCGCCGAGTGAAACGCCGGCTGAGAGTGAGCCTGAGGCGAGTGCGGCTGTTGCGGAAGAGCAGGCTGCGAGTGACGTCGCGGCAGATGACTTGGCGGCGATTGAGGCTGCGGTCAATTCGGCTGCGGAGCCGGTTGTCGAGCCGAGTGCGGAGCCAAGTGGAGAGCAGTTGGCTGAGCACGCTGGCGAAATTGAAGCTGCGGCGGAAGCGTTGGGGGCCGAAGCGTCGCCTGATGAAATTGATGCGGCGGCTGCGAGTGCTGTGATTGAGGAGCCTGCTGCGGCGGTTGATGCTGAATCGGCTGCGCCGCTTGCGGAGAGCGCGGTGGCTGCGGCGGAAGATGCGCAGTCGCTCGATGCGCTGGACAGCCAAATTGCGGCGACTGCCGACGAGGAACTTGCGACGGCGACGCCTGCGCAGTTGCTGGGTGTGCCTGAGACGCCCATGGCAGCGGCGTTGGTGCATGGCGCGGCGCCGATTGCTGAGGCAAAGGCAGCGACACCTGCGGCGCATGCGAGTGAGAAGCCGGCTTCTGAGAAGCCTGCGGCTGAGCGACATGTCGCGAGAGACAAGGCGAAGCGTGCGGCGAGTGAACTCACGGCGAAGTTGGGGCATGCGCTCGAGCCGGTGAGTGCGAAGCTGATTGCGCTGGCTGCGAAGCCGCTGGCGCATCGGCCCAAGAGCGTGAAGAGCGCGGTTGCGCTGGTGGCGGCGAACACGACGTTTTTCGCGGCGGCGTTCTGGGGGTATTTGATTTTCTTCCGACCCATGCAGCCAGTTGCGGCGCAGGCGGAGCCGTTTGATTTCAAGACATCGGGGCTGCCCTCACCGCAGCACCATGAGGAGCATGCGGCGGCGCATGGTGAAGCGGGCGGGCATGGCGAGTCGAAGGGTGGGCACGGTGACGCGAAGGGTGGCAAGGACGCCGCTAAGCCGATCATCGAGAGCAAGCCGAAGCATCTGCTGAATGAAGTGGAAGCGGAACGTGCGAAGGCGGCGAAGGACGGCGCGAAGTCAGGCGGTGAGAAAAAGGGCGGGCACTAGTCGATTCGATCGTGCAGCAGTTTCCCCTCCTCGCGCGGGTTTGTTTTCAAGTTGGCATCGGGTATGCTCTTGAGCTTGGCACCAAGCAAGGAGCGACGCATGCCCATGTACCTCGATGGTTTCATTCTTCCGGTTCCCAAGAAGCGACTGGCTGATTACAAGAAGATCGCAAGCGCGGCGAGCAAGGTGTGGAAACGCTGCGGCGCGATTTCGTACATCGAAGCTGCGGGCGATGACATGAACGCACATGGGATGGTCGAGTACCCGGCGATGGCGGGCGCGAAGAAAGATGAAGTTGTAATCTTCGCGTTCGCGACGTTCAAGAGCAAAGCCGCGCGCGACAAGGCGAACAAGGCGATCATGGCCGATCCTGCGATGGCCAAGATCATGGAAAAGATGAACAAGAACCCAATCATGGATTGCAAGCGGATGGCGTACGGCGGGTTCAATGTCATTGTGAAGGCGTGAGCAGTGTTTGCTGCACCTGAGCATGCGGGTATGTGTCCAGGCGTCGCAGTGTGACGTACGCTTTCGCATGCGCACCACCATCTGCACGTTACTTGTCTTCGCCGGTTCCGCTTTCGCTCAGCCTGACCTGACGGGGAAGGACAAGATTGAGCGGCAAGTCGCTGAGAAACAGGCGATGGTTGAAACCGCTGTGTCGGGTGCGGCTCCGCTGAGTGATGCCGAGCGGGCGAAGGCTGATGAGATGGCGAAGAAGGCCATCGCCTACTTGCGCACGCAGCAGGACAAGGAGAAGGGCGGTTGGCGGATTAACCCGCAAGGGCCCACGTTCCCCGCGATTTCGGCGCTGGCGATGTGGGGCATGCTGATGCAGCCTGGCATTGATGCGAGCGATGAGTCGATCGCGGCGGGAACGAAGTTCCTGCTCAATCTGCAACAGGCGGATGGCGGCATTTATGACAAGGCGTTGCCCAGTTACAACACGGCGATCTCGCTGAGCGCGCTGGCCCGGCTGCCGCGCACGCCGGAACTTGCGGAGCACATGCGCAAGGCGCAGGATTTCATTCGCGCTCTGCAGTATGGCGAAGGCGCGATTGAGTACGACGGGCTGGCGGAATCGGCGAAGAAGGTCGATCGCGATCACGCGTATTACGGCGGCGTCGGTTACGGCAATCGCGGTCGGCCTGATCTGAGCAATCTCAGCTTTGCGATCGAAGCGATGGCGGCGAGCGGCGTGCCAAGCGATGATCCATTCTTTGAACGCGCCCTCGTCTTCATGCAGCGCTGCCAGATGCTCGAAGAAGTGAACGGCAAGCCCGTCAACGACATGCCCTACGCCGACGGCAGCACGCAAGGCGGCTTCATCTACGCCACCGCCGTCAACAAAGACACGATTGGCCAAGGCCAGAGCTTTGCTGGCGAAATCGCCGAAAGCCTCTCCGGTCCCCCGGGCCTGTCAGCCGCGGTCACGCTCAAGCAGAAAGGCGCCGACGGCAAGCAAGTCACGCTGAAGCGCGACGACATCATCAAGCGCGTGCAAGAAGCCATCAGCGCCAGCACCGATGCCGCATTCACCAAGACCGAGTTCATGGTTGTGCTGGGCCCCACGGGCGACGGTGTCAGCGTCAACAACTTCGAAGTCCGAGCCGGCACCACCAAAGGCACTGAACTCCGGCTCGCGCTTGCGAAAGCGTTCAGCAACGATCTTGATGGCGTTGGCGACATCAAGCTCACGCCCGTCTCCGCGTGGAAGGGCGTCAGCAAGCTCCGCGCCTACGGCACCATGACCTACTCCGGCTTCAAGAGCTACGCCTACGCGGGCCTCAAGCTCGACGACCCGCGCGTCCTCGCCGCTCGCAAGTGGATCACCAACAACTACACCCTCGCCGAGAACCCCGGCATGGGCACCGACGGCTTCTACTACTACCTCATGGTCTTCGGCCGCGCCAACCACGCCAGCGGCGAAGCCATCCTGCCCGTGCGCGAGAGCGAAGGCACCGTTTCGCCCCGTAACTGGCAGCGCGACCTCATCAACCGCCTTGCCGAATTGCAAGCCGAAGACGGCAGCTTCCGCCCCGTCGACGACCGCTGGATGGAAAACGACCCCGTGCTCATCACGAGCTATAGCTTGATCGCACTTCAGCATGCGATTCGGTGAGGAAGTGACGAAGTAACGCAGTGACGAAGTCGCAAGACGCGTGCGCACCCACGTGTCTTTCCACTTCGTCACTTCGTTACTGCGTGACTCCGTCACTTCTACTTCTCCCGCTCCGACATCACCGCCGCCGCTGCCCGCAGCATCGCCGCCTTCTCGCCCAGCGGCGCGAGCGCGGCGTTGGCCGCTTCATGCAACTGCCGCACGGCGTCGCGCGTGCCATCCACGCCCAGC